>JBBSLT010000078.1:0-11419 GCA_038233555.1 Acidimicrobiales bacterium
ATGGCCCCCCCGCCCGCGACGTCGACATCGCCTCGCCCTCCTTTCGCCGCCGCCACCACCACGACGGTGGCGCCCCGGCGCCCTTGACGTCCCCCGTCCGTTCTGACACCTGAAGCGCGCTGATAACCGACGCGACCGGAGCCAGTTGGGCTGTTGTGTGCTGGCCTTGGGTGAGAGGCGAATCGTCGGCAGGGACTAGCCTGAGCGGCCATGTGCGGGATCGTGGCTGTCGTGTCCCGCCCCTCGACCAGGGCGTCTCCACCGGTCTCGGAGGTACGCTCGCAGTTGGCCCGGGCCGAGACGGCGCTGGCCGAAGGCTCCGAGCCCACCCTGGCCATGGACGAGGCGGCCACCGCTCTGGAGGCCCTCGATGGGATGCTGCGGGGCACCACCGGCCTACGCCTCCTCCTCGCCCGCCCGGACGTGGCTGACGAGCTCGCCACCGCCGCCGGTCGCCTCGACCTCGCTGTCGCCCGACTCGACCAAGGCGTCGACGAGGAGGTGAGCGACCTCGGGAGCCGGTCCCTGGAGGCCCGCAACGTGGCGCTGGTGCGCCTGAAGGACGTGGTGTGGGCGCTGGGCCACGATCGCCTCGCCACCGCCGTCGCCGTGGCCGACCTGGCCGGTGACGACCCCAGCCGGGCCACCGTCGAGGCGCTGGCGTCGGTGCAGGTGGCACTGTCCGCCCTCGACCGTCTCGAGGTACGAGGCCGAGATTCGGTCGGCCTGCACGTCCTGGTCGACGGCCACGGCCTCGACGTCGACGACCCCGAGGTGGCGTCCCTCCTGGCCGGGCGCATCGACAACGTCCTGTTCACCTCCGGCGCCGTCCGGATGCCCGAGGGTCGCCTCGGCCTCGTCTACAAGGCGGCGGCGGAGGTGGGAGAGTTGGGCGACAACACCGCGGCCCTGCGCCGGGCCATTGGCGCCGACGAGCTGCTGCACCGGGCTCTGCAGGCCCCTACGGCCCGCGTCACCGTGCTCGGCCACACGCGGTGGGCGAGCGTGGGCATCGTGTCGGAGGCCAACGCCCATCCACTCAACCACGAGGAGGAGGGCGCCGCCATGGCGCCCGACATGACCGGCGCCGCCATGGCGCCCGACATGACCGGCGCCGCCATGGCGCCCTATGTCACCGTGGCCGTCAACGGCGACGTCGACAACTACGCCGAGCTGCGCCGCCGGGAAGGCCTGTCCATCCCCATCGAGGTCACCTGCGATACCAAGGTGGTGCCCGCCCTGATCTCGCGCCGACTGGCTGGGGGAGGCGATTCCCTCGACGCATTCCGCCAGACCGCCGGCACCCTCGAGGGATCGATGGCAGTGGCCGCCAGCCTGGCCGCCGAACCCGGCCGGCTGCTGCTGGCGGTGCGGGGCAGTGGCCAGTCGCTCTACGTCGGGGTGGCCGACGACGCCTACGTGGTGGCCAGCGAGCCCTACGGCGTGGTGGCCGAGACCAACCGCTACGTCCGCATCGACGGCGAAGCGACGGTCGGTCCCGCCCGGGCCCGGGGCCAGGTGGTGGTGGTCGACGGGGACGAGAGCGGCCTGGCCGGTATCTCGCGGTGGACCTACGACGGCGTGGCCCTGCCCCTCGACGACGACGATCTGGTCGTGGCCGAGGTCACGACTCGCGACATCGACCGGGGCGACTTCCCCCACTACCTGCTCAAGGAGCTCTCCGAGGCGCCCCGCTCCCTGGCCCGCACCTTGCGCGGCCGCATCGATGAACGCGACGGGGACCTCGAAGTCGTCCTCGACGACGACGTCTTGCCCGAAGCCGTAGGCAAGGCTCTGGCCGGGGGAGCCCTCACCCGGGTCCTGGTGGTCGGCCAGGGCACGGCGGCGGTCGCCGGCCAGAGCATCGCCGCGGCCATCGCCGCCGCCTGCGCCGGCTCGTCCCTGCGGGTCGAGGCCACCCTCGCCACCGAGCTGTCTGGCTTTGGCCTCGACGACGACATGTCCGACACCCTGGTCATCCCGGTCAGCCAGTCCGGGACCACGACCGACACCAACCGTACGGTCGACCTGGTCCGGGGGCGGGGGGCAGCGGTGGTGGCCATCGTCAACCGCCGCAACAGCGACCTGGTGGAGAAGGCTGACGGGGTCCTGTTCACCTCCGACGGTCGCGACGTGGAGATGAGCGTGGCCTCCACCAAGGCGTTCTACGCCCAGGTGGCGGCGGGGTTCCTCCTGGCTGAGGGGATCGCCCAAGCCCTCGGATGCCGCGATCGGGTCCGGGCGTCGGCGCTGCTGGCAGGCCTACGCCGCCTACCCGAGGCCCTCACCGAGGTGCTGGCCCTGCGGCCGATGTTGGCCGAGGCGGCCAGCCACGCCCCGCCGCAGCGCTCCTGGGCGGTGGTGGGCAACGGCGCCAACCGCATCGCCGCCGAGGAGGTGCGGATCAAGTTGTCAGAGCTCTGCTACAAGTCGATCGCCTGCGACGCCACCGAGGACAAGAAGCACATCGACTTGTCGTCAGAGCCGTTGGTGTTCGTCTGCGCCGCCGGCCTGGAGGGTTCGACGGCCGACGACGTAGCCAAGGAGGTGGCCATCTACCGGGCGCACCGGGCCGTCCCCCTGGTGGTGGCCACCGAGGGCCAGGAGTTCCCCGGCGCAGTCGTCACCGTCTTCGTCCCCGTCGTCCACCCGGCGCTGGCCTTCGTGCTCTCGGCCATGGCCGGCCACCTCTTCGGCTACGAGGCGGCACTGGCCATCGACGCCCAGGCCCGGCTGCTGCGTGAGGCCCGGGCCGCGGTCGACGAGAGCCTGGCCGATCCCGTCGACCTCCGGTTGTTGGAGCGCCTCGGGCCGGCCCTGGCGCCGGTAGCCGGCCGCATCTTCGCACGGCTGCGAGCCGGGGACTTCGACGGGCACCTGCGTCCGGCCACCGCCTTGGACCTCGCCTCGTTGCTGCGCTACGCCATCGGCACCTTGCCGTTGGAGACCTTCGAGCTCGACCACGGCCGGCGGGCTTTGCCGAGCGTGGTGGTCGAGGAGTTGGTCAACGTCCTCACCCGAGGCATCGACGAGCTCTCCCGGCCCATCGACGCCATCAAGCACCAGGCCAAGACGGTCACCGTGGGCATCTCCCGCTCCGAGGACACCTTGTTGCGGGCCCCGCTGGTGGAGGCGGTGCTGGCCGCCGGCGCCGGCCGCGACCACGTCGGCTACCGGGCGCTGCGCACCCTCGCCGCCCTCGGACCGGCGGTGACCGAGGTGGTGGGCCACACCCACTACCGCATCGAGGGCGACGTGGCCGGCGCCGGCGCCCGTCTCCGGGTCGTCGACAAGGGTGGGGTTGCCGCCGCTCTGGTGTCCCGAGCTGAGCGCGACCCCGTACTGCGGGGCACCAAGCACCGGGTGGCCACCACCCGGGAGGTCACCATGGCGGTCGGGGCGAGCGACGCCCGGACTGTGGTCATCGCCCCCGAGAGCAAGGGCAACCGCACCGTGGGTCTCGTCCTGCTCCACGTACGAACGGCCGGCACCATCCCGGACGCGGCCCGGGCCCGGGCCGTGCTGGAGGGCTACCAGGGCCGCTACGGGGCGCTGGTCGATGCTGTCACCGAGACCGAGCCGACCTTCGACGACGAGGTGTTGGCGACCGTCCCCATCGTCGAGCTGTTGACCCAGCCGGTTCACGTCCTGGCCCAGCACTGGCGGGGCCCCCGCACCGCCCGGTGATCGGGATCGGGGCCGATCTGGTCGACGTCGAGCGCTTCCGCCGGGTGCTGGCCCGCACGGGTGCGCCCTCGGTGCGCCTGCACCGGGCGGCGGCGGCGGTGGCCGGCGACTGTGGGGTCAGCGACTGGCGCCTGACCCTCACCCACACCCACACCCACACCCACGCCCTGGCTCAGGCGGTGGCGGTGGCGCTGTAGGGGAACAGCACGGGACGAATGTCCCCCCGTATGTTCTTTGTCGCGTTGACCACACCAGGGGTACTGCATGCGACAAAGAACAGCATGCGACTAGGTGGCTAGAGGAGGCCGCCCACCGTGTCGAGCAGCTCCTCCACGATCCCGCCGTCGTCCGAGGTAGGTGCGGCGACCGACCCGGCGATGCGAGCGCGGGTGCGCTCCCGCAGCTCGGGGAGGCGCCGGTGACAGCCGCTACCAGGACAGCCGGTGGCCGTGACATCGCGGTGACCGATGAGCGCACTCGAGGAGATGGGGTCGATGCCCCTCGGACCGAGCTTCCAGGCGGCGATGGCCGTGACCGCATCGAGGGCGGCCTCGGTGGGCGTCATCCCGTCATCGGTGTAGGTGCCGAGGATGGCCACCCCTACGCTGCCGGTGTTGTGGCCGGCGGCGTGGGCCCCGATCACGCCCCGACCGGAATCGTCCTCGCCGTCGTGGCGCCCACCACCGGTCGAGCGACCCTCGTAGATCCGCCCGGAGCCGTCGACGACGAAGTTGTAGCCGATGTCGGACCATCGGTTGCCCCGGACGTGGAAGGCGTGTATGGCCCGCATGCGGGCGGCGGGGTTGGGCTCTTGGGTGGCGGTGACGGTGTGGTGGACGATGACCCGGCCGATGGCAGCGAAGTCGGGGCGGTCCCCGTTGAGCGACTCGTCGGCCCCCCACTGTGCCCTCGTGATGATGGGCGGAGCGGCGACGGCGACGATGGGCACGATGGCTCCGAGGTCGGTCGGGGCGACTGCTGGTGACGCCCCCAGCGACCGGAGCAGGCCGGGGCCGACGGTGAGCGCCCCGGCGCCCATCAGGGCTTGCCAGAGCAGTTGGCGGCGCTGGAGCCGTTGGCGGGCATAGCCCTCATCGGGATGGGTTTGGGACACGGCGACGAAGGCTAATCCATTCCGCCGCGAGACAATGGTCGGATGATCCCCATCGTCACGCCTGAGGAGATGCGGGCGCTCGACGCCGCCGCCCCCGAGCCCGTCGAGGTCCTCGTGGCCCGCGCCGGCGGGGCCGTTGCCCGTGCGGCCCTCGACCTCCTGGGCGGAAGCTATGGCCGGCGGGTGCTGGTGGTGGCGGGCAAGGGCAACAATGGCGCCGACGGGCATCAGGTGGCCAGGCGCCTCCGCCGTCTCGGGATCCGGGTGACGGTCGTGGCCGCCGGCGAGGTCGCCCCCGTTGGCCCCTACGACCTGGTGATCGACGCCGCCTACGGGACCGGCTTTCGGGGGTCGTGGCAGCCTCCGGCGGTGGGTGACGCCCCGGTCCTGGCCGTCGACATCCCGAGTGGCGTGGACGGCCTCACCGGGGAGGCGGGCGGGCCCACTCTCGGCGCCCGGCGCACGGTCACCTTCGCCGCCCTAAAGCCCGGCCTGGTGCTGGGCCGAGGGCGGGAGGTGGCGGGCGAGGTCACGGTGGCCGACATCGGCCTGGACGCTTCGGCCACGGCTCGGGCGCAGCTGGTCACCGACGCCGACGTGGTCGCTTGGCTCCCGGGCCGGCCCCTCGACGCCCACAAGTGGCAGACGGCGGTGTGGGTGGTGGCGGGCAGCCCGGGCATGACCGGGGCCGCCCACCTGGCCACTCGCGCCGCCCAGCGGGCCGGCGCCGGCTACGTCCGCCTGAGCACGCCGGGCGCGGCGGCCGGAGAGGGGGTACCCGTCGAGGCGGTGGGCACCAGCCTGCCCGCCGGGGGCTGGGCCGACGTCGTGCTCGCCGACTCCGGTCGGTTCCACGCCGTGGTCGTCGGCCCCGGTCTCGGGCGCGACCCCGCCACCGCCGGCGAGGTCCGCCGCCTGGTGGAGCGCGGCGGGCTCCCGACGGTGGTCGACGGCGACGGCCTGGCTGCGCTGGGCGAGCGACCCGAGGGGCTGGGGGCAAGCACCGTCTTGACCCCTCACGACGGCGAGTACGCCCGTTTGGCCGGCCACCCTCCTGGCCCCGACCGCCTCGACGCCGCTCGTCGCCTCGCCGCCGCCACCGGCGCTACGGTGGCGCTCAAGGGCTCCACCACGGTGGTGGCTCGTCCGGGAGGCGAGGCCCTCGTGAGCACCACCGGCACCTCTCGCCTCGCCACCGCCGGCACCGGCGACGTGCTCTCCGGCATCATCGCTGCCCTGTTGGCCGCCGGCCTCGAGCCGGCCACGGCCGCCGCCGCCGGCGCTCACCTCCACGGCCGGGCGGCGGGCCTAGGCTGGCCCCGCGGGCTGGTCGCCGGCGACCTGGTCGACCTGCTGCCTCCCGCCTTCGACCAGCTCCGCCCGCCCACCGCCTAGGAACCAAACATGCCCCGCACCATGCTCGTCCATGAGGTCATGACCACCGACGTGGTGACCTTCTCACCCGACGAGACGGTGCAGGAGGCCACCAGTCGCCTGGTCGAACGAGGAGTCGACGGCGGGCCCGTGGTCGACGAGTTCGGTCATCTGGTGGGCATGTTGAGCAGCGGCGACCTGCTCGTGCAGGAGACCAAGCTGCATTACCCCACCGTCATCTCGCTGTTCGGGGCCTACTTGGAGCTGCCCTCGTCACACCGGCGCTTCGAGGAGGACCTGCGCCGGGCGGTCGGGGCCACGGTGGGCGACGTCATGGGGGAAGAGCCGGTGTCTTGCGCCGACGACGACACCCTGGAGCGGGCGGCCACGCTCATGCACGACCACGACGTCAGCCGCCTGCCGGTGACGACCAACGGCCACCTGGTGGGCATCATCGCCCGGGGCGACATCCTCCGGGCCGTGATGAGCGGCCCCTCGTCGTGACTCCCGCCGTTCTTGCATCAGCCGGTGGTCCAGACGACGAGTCGCTGACGCAAGAACGAGTGAGCGGAGGCGAGTGAGCGGAGGCCGCCCGGCGTGGGCCGACGTCGATCTCGACGCGGTGGCCGCCAACGTGGCCACCATGGCGGCCGTGGCCGCGCCGGCGGTGCTGTGCGCGGTGGTCAAGGCCGACGGCTACGGCCACGGGGCGGTCCCGGTGGCCCGGACCGCCCTGGCTGCCGGCGCCTCGTGGTTGGCCGTGGCCATGGCGGGGGAGGCGGTGATGCTGCGTGCCGCCGGCATCGACGCTCCCGTCCTGGTGCTGTCGGAGCCGTCGCCCGCCGAGCTCGACGCCGCCGTGGCCCTCGGCCTGTGCGCCACCGTCTACACCGAGGCTGGCATCCAAGGGTTGGCCCGAGCCGTGGCCCGCGCCGGGGCCGAGCCCCTGGCCGTGCACCTCAAGGTGGACACCGGGATGCACCGGGTGGGTGCTGATCCGGCCGACGCCCTGGCCCTTGCGGCCGCCGTGGCCGAACGACCCGAGCTGGTCCTCGAAGGCCTGTGGACCCACTGTGCGGTGGCCGACGAGCCCGGTCATCCCTTCACCGCGGTCCAGGCCCGGCGCTTCGACGCCGTGGTGGCGCAGTTGGCCGCCGCCGGCCGCCAACCTCCTCTGATCCATGCCGCCAACTCGGCCGCCACCCTCGACCGGCCCGAGCTGCGTCACGATCTCGTGCGCTGCGGCATCACCCTCTACGGGCTCGACCCCAGCCCCGCCCTCCACGGCCGGGTGCGCCTGCGCCCGGCGCTGGCGCTCAAGGCCGAGGTGTCGATGGTGCGGGTGGTACGGGCCGGCGACGGCGTCTCCTACGGCCTTCGCCGCCCTTGTGCCTACGACACGGTGGTGGCCACGGTTCCCCTGGGCTACGCCGACGGGGTGCCCCGCCGGTTGTCGGAGGTCGGGGCCGAGGTGCTCGTCGGCGGCCGGCGCCGGCCCCTCGCCGGCACCGTCACCATGGACCAGCTCCTCGTCGACTGTGGTCCTCCCGACGCCGACGCCCCGGTCCAAGCGGGCGACGAGGTGGTGCTCATCGGCGAGCAGGCGGGCCGGCGCATCGAGGTGGCCGAATGGGCCGATCGCCTCGGCACCATCCCCTACGAGGTGGTGTGTGCCATCTCCTCGAGGGTCCGCCGCCGCTACCACGTCACCTCCGGAGACACCAACGATTCCTGAGGAGCGACCCGGGTACCATCGGGCCGTGTCGGACCTGGCCACACTCGCCACCGAGGCAGCCACTTGTACCCGCTGCCGCCTGTCCGAGGCCCGCACCCAGGTGGTGTTCGGGATGGGAAACCCGAACGCCGACCTGCTCTTCGTAGGGGAGGGACCGGGGGCCGACGAAGACGCCGTGGGCCTGCCCTTCGTCGGTCGCTCCGGCAAGCTCCTCGACCGGGTGATGGCCGAGGAGATGGACCTCACCCGGGCCGACTGCTACATCACCAACATGGTCATGTGCCGGCCACCAGCCAACCGCGACCCCAAGCCCGACGAGATGGCGACGTGTCGGCCCTGGCTCGAGGCCAAGCTCGATCATCTCGATCCCAAGGTGGTGGTGACGCTGGGCAACGTGGCCACTCGCACCCTCCTCGGGCGCCGGGAGGGCATCACCCAGCTCCGGGGGCGCGCCTACCCCTGGGAAGGCCGGTTGGTGATCCCCACCTACCACCCCTCGGCCGCCCTGCGGGGCAACGTCGGCGCCCTGGCCGGCATGCGAGCCGACCTGGTCCGGGCCAAGCAGGCGCTCAGCGGGTCCGCCGATCGCCAGGAAGTCTCGTGAGCCTGTCCGCCGCCACCAGCGGGGCCGACCAGACCCAGGCGCTGGCCGCCGCCCTCGCCACCCTGGCCTGCCCCGGCGACCTGGTGCTGCTGGCCGGCGACCTGGGGACAGGCAAGACCGCCTTCGCCCAGGGCTTCGCCGCCGGGCTGGGCGTCGACGAGCCCGTCACCAGCCCCACCTTTACCCTGGTGCGCACCTACGCCAGCGGCCGCTTGAAGATGCACCACGTCGACGTCTACCGCCTCGACCACCTCCAAGAGGCGCTCGATCTGGGCCTGGCCGAGATGGTCGACGATGTGGCCGTGACCTTGATCGAGTGGGGAGACGTCGTGGCCCCGGCCCTTCCCGGTGACTCCCTCGAGATCCGCCTGGCCTACGGGAGCGCCGACGACGAGCGCACCCTGACCCTGGAGTCGGTCGGTCGGCGCTGGAGCGCCCGCCAGCGGGCGCTGACGGCGGCCGTGGCTCCCTGGCTGCGGGAGGCGACATGTTGATCCTCGGCATCGAGACGGCGACCGCCCAGGTGGGGTGCGCCATCGGTGCCCACGAGGGAGTACGGGCCTCGTTCCATGTGGCCAAGGGCCGCCGCCACGCCGAGAGCCTGGTGCCGGGTATCGACTTCGTCCGTCGCCAGGCCGGCATCGAGCTCGACGAGATCGGTGCCGTGGCCGCCGACGTCGGCCCGGGGTTGTTCACGGGGCTGCGGGTGGGGGTAGTCACGGCCAAGGCGTTGGCCATGGCTCTTCGGGTCCCGGTCATCGGCATCTCCAGCCTCGACCTCCTGGCCTTTCCGGTGCGCTGGACCAATCGCCGCATCGTCTCTGTGATCGACGCCCGCCGGGGGGAGGTCTTCTACGGCTTCTACCGCCAGGTACCCGGCGGGGTCCAGCGGCTGTCCGAGCAGCGCATCGGCACCCCCGAGGAGCTCTGCTCGGAGATCCAGGCGACCGGTGAGGACTGCCTGGCCGTAGGCGACGGCGCCCTGCGCTACGCCGAGGCGCTCCAGGAGCTGACCAAGGTGGAGATCGGAGAGGCCGGCCTGGCCCACCCCTCGGCCGCCTCGCTGGTGCAGCTCGCCCACGCCCGAGCGATTCGCGAGGAGTTCATCAACCCCTGGGAGCTTCAACCGGTGTACCTGCGCAAGGCCGACGCCGAGATCAACTGGCATAGCCGGGAACGTCCGGCGCCGGGTGAGGGATCACCCGAGGCGGGAACACTGGGTTGACCATGGCCGCCTCCCCCTATCTCGACACCGGGCCCCCTCCCGCCTGCGCCGTACACATCGTGCCCATGCGCCGGCGTCACCTGCGTTCGGTGCTGCGCATCGAGGGCCAGGTCTGTCCCCGGCCCTGGACGCTCGGCCTGTTCTTGTCCGAGCTGCAGGTCGGGCCCGGCCGGCGCTACGTGGTGGCCCGCACCGCTGGGTCGGTCGTGGGCTACGGCGGGCTCATGGTCGCCGTGGGGGAAGGGCATGTGGCCACCTTGGCGGTGGATCCCCCCTGGCAGCGGCGGGCGGTCGGCACCCGGCTGCTCCATGCCCTGGCCTCTTGGGGCCGCGATCAGGGTTGTCGCGGTCTCACCCTCGAGGTGCGCATGGGCAACGTTGCCGCCCAGTCGCTGTACCGTCGCTTCGGCTTCGTCCCCGCCGGTGTGCGTCGGGGGTACTACGCCGAGACCAAGGAGGACGCCCTCATCATGTGGGCCCACGACGTAGACCAGCCCGCCTACGCCGAGCGCCTGGACGCCATCGCCGAGCGCTTCGGCGCCGGTGTGGGTGAGGGCGCGGCATGATCGCCGGTGGCGCTGGCGCTGGCGGTGGCGCTGGGCTCGTGCTCGGGATCGAGACGAGCTGCGACGAGACGGCCGCGGCGGTGGTGGCCGCTGGGACCGAGGTGCGCTCTTCGGTGGTCTCCAGCCAGATCGACCTCCATGCCCGCTTCGGCGGCGTCGTCCCCGAGATCGCCAGTCGGGCCCACGTCGAGCTGTTGACCCCGGTGGTGGCCGAGGCGTTGGTGGAGTCGGGGGTGGAGGGCCCCGATGTCGACGCCGTGGCTGCCACCTATGGCCCCGGCCTGGTCGGCTCCCTGCTGGTTGGCCTGGCCGGAGCCAAGGCGCTGGCCTTGGCATGGGACGTGCCCTTCGTGGGCGTCAATCATCTCGAAGCCCACCTTTACTCCCCGTTCCTGGAAGACCCGGCGCTCGAGCCGCCGTTGGTGGCGTTGCTGGTCTCGGGAGGCCACACCATGTTGGTGGCCATGGAGGATCACGGTCGCTATCGGATCCTCGGCTCCACCGTCGACGACGCCGCCGGCGAGGCCTTCGACAAGGTGGCCCGCTTCCTTGGGCTCGGCTATCCGGGCGGCCCCGCCATCGACCGCCTGGCCATCACCGGCGACCCGACGGCGATCGCCTTCCCCCGGGCGATGTCCGGGGCAAGCCTCGACTTCAGCTTCTCAGGGCTCAAGACCGCGGTGGTCACCTACGTCCGGGCCCATCCCGACGTCGCCACCGAAGACGTCGCCGCCAGCTTCCAACAGGCGGTTGTCGACGTGCTCGTCGATAAGACCCGTCGTGCCGCCCGAGAGGCCGGCGTCCACACCGTGTGCCTGGGCGGGGGGGTGGCGGCCAACTCTTCGCTGCGGGAGCAGTTCCTCGATGCCTGCGTCGAGGACGGCTTGGCCGGCTTCCTGCCCAGCCGCTCGATGTGTACCGACAACGCCGCCATGGTGGCGGCCGCAGGGTGGTGGCGCCTCCAGTCCGACGGGCCCACACCCCTCGATGCCGGCGCCGAGCCCAACCTCCGCCTGGTCTGATTCGGTCTCACTCCGCTTCGCTCCGTTCGACCGAGCTTGGTGGCGCTCCGGTCACCGGGCACCCCGCCGGATTATCGGCGGTGATCCGCCGA
>JBBSLT010000079.1:0-11349 GCA_038233555.1 Acidimicrobiales bacterium
GCCAAGCCGGCCGCCTCCCGCTGCACCGCGGGCTCGGGTGCCCCTCCTCGGATGAGGCAGACGTCGGTGCTGGTCCCGCCCATGTCGAAGCTGATGGCGTCGGGCCACCCGCACGCCTGCGCCACCACCGCCGCCGCTCCAACTCCACCGGCCGGGCCCGAGAGGACCAAGGCGACCGGGCGCTCGGCGGCGGTGAGCGCAGGCACCAGGCCCCCTGCCGAGGTCATCACCAGTACCTCATCAGCCACCCCGCGCAGACTTCGTAGGTAGGCACTGCACACGGGGCGGAGGTAGGCGTTGACCACGGTCGTCGACATCCGCTCGTACTCGCGGAACTCCGGGGAAACCTCATGCGAGCAGGAGACGTCGTAGCCGCGCCGGCGCAGCTCCTCGGCCGCCGCCCGCTCATGCGCTGGATCGAGGTCGGCGTGGAGCAGGCACAGGGCCACCGACATCACGTCGGCGTCGATTTCGGGCAGTCCGGAGACGTCCAGGCGTTCCAGCTCGGCCCCGTCGGGCCCCAGACGTCCGCCCACCTCATAGCGCCACCGCCGGGGAACGAGGGGAACCGGTCGAATCACCTCGGGGTCGTAGAGCGACGGGCGGTCCTGGCGGGCGATCTCGATGACGTCGGCGAAACCCCGAGTGGTGACGAGGGCGACGGCCGCGCCGCTTCGCTCCAAGAGGGCGTTGGTGGCGACCGTCGTGCCGTGGGTCAGCAGGGCCGGTGGTGTTGCCTCGGTGGCGAGGGCGAGGGCGAGGCCGCGGCGCAGGGCCCGTCCCGGATCGTCGGACGTCGAGGGCACCTTGGCCACGGTGCCGTCGGCAGTCACGACGTCGGTGAAGGTCCCTCCAGTATCTGCCCCAACCCTCACCCCCTCGATCTTTGTCGGATCAGCAGGGCCAGGCACGGTCCAGTCGACAAAGAACAGGAAGGGGGTCAGTAGGGGGGAACGGGAAGGACAGGCGAACAGACGGCGGTCATGGCTCGAGCAGCCAGACCTGGGGCTCGCCCAGGGCGTCTTGGAAGGAGCGGGCCAGGCGGCCGACGACGGGGTCTTCCCGGTTCCAGACCACCACCGCCTCGGCGGCATGGCGGGCCAGCCAGGCGTCCCGCCGGTTCAGCGCCACGCCGGCCTGGGCCTTCGAAGCGGGAGCCTTGGCCTGGAGGACGACCTGCCCGGACGCCCCGGCCAGAAGGTCCCGGTAGCGCCGGCGGCTGGCCTCGGGCCAGACCGAGTCCTGGCGAGGGAAGGCAAGGACAGCGACGTAGGGCACGCCGGCGCTGGCCGCAGCCTCCGCCCCGAGCTGCTCGGCACCGAGACCGAGGCCGGTGAGGACCACAAGCTCGGGCTGGATCTCGGCGGTGGCGGCCAGGATCTCCTCCAGCTTGGTACGCACCCGCTCGGCCACCGGGTTGGGGTCGTAGCCGCCGAGCTCCGGCGGTCGGTGGCCGGCGACGGCCACCAAGTGGCCGGCGGGTACGTCGTCGACGGGTGCCGCCCGCCCCGGTGCATCGGCCGGCCCGAGCGCCGCCGGCTGGCCCTCTCCCGAACGGCCCTTCCCCGCCGACGCCGCCTCCACCGCCAAGCGGTCGACCAGGTCGTTCATGACGTCACCGGAGTGGCCCTTGACCCAGCGGAAGCTGACGTCGCCCCGATCTCGGACCAGCTCGATCAGCGGTTGCCACAGGTCGCGGTTGGCCACCGGCTTGCGGGCCTTGTTCAGCCATCCCCGGGCCAACCAGCCCTCCCACCAGCGGTCGCGGAAGCAATTCACCACGTAGGTGGAGTCGCTCACCACCACCAGTTCGCCGGTCAGTGCCCGCACCGCCTCCAGGGCGGCGGCGATCTCCATGCGCTGGTTGGTGCTCGGGTTCTCGGCGCCGCTGGCGAAGCGCCCCCCCTCAACTGCCCACGCCCACCCACCGGGGCCGGGGTTCCCGAGACAGGCCCCGTCGGTGTACACGCTGACGGCCACGGCCGGACGCTACAAGGGCGAGCCGTGAGAGCCGAGCGAAGTCGGTCCGGGGCTGACAGCATGGGGGCATGATCTTCGACGGGTTCGTCCAGCAGGTCCCCGACATCGATCCGGCCGAGACCGACGAGTGGCTCGACAGCCTCGGCGCCGTCGTCGACGCCCGGGGCAAGAACCGGGCCCGCTTCCTCGTATCCAAGCTGTTGGAGCGCTCCCGGGCCCTCCAGGTCGGCTTCCCGGCGACGGTCTCGACGCCCTACATCAACACCATCCCGCCCGAGGAACAGGCCTGGTTCCCCGGCGACGAGCACATCGAGCGTCGCATCCGGGCCTTCATCCGCTGGAACGCCGCCGTCATGGTGCTGCGAGCTAACAAGAAGGCTGAAGGCATCGGCGGCCACCTGGCCACCTTCGCCTCCTCGGCCGCCCTCTACGAGGTGGGCTTCAACCACTTCTTCCGGGGCAAGGACGGCGGACTGGCCGGTGACCAGGTCTACTTCCAGGGCCACGCCGCCCCCGGCTTCTACGCCCGGGCCTACCTCGAGGGCCGCCTCGACGAGTCCCAGCTCGACAACTTCCGCCAAGAGGTCGGTGGGGGTGGCCTCTCCAGCTACCCCCACCCAAGGCTCATGCCCGACTTCTGGGAGTTCCCCACCGTCTCCATGGGCATCGGCCCCATCAACGCCATCTACCAGGCCCGCTTCAACCGCTACCTGCGCAACCGGGAGATCGCCGACACCAGCGCTTCCCGGGTGTGGTGCTTCGTGGGCGACGGCGAGTGTGACGAGCCCGAGTCGCTGGGCGCCCTGTCCATCGCCGCCCGGGAACAGCTCGACAACCTCATCTTCGTGGTCAACTGCAACCTCCAGCGCCTCGACGGCCCCGTCCGGGGCAACGGTAAGATCATCCAGGAGCTGGAGGCGGTGTTCCGGGGCGCCGGCTGGAACGTCATCAAGGTGATCTGGGGCACCCGCTGGGACGAGCTGCTGGCCCGCGACACCGACGGCGTGCTGCTCAACAAGATGAACACCACCCTCGACGGCCAGTTCCAGAAGTACTCGGTGGAGTCAGGGGCCTACATCCGCGAGCACTTCTTCGGGCCCGATCCCCGCCTGCGCCAGATGGTCGACCACCTCTCCGACGACGAGCTGCGCAACCTGCCTCGGGGCGGCCACGACTACGCCAAGCTCTACGCCGCCTACAAGGCCGCGGTGGAGCACCAAGGATCGCCCACCGTCATCCTGGCCAAAACCATCAAGGGCTGGACGCTGGGCCCCGACGTCGAGGGGCGCAACTCCACGCATCAGATCAAGAAGATGCTGGGCCCAGCCATCAAAGGGTTCCGCGACCGTCTCCACCTGGAGTCGGAGGTGCCCGACGAGGCGCTCGAGTCGGGTGACCCGCCCTACTACCGGCCCCCGCCCGGCTCCCCCGAGCACGATTACATGAACGAACGTCGCCAGGCGCTCGACGGCTCGCTGCCCAAGCGGGTGGTACGCCGGTCCCGAAGCGTCAACGTGCCCGACGACAAAGCCTTCGCCGAGTTCCGCCAGGGGTCGGGAACCCAGGCGGCGTCGACGACCATGGTGTTCGCCCGCATGATGCGCAACCTGGTACGCGACGAGCAGGTGGGCAAGCGAGTGGTGCCCATCATCCCCGACGAGGCCCGCACCTTCGGGCTCGACTCACTGTTCCGCGAGATCGGTATCTACGCGGCGCATGGCCAGCAGTACGAGCCGGTGGACGCCGATCTCCTGCTCAGCTACCGGGAGTCCAAGTCGGGACAAATCCTGGAGGAGGGCATCACCGAGGCCGGCTCGATGGCCAGCCTGACCGCCGCCGGCACCGCCTACGCCACTCACGGCGTGACCATGCTGCCCTTCTACATCTTCTATTCGATGTTCGGCTTCCAGCGCACCGGCGACCTCATCTGGGCCTTCGCCGATCAGCGGGGAAAGGGCTTCTTGCTGGGCGCCACCGCCGGGCGCACCACCCTCAACGGCGAGGGTCTCCAACATGAGGACGGGCACAGCCCGCTGTTGTTCTCGGCCGTGCCCAACTGCATGGTGTATGACCCCGCCTTCGCCTACGAGCTGGCGATCATCATCGCCGACGGCTGCCGTCGCATGTACGCCGAGGGCGACGACGTCTTCTACTACCTCACCCTCTACAACGAGAACTACCCGATGCCGGAGATGCCCGAGGGAGCCGAGGCCGGCATCCTGCGGGGCCTCTACCGCTTCATCGCCGCCCCACCCGAGCCTTCGGTGCGAACTACCATCTTGTTCTCGGGCAGCGCCTGTCTGGCGGCACGCGAGGCGCGTCACGAGTTGGCCGAGCATTACGACGTTGGCGCCGAGCTGTGGTCGGCCACCTCGTACAAGGCACTCCGAGAGGACGCGCTGACGACCGAGCGTTGGAACCGGCTGCACCCGTCCCAGTCGCCCCGCACGCCCTGGGTGACCGAGGTGTTGTCGGAGGCCGAGGGCCCCTGCATCGCCGTGACCGACTACATGAAGGCGGTTCCCGACCAGATCGGGCGGTGGGTGCCGTCGAGCTTCGTCCCCCTCGGCACCGACGGGTTCGGTCGCAGCGACACTCGCGCGGCACTTCGGCGGCACTTCGAGACTGACGCCGCCCACGTCGTGGTGGCGACCCTTGCGGCGCTGGCCAGCGAGGGCCAGGTCAAGGAGTCGGCGGTTTCGGATGCGATCGAGCGCTACGGGATCGATGCTGAGGCGGTTGATCCTCGCCTCCTTTGATCCGCCGGGCGGGTCCTGTCACCGGCGATTCGGGTGTCGAGGGTGACCAGGGTGGCGCCCGTCACTTCGGCGAGGGCGACGTAGGAGGCGTCGTGCGTGGAGAGGTTGTGCCTCAGCTCCCACGCTCGAGGGGCCAACAGATCGTAGGGCCAGAGCTCGATGGCGAGGTCCAAGAGGTCGGCGTGGGCTTCGGCCGCTTGGTCACCTCCGATGAGGCCGGCGAGCTCGTGGCGGCGCAGCAAATTGGCCACTTCGAAGACCGCCAGGTGAGGTGCGATCAAGTCGCTGCCGATGATCGCAGCCGTGGCCCATCGCCCGGCGGGGCCGGTGTCGACGAGCGCGAAAGTAGCAGCACTGCTGTCAGTGTGCAGGCACTCCGAACAGTATTCTTTTCCTGACATGGTGGCTGCTGCTGACTTCTTCATCACCGGTGATCCCGAGGCTGACGGGTTGCTGGCGCGGGATCCGTTGGCGTTGTTGTTGGGGATGATGCTGGACCAGCAGGTGCCTATGGAGTGGGCCTTCGCCTCGCCGGCCAAGCTGGCCGCTCGGCTCGGTGGCTCGCTCGATGCCGCCGTCATCGCCGACATGGAGACCGAGAAGCTGGAGGCGGCGTTCAAGGAGAAGCCTGCCCTGCACCGCTACCCCGGTTCCATGGCCCGCCGAGCCCAGGAGCTGTGCCGGCACCTGGTCGAGGACTACGACGGCAGTGCGGAGCGCCTCTGGATCGACGCCGCCACCGGTGCCGACTTGCTCGAGCGCCTGTCGGCCCTACCCGGCTTCGGCCCGGAGAAGGCCCGGATCTTCCTCGCCGTGCTGGCCAAGCGACGGCGAATTCGTCCCCCCGGATGGGAGGAGGCGGCGGCCCCCTTCTCCGACGACCAGCCCCGCTCGGTGGCCGACGTCACCTCCCCCGAGACCCTCCAGGAAGTTCGAGCGTTCAAGCAGGCCAAGAAGGCCGCCGGCAAGGGCAAGGCCGACTGATCAGCCCCCCGTCTGGTGGGTAGGGTCGCCCCTGACCGTCGATCACGAGGAGGACCCACCATGGGTGACACAGGACCCGAGAGCGGCGCCAAGGGCGCATCCGAGGGCATCAAGGGCAAGGCCAAGGAAGCCGCTGGTGTAGTCAGCGACAACGAGGATCTGGAGCGCGAGGGCGAAGCCCAACAGGACAAGGCCGAAGCCCAACGAGACGTGGCCGGCAAGGAAGCCGAGGCCGAGAAGTCCAGGGCCGAGGCCGCATCACACGAGTCCGAGCAGCGGGCCAACCAGTAACTGGAGGTTCAGGCGTCGGGGCCCTCGACGCCGGCGGCCGGAGGGCCGGACTGGCGCTCGAGCCAGCCCAACAACACGGCGACGGCGCGAGGGTCGTGACGTAGCCCGTGGCCGGCCCCGTTGATGATGCGCAGCTCAGCGCTTCCGTGGCAGTCGGCCAGGGCCCGAGCGTCGAGGGCCGGCACCAAGTCGTCGTCGGAACCCTGGATCAACAACAGGGGCCGGGGAGCAAGCTTGGCCGCCTGGGCCAGGGGACGCACCTGCTTGAGCTCACGAGTCCACTCATCCATGCGGGGCGGAAAGTCGCTGCGGCGAACGAGGCCGATGGAGCGGGTGTGATCGAGAAACCGCCGGGGATGGGCAGCCCAGTCGTCGAAATCCGCACGAGCCGACAGCGCCGCTACCCCTTGCACCCGATCGTCCTCGCTGGCCTCGCAGATGGCCAGTGAACCGCCCGTGCTCGCTCCCGCCAGCCACACACCGCCGACATCCGCCGTGGCCAACAGGTGGTCGACGGCCGAGCGGACGTCGGTCAGCCAGCCGCCGAGCGAGAAGTCACCCCCCGAACCACCAGTGCCCCGGAAGTTGAAGCTCAGCACCGTCCACCCGGCCTCAGCCGCCAGGCGGTCAGCGAGCTGCGGATAGGTCTGCCCCGACGATGCGCCGCCCAGGGCGCCGATGGGAAACCCGTGGCAGACCACGAGTCCGGGCCGACCGGGAGCGGTGGCGGTCGGCGACGCTCGCGCCAGGTGGGCATCGAGCTCCAGGCCCTCGGAACGGACCTTGTCCTCCACCGTGGTCAACGCTACCCCTTCGCGTGATCGAGACCGGGGACGCCAAACGAGGGGAGCGCTACCGCGCTCCCCTCGCCGGGGTACCACTGCCGTTGTCTACCCAGTCAGGCGTTTACTACCAGGTGGACCATTTTCCTGGCCGCACTGTCCGGGGGTGGTTGGCGAGGACTCGCCAGGTGGTCCGGCTGCCGCTCTAGCGGCCAACCACCTCCAGGGTCCTACAAGGTTTGCTCAGCTGGACCACCTCCTTTCTCTGGTACCGACATCGTACTCCTACGCCCGCATCATTTTCCATCGCATTTTGGCACCCCGGCCGTCTCGGCCGGACCCATGGCCCCGATGCGATCCAGGTAGGCCAGCTGCGCCTGGAGGACGGCCCGGAGCTGGGACGACGTGTAGTCGACGTCCTCGGTGGCGGCCCGAGCCAGGACCCGATCGAGCGCCTCTTGCTCTCCTACGACCGACATCGGCGACGGGGGCAATGCTGGGTCATGGGCCTCCGCACCGTCCGTCGGACCCGACTCTTGGAGGTGCTCGAGGTTCCAGCGCAGGATGCGGCTCACATCGTCGTGGCTGAGCACGGCCGAGACCTCGAAGGGGAGCTGGTCGGCCACCCAGGCGACCGCTTCGTCGAGGTCGAACACCGGACGGGGGGACTGGGCTGAGAGCCGGTTGGACTCCCGACCGACAGCCACGGCGGCGATCACGAACACCAGGACCAGTCCCACCACGGCGAAGGCCACGAGCATCGGCGGCCGAGCCTACCGAGAGTGCCCGGCAGTACCCTCGAACCCATGACGGCGCTGGCTTACCAGGACGACCGGGCCGAGGTCCACAAGGTGGTGGTGGGTCGCCTCGACACCAACGTCTACGTCCTGCGCTGCCGGCGCACGGGGCTGGCGGCGTTGATCGACGCAGCCGACGATGCCGACCAACTGCTAGCGATGTGCCGGGCCCTCGGCGTCACCCAGGTCCTGGAGACCCATGGCCACTGGGACCATGTCCAGGCCGTTCCCGCGCTGCGGACCGCCGGCTACCCGGTGCTGATCGCCCCGGCCGACGCCGCCATGATCTCCGGTGATGATGGACCCTTGGATCATGGTGCTGTCGTCGAGGTCGGCGACTTGGAGCTGCACGTCCTGGCCACGCCCGGACACACCCCCGGCTCGACGTGCCTGCGACTGGCGGGCTCACCCCTGGTGTTCAGTGGCGACACCCTCTTCCCGGGGGGACCGGGCGCCACCGGCGGTGATCCCCAGCGCTTCGCCACCGTCCTCGACAGCATCGAGGACCACCTCTTCACCCTGGAGGCACACACCGTCGTGCTGCCCGGCCACGGCGACGCCACCACCATCGGCGCCGAAGCACCCCACCTCTCCGAGTGGCGGGTGCGGGGCTGGTGAGGCGTGGACGCTCTCGGCCGTAGTCGCCACCGAACCTCTTAGCTCCCCAGTTGGCCCCGGATGGCGCCTTCGGGGAACTCGGCGTTGTGGACGTCGACGTAGAAGCCGGCAGGGTTCTCGGCGATGCGGGCGCTCAGCTCGGCCTGGTCTGCGGCGCAGGCATTGAGAGATCCGTCGGTTGGCGTCTCCAGAGATAGGACCACCGGACCAGCTTCGCTCTCACCCCCTTCGTGGATGTGGGCGGCGGTGGGCGTGTCGATGCCCACGACGGAGATGAAGTCGTAGCAGATCGATCCGTCGGTCTCGAGGAAGACGTTGGCCACTCCGGTCCCGTCCTCGGCACCCGGTCCGGGGATCTCAGCCGCACCGGTGAGCCGGATGGGCCCGAAGCTGGCTGCGGCCGACGTCGGCCCGCCGGGCGCGGCCGCCGCCGAGGTGGTGGTGGCGTCGGCGTCGGGGACTTCGAGGGCCGGATCCTGGTCGGCCCCACAGGCCACCAGCACCAAGGAGCAGAGCACGAGGGATGCGGTCAGGAAGCGGCGTGGGTCCACCTGGCCGAGGCTAGCGGTAGCGGTCGAGCCGGTAGGAACAAAGCACGCCGGTCCCTTTCCCCTATGGCGGTAGTGCTAATACACTGGGGCGGTGGCGAACACCGAGACCCAGCCCCTGTTCGAGATCGTCGGGCTGCACGTCGCCGTCGACCCGGAGGGCACGGGCGCTCCCATCGAGATCCTCAAAGGGCTCGACCTCACCGTGGGCGCCGGCGAGGTCCACGCCCTCATGGGGCCCAACGGTTCGGGCAAGTCCACCCTGGCCAACGCCCTGCTCGGCAACCCCGACTACCAGGTGACCGCCGGGCAGATCATCTTCAAGGGCGACGACATCACCGGCTGGGATCCCGACGTCCGGGCCAAGGCGGGTATGTTCCTCGCCTTCCAGTACCCCCAGGAGATCCCCGGAGTACCGGTGCGATCGTTTCTCCAGCAGGCCATGGCCGCCCGCAAGGGCATCGCCGACCTCTCCGCCCTGGAGACCCGCCTGGCCGTCATGGAGTGGATGCAGCGCCTGGACATGGATCCCTCCTTCGCCGACCGCTACCTCAACGAGGGCTTCTCGGGCGGCGAGAAGAAGCGCAACGAGATCCTGCAGCTCGCCATGCTCGAGCCTGATCTCGCCATCCTCGACGAGACCGACTCTGGCCTCGACATCGATGCCCTGCGCATCGTGGCCCAAGGGGTCCAGGAGGTGCGCCGCGACCGGCCCGAGCTGGGGGTGCTGTGCATCACCCACTACCAGCGCATCCTTGATCTGTTGGCGCCCGACGTCGTGCACATCCTGATCGACGGCCGGATCGTCGACCAGGGCGGGCCCGAGCTTGCTCGGCGCCTCGAGGAGGAGGGCTACGAAGCATGGCAACGCTGAACTCCCTCGAAAGCCCCATCCTCAACGCCACGCCTCTCGACGTGGCCCGGGTCAAGGCCGACTTCCCGGTCTTCGCCTGTCCCCGTAGCCGCCCCTTCGTCTATCTCGACTCGGCGGCGTCGTCGCAGAAGCCGGCCGCGGTCATCGAGGCCATGGACGACTACTACCGCACCACCCACGCCAACGTCCACCGAGGTGTCTACGCCATGGCCGAGGAGGCCACCGCCCGCTTCGAGGCGGCACGGCGCACCGTGGGCCGCTTCATCGGTGCCGCCTCCACCCGGGAGGTGCTGTTCTCCAAGAACGCCACCGAGTCGCTCAACCTGGTGGCGCATTCCTGGGGCCGGGCCAACCTGCGCCGGGGCGATGCCGTGGTGCTCACCGAGATGGAGCACCACGCCAACCTCGTTCCCTGGCTCATCCTTGCCGAGCAGCTCGGGTTGGAGCTGCGCTACCTCGGCATCACCCACGACGGTCTGCTCGACCTCTCCAACCTCGACACCCTTCTCGACGGCGCCCGCCTGGTCAGCCTCACCGCCATGTCCAACGTGCTCGGCACCCTGCCGCCCGTGCGCCGGGTGGCCGATGCGGCCCACGCCGCTGGAGCGGTGGTAGTGGTCGACGCCAGCCAGTACGTCCCCCACCTCGCCACCGACGTCACCGCGCTGGGCGCCGACTTCCTGGCCTTCACCGGCCACAAGATGCTCGGCCCCACCGGCATCGGCGTCTTGTGGGGTCGCGAATCCCTGCTCGAGGCCATGCCTCCCTTCCTCGGCGGCGGCGAGATGATCAGCGACGTGCGCCTCGACGGCTTCACCTGCAACGAGCTGCCCTGGAAGTTCGAGGCCGGGACCCCGCCCATCGCCGAGGCCATCGGCCTCGGTGCGGCCGTGGGCGAGCTGGAGCGCTACGGCATGGCGGCCATCCGGGCCCATGAGGTGACCCTCACCGGCTACGCCCTCGCCACCCTGGCCGACCGCTACGGTGACGACCTGGTCGTCTACGGGCCCCAGAACCCAGCCCTTCGGGGCGGGGTGATCTCCTTCACCTTCCGGGGGATCCACCCCCACGACATCTCCCAGGTCCTGGACCAGGCCGGGGTATGCGTGCGGGCCGGCCACCATTGCGCCAAGCCCCTGATGCGCCGCCTGGGCCTCGGAGCCACCTCCCGGGCCTCGTTCTACCTCTACAACGACGAATCCGATGTCGATGCGCTGGTCGACGCCCTCGACTCCTGTTCCGAGCTTTTCTTCTAGAAGACTGACGACTGATGGCCGGACTCGAAGACCTGTACCGAGAGATCATCCTCGACCACTACCGCAACCCCCGGAACCGGGGAGAGCTGGAGTGCCCGCCGGCCCGGCGGGCCGAGGGCTACAACCCGCTCTGTGGCGACGAGATCGTCATCTACGTCGACCTCGACGACACCGGTCGGGTCACCGACCTCAAGATCGGTGGCCAGGGCTGCTCGATCAGCCAATCGTCGGCGTCGATGATGTCCCAGGCCGTCATCGGCCGCACGGTCGAGGAGATCCGGGCGCTGAACACCGCCTTCAAGGCGCTCATGACCATCCACGAGTCGCGCCTCGACGGTGACGAGGGCGATGGCAGCGGCACCGATACGCCCGTCCCCGATCCGGGGGTGAGCCTGGGGGAGCTGGCCGCTCTCCAAGGGGTGGTGAAGTTCCCGGTCCGCATCAAGTGCGCCACCCTGGC
>JBBSLT010000080.1:0-11221 GCA_038233555.1 Acidimicrobiales bacterium
CGGCGTGCCGGAGAGCGGGAAACCTAGATTTTGTGGCTCCGGGCGTCAAGTCATCGGAGAAGTCGTCGCACCGAAGGTTGCCGCAATTGCAGGTTGTACCCTTTTGCGGCTAGGAGTGGAGTGACGACATCGCCGAAAGGAACACCATACGTGATACCCGCACGCACCATTCGTCTGAGAGCCCTGCTACTGCTGCCGCTGGCGGGGCTCCTCGCCGTCCCGCCCGGAGCGGCGGCGCAGGGCGAGCCCGCCCCTGTTCGAGTCAGCGACAACCAGCCAGTGGTCGTCGACGACGCCGAGGGGGATCCTGTTCGCGGCCTCGACATCCCCGGACTCGCGGCTGACCCGGGCGATCCCGACCACGTCGTTCTCGTGGCCGAGGAGCTGCTGCGGGGCGAGTGTGTGTATCGCGTCACCTTCGACGGCGCCGGCACCTGGGAGGGCGACGACCTTCGTGCGCCGGAGGGCTTCCCTGACTCGCCATGCACAGGGTTCGACAGTGGTGGCTACACCCATAGCGACGGCAGCGTGGCCTTCGGCTCGGACCAGAACGTGTACACCACCTTCTCCTCGGTGCGCGAGGGGGAGGGAGACTCGATCCTCGTGGCCCGCTCCACCGACGGTGGACGCACCTTCGAGACGGCGACGGTCGCCATCCCCGGGGGAGTGGAGACCAGTGCCGAAGGCGACATCGGTCCTGTCCACCAGCGCCCCAAGCTGGCGGTGGAGGCCCGTCCCGAGGGTGACCGGGTGTACGTGGCGGCCTGGGGTGGGGCGTACCTCGACCTCGAGGAGGATGAGGAGGTTCCTGGCTGTGGTGGTCCCTGCGGGTACCGGGTGGTGACCGCGGTTTCCGACGACGGCGGGCTGACCTGGGCGGAGCCGGTTGACGCCACTGCCCCGCGGACACCCGAAGAGCTGGTGGCCACCGCTCCGCTCGACATCGCCCGTGAGCAGTCCCAGCCGGCGGTGACCCCCGACGGCGAGACCTTCATCGCCTGGCGCGCCCGGTTCGACACCGAGACCGGGGAGGACCGGCTGATGGTGGGGTCGTCCTCGGACGGGGGCGCGACCTGGGAGCGGACGGTCGTGGGTGGCGAGGATGAGCTCATCACCGGCCTGCGACACCCCAAGATGGCCGCCGGTCCCGACGGGACGCTCTATGTCACCTACCAGGCTGATTCCTCGGCTGCAGAAGATGCCGACAGCGACATCTTCCTTCGCCGCTCGTCCGACGGAGGCACGTCGTGGTCTGAACCCCTACGCGTCAACGACGACGCTGCTGAGGGCGGGGACGGGGCGGACCAGAGCATCCCCCAGGTCAAGGTGGCGCCCGACGGCAGGGTCGACCTGGTCTGGCACGATCGCCGTCACGCCTATCCCGGGCCGGCGGAGTTCAACGACATCTACTACGCCTTCTCCGACGACCAGGGCCAAAGCGTCTCGGCCAATCAACGGGTGACCGACCGCACCATCAACCTCGACGTCGGGCTGGACGCCCGGGTGGGCACCACGTCCTTCTACCATCCGGCGGTTACCGCCCTCGAGGACGGGTCGGCCATGGTGGCGTGGGCCGACCCCCGCCAGGGCAACTTCCTCGACGGGAGCCAGGACATCTACTTCGCCACCCTCGAGCTCGACGCCGAGGGCGCCCCGCCGGTCGAGGAGGTGGAGGCGCTCACCGCCACCGGCGACGTCGCTTTGTCTCAATACACCTATCCCGGCGGGAACCAGCGGGTCGACGGCGACCCCGCCACCAAGGTGGTGATCGTGGCCGAGGGCGACGTCGCCGCCGCCCTGGCGGCCGCCCCCCTGGCCCGGGCCAACTACGGGCCGGTCCTGGTCTCACCGGCGTCGGGCTTGCCCGACGTGGTCAAGGACGAGATCGTCCGCCTCGACCCGAGCGGGGCGTTCGTCGTCGGCAGCGCGGACTCGCTGTCCGAGGACGTGGTTCGCGACCTGGTCGACGCCGGCCTAAGCGAGGGTTCGGTCGTTCGCCTCGAAGGCGCGGACGACGCCGTGGCCGCGGCCCTGGCCCGGGCGCTGGCGGACACCCCCCGCCTGAGCGACGGTGACCTCGAGGACCTCCAAGAGGAGGGGACCCCGCCGCCGGCCATCGACGAGGTCGTGATCGTGGACCCGGAGGATCCGGCGGCGGCGCCGGCGGCCGCCCTCGCTGCCGCCCGGCGGCTCCCGGTCCTCTTCGCCACGGGGGGCGAGATCCCGCCGGTCACCGCTGAGGTCCTGGCTTCGCTCCCTGTCGAGCGAGCGCTGGTGGTCGGCGGGCCGTCGTCGATCAGCGAAGAGGCGATGATGGCATTGCCGTCGCCCACCCGCCTGGGGGGCGACGACCTCGCTGCCACCTCTGCGGCGGTGGCAGGTGAGGCCGCCGATCGAGGCCTGCCCACCAACGTGGTGTACCTGGCCGGTGGCGACCAACCGATGGAGGGAGCGGTCATGGCCGCTTCGGTGGCCCGCCTCGGCGGTCTCCTGTTGGTCCAAGACGCCGGTGGCGCCGGGGGTGCTGCCGGCGCTCTCGATGGCGTCGACGCCGCGGCGGGAGCCGACCGCATCGTGGTGCTCGCCACCACGGCGCCGGGCCGCAACTGGCTCCCGGTAGCGCTAGCCGTCGCCTTCGTCGTGGCCGGGGCGCTCTTCGCCGGGGTGGCCCTGCGTCGGGCCCGCTCCTCGAGCTGAGAACGATTCGGAACTAGGCGCCCGCCGGTATCCTTCAGGAGATGGAAAAACCCCCAACTACCTGGGAGATGACGACGAGAACATGAGCAAGAACACGTTCAAGACCTTCGTGCTGCTGGCCGGCCTGACTGGCCTGTTCCTGGTGATCGGCGGCTCGGTGGGGGGCAGCACCGGCGCCACGGTCATGCTTGTCGTGAGCTTTGCCTTTGTCGGTGGCTCGTATTGGTTCTCCGACAAGCTCGCTATCAAGGCGGCCCGGGCCGTTCCCGCCTCCGAGGCCGAGATGCCCGAGTACTTCGCCATCATGCGTGAGCTCAGCCAGACCGCGGGCATGCCCATGCCCAAGCTCTACGTGACTCCCTCCCCCCAGCCCAACGCCTTTGCCACCGGACGCAACCCCGATCACGCCGCCGTCGCCGTCACCCGAGGCATCATCGAGCTCTGCGACTGGGATGAGCTGCGGGGCGTCCTGGCCCATGAGCTCAGCCACGTGGGCAACCGCGACATCCTCATTGGCTCGGTGGCGGCCGCCATCGCCACCGCCATCACCTACCTGGCCTACATGGCCCAGTGGGGCGCCATGTTCGGAGGTGGTCGAGACAACGAGGGTCAAAACCCCATTGCCTTGCTGGCCACCGCCTTGTTGGCGCCTCTGGCCGCAGGCGTCCTCCAGGCATCCTTGAGCCGGAGCCGGGAGTTCGAGGCCGACCGGAGTGGCGCCCGCCTCATCGGCACCGGCGAGCCTTTGGCCCGGGCCTTGCTCAAGCTGGAGCGGGGCGCTCGGGCCATTCCCATGGACGTCCAGCCCGCCCAGGCCCAGGCCTACATCGTCAACCCCCTCAGTGGTCGACGGGTGCAGTTCGCCAACCTGTTCCGCAGCCACCCACCCACCGAAGACCGGGTGGCCCGCCTACGGGCCGGGAGCCGGGTGAGCTGAGCCCTAACCTGCTCACCACGGGGAGTGGCGATAACCTGACGCGATCGTGTAGAAACTGTGACGTCCATGTCGTCACCTCTCCGTTCTCGTGTCCGTGCCGTGATTGTCGTCGTCACGGTGGTGGCCGCCATGACGGCGACAGGCACGTGGTCGGCGGGAGCGGCGGAATGCGGACTCCTCGGTGGCCTGGCCGGTTGCTCAGACCCCACCACGACGACGGCTCCGCCCGGACCTCCCCCGACCGAGGTCCCACCGGGGCCGTCCGAAGAACCACCGGGGAACGAGCCGCCGGCCGCAGAGCAACCTGCGGAGGATCCGCCAGCACAAGAGCCGCCGGCGGCGCAAGAGCCACCGCCGGCAGAGCGGCCACCGGGCTTCATCCTCTCCCCTGAAGGCGAACCGATGTTGCCCCCGCCCTCGGAGGTCCCTCAAGTTCCTGGCGATGCTCCACCCGGAGATGCGCCGGCACCTCTGCTTCCGGGCGACGGGGAGGAGCCGCCCGAAGATGCGGGGCCGTTCCCCGACGACCTCCGGCGCCTCCAGAACTCGGTCAGGCGTACACCTGCGAACAACACCAGCGATCTGATCGCCGCCCTCGCCCCCCTCGGCGAGTATGGCGTCAGTCCCGAGGAGGCTGCCCTGATCGGCTTCGGGGCCTTCCCTGTCGCCGGCCAGGCCAACTACTCCCACGACTGGTGGTTCCCCCGGTTCGGGCCGGGGTGGCGCCTGCACATGGGCACCGACATCTTCGCGGCCATGGGCACGCCTGTACGGGCTCCGAGCGACGGGAAGATGCGCATCACCAACAGCAACCTGGGCGGCTTGGCCGCCTATGTGGTCGAGCCCAGCGGCACCTTCTGGTACCTCGCCCACCTGTCGGGCATTGCCGACGGGATCACCGAGGGGGTGACGGTTACTCAAGGTCAGGTCGTCGGCTTCGTGGGCGACTCGGGCAACGCCCGTGGGGGATCCCCCCACGTCCACGCCGAGTACCACCCTGGCGGTGGGAGTGCGGTGGACCCCAAGTTGATCCTCGACCAGTTCCTGACCGACGCCATCGCCGCCGCGCCTGGCCTCATCCAGCGCTACGCCGACGCCGTGGCCGCCGACAACCCGATCCCGTCGGTGTCCTCCCCGGGGATGACCGGTGCCGGGTCAGCCTCGTTCGAGGCGCCCCGCTCGGCGTTGCTGTGGGCGTCGGCGATGAGCCCCAGCGGGGGGGCTATGGCCCTGGCCGAGGCCGAAGCGGCTCGGGTGGCCGGCTCCGTCGACTGGACCACCTTCCAGACCAGACAAGCCACCTCAGCCGAACAGCGATCGAAGGCCGACGCCGTCGTTGCGCACTGGCTCGACCCCCTGATCCCCCCAGCGCTACGAACGGTCCTCGCCTCGTAGTCGCCGCCGGCCACAGGAAGCCGGCGAAGCCGGCCCCACCCTGGATGGCGGCCAGCGGGCGAATCCCGCCAGGAAGGTGTTCAGCGCTCAGGTCGGTGGCTTGGCCACCGTCCTGAGCACAAGAAGGCTCGCCTGAACGGAGAGAGCGAAGCGAACGAGTGAAGCGAACGAGTGAAGCGAACGAGTGAAGCGAACGAGTGAAGCGAACGAGTGAAGCGAACGAGTGAAGGCGATTACTCGCGGAAGTTCTTGAACTGCAAGGGGAGCTCGACCTCGGCTTCCTTGAGGCCGGCGATAACGGCCTGGAGATCGTCACGCTTCTTGGCCGTCACCCTGATGACGTCGCCCTGGGTCTGGGACTGGACACCCTTTTGCGCCATTGCCTTGATGCGCTTGTTCAGATCGCGCGCCGTGTCGCTGGAGATCCCCGCCCGCAGCCCCGCCCGCTGGCGCACGGTGGAGCTAGCGGCCTCTTCGACCTTGCCCCAGTCGAGCACCTTGAGGGAAAGCTTGCGGCGGACGAACTTCTCCTCCACGACCTGGCGCAGGGCGGCCAGACGGTCCTCGGTGCCCGACCGCAGGAGCAGCTCGTCCTTTCCGAACTCGATCTCCGACCCGGTGTTCTTGAAGTCGTACCGGGTGGTGACCTCCCGCTGGGCCTGATCGACGGCGTTTCTCACTTCCTGGTCGTCGATCTCGGAAACCACGTCGAAGCTGGGCACCCCCACCACGCTATCGTGGCCCCTTCACGGGTCGGTACCCAAGCGGCCAACGGGGGCAGGCTGTAAACCTGCTGGCATTGCCTACGGAGGTTCGAATCCTTCCCGGCCCACCGTGAGATCGTCATTTGCCACCTTTGTGTGCACGGATACGGCGTAGCGCATCATCCGTGCACACAAAGCCGGCAGGCTGACTACAACAAGCGTTGCATGACGGCGACGTCGAGCCAGCGATTGAACTTGCGTCCCACCTCCCGCTCCACCCCCACCAGCGTGAAGCCGTGGCGACGGTGCAAGGCGATCGACGCCTCGTGGTCTCCCACGATGCGGGCGATGACGGAGTGGAAGCCATGGGCGGATGCCACCTCCACCAACTCGCCCAGCAGGAGGCTGCCCACCCCGGCCCGTTGATGATCTTGAAGCACATAGACGGAGTCCTCCACCGTCGTGCGGTAGGCGGGCCGGTCCCGGTAAGGCGAGAGTGAGCCGAAGCCGGCGACTTCGCCGTCGTCGTCGGTGACCACCACGACGGCATGGGCGCCCGACCGGGCGGCCAGCCACGCCTGCTGATCAGACAACGTGCGGGCCACGAGGTCGAACGTGGCTGTAGAGGTCAACACCTCGGAGTTGTAGATGGCCCGGATGGCCTCGGCGTCGTCGAGTCGGGCCGGTCGCACCTCCACGGTCGAGACGCTACCGTCGCCCACCTCGCCTCTTCGGCGCAGCTCAGGGAGTATGATTCGAGCGACGCCCCCTTAGCTCAGTCGGTAGAGCGTTTCCATGGTAAGGAAAAGGTCGTCAGTTCGATTCTGACAGGGGGCTCTCTCCTGGCGGCGTAGCTCAGTTGGTGAGAGCACTCGGCTCATAATCGAGGGGTCGCCGGTTCGAGTCCGGCCGCCGCTACCAGGCAGGTAACGAGGAAGACCAAGGGAGGAACACGATGGCGAGTGACAAACGGGTGAAGGTGACGCTGGCCTGTGAGGTGTGCAAGAGGCGCAACTACATCACCATGAAGAACAAGTCGAACGACCGCGAGCGCATCGAGCTCAAAAAGTACTGCCGGTGGGACCGCCAGCACACCGCGCACCGAGAGACCCGCTAGAGGCCGACGTAACCACTACGGCGATCCCCGGGTCGAAATCGGCGATGACCGCAACCTTGACCGCTCTGGTGGCGGCCGCCCGCGACGGCGACCGTCAGGCCTTCGAGGAGCTGTTCCGCCTCACCTCGGCCGACACTTACACGTTGGCCTACCGTCTCATGGGTAACGAGGACGACGCTCGCGACGTTGCCCAGGAGGCCTACCTGCGGGCGTACCGGGGCATCTCCAAGTTCCGGGGCGACGCCCGCTTCACCACCTGGATGTACCGGATCACCGCCAACTGTGCGGCGAGCCACCTCGACCGCCGCCGACGCCATCGCCACGAAGAGCTGGCCGACGACGCCGCCGTGCCCGACGGCTGCGCCGAGCGCGACCCGCAGGCCCGGGCCGACGCCAGCGCCCTGCGCGACGAGCTGACGGTCGCCCTGGGCGAGCTGCCACCCCGGCTTCGGGCCGTCATCGTGTTGCGTGACATCTACGACCTGCCCCATGAAGCCATCGCCACCGAGCTCGGGATCACCGAGACGGCGGCCAAGGTGCGCCTGCACCGGGCCCGGGCCCGGCTTCGCGAGCGGCTCTACCCGTTGCCCGGAGAGGAGGTGGCTGCCCGTGCGGTGTGAGGAGCTGGCTGGAATGGTGTCGACCTCGCCCCAGGGTGTGGCCATCGAGGATCTGGGCGGCCGCCGCCACGTGGAAAGTTGCCTGCGCTGCCAAGCCGAACTGGCTCGCTACCGCAAGATGCTGCGCACCCTGCGCACCCTGCGCGCCGACGTGTTCGACCCCGGCCCCGGGTTCGTCGCCGACGTGCTCGCCTCCCTGGAGGACGCTGGTGAACGCCACCTGCTGCGGTCGCTCCTGAGCGGCCACAAGGTCGCCTACGTGGGAGGTCTGGCGCTGGCCTCAGCGGGTGCAGCGGGAGCATTGGTCATCGCCTCTCGCACCCGGGGCCGCAGGATTCCCCTCGCCGGCTGAAGCTGTCCTTCCCTTCGCCGAGCCAAGAAGCGGTTTACCTATCCGCTGAACCTGGTGGTCCTGCTATCGTGGCTGACGTCCCTCCTGCGGAGGGCAGTAGCTCAATTTGGCAGAGCACCGGTCTCCAAAACCGGCGGTTGGGGGTTCGAGTCCCTCCTGCCCTGCTTCTCCGGGTGCGACCCCCTTGCCCCCCGACGTGATGGTGACTGACATGGCCATGAACCGACAGACCAAGAGGATGCTGCAGCGTCAGGGCGAACTCGGCCCCGACGGTGAGCCGGCGCGGGCCAAGCCCAAGCAGGCCACCCGCAATGCCGCTGCCCCCAAGAAGGAGCGCACCAGCCCGGGCACGTACCTGCGGGAGGTTCGGGGCGAGCTGCGCAAGGTGCAGTGGCCGAACCGGGCCGAGGTTGTGAGGTACTCGGGCATCGTGCTGTTCACCCTCATCGTGCTCACCACCTTCATCTTCGGTCTCGACTTCGCTTTCGCCGAAAGCGTCTTCTTCCTTTTCGGTGGCTGAGCCCATGTCCGAGCAGTCCTCCACCGAGCCCAACGAGCCCACCGACTCCAACGACGAGACGCTCGCCTCCGAGCGCCTGACCGCCGGACAGGCGGCCGCCATCCTCGGCGGGTCCGCTCCGGAAACCGGGCCCGAGGCCCCAGAGCCGGGTCAAGACGTCGACACCGACGGCGGCGCCGAAGCCTCCGATGGTTCGAGCGACGATGACCACGACGTGATCGACGCCGAGGACCTCATCGTCGAGGTGCCTCGCCGCCAGAGCCCCTACGACCGACCTGGCAACTGGTACGTCGTTCACACCCAGTCGGGCTACGAGAACAAGGTCAAGTCCAACGTCCAGAGCCGCATCTCCTCCATGGGCATGGAGGACTCCATCTTCGAGGTCGTCATCCCCATGGAGGACGTCATCGACTTCAAGGGCGGCAAGAAGGTCGTCGTGCAGAAGAAGGTCTATCCCGGGTATCTCTACCTGAGGTGCTTCCTCGACGACCGCTCCTGGGACGTGATCCGCAACACTCCCGGGGTTACTGGATTCGTCGGCGGAGCGGGCAAGCCGTTGCCGCTGTCGCGATCCGATGTCGAGGGTGCGTTGTCCCAGCCCGACGAGGTCGGTGGGTCGGCGCCGGCCAAGCAGCGACCTAGGTTGGAGTACGAGATTGGGGACAGCGTCCGGGTGCGCCAGGGCCCCTTCGCCGATTTCTCCGGTCAGATCGCCGAGATCAACGAGGACCAGCTCAAGGTCAAGGTCCTGGTCAACATCTTCGGCCGGGAAACCCCGGTCGAGCTCGAGTTCAGCGAAATCGCCAAGCTGTAGGAGGCTAGGACCCGCAATGGCAAAGAAGAAGGTGGCCACCGTGGTCAAGATCCAGATCCCCGCCGGGGCGGCAACGCCCGCGCCCCCGGTCGGAACCGCCCTCGGCCCCCACGGCGTGGCCATCATGGATTTCTGCAAGGCCTACAACGCCGCCACCGAGGCGCAGCGGGGCACGATCGTGCCGGTCGAGATCACGGTTTTCGAGGACCGCTCGTTCACCTTCGTGACCAAGACCCCGCCCACGGCGGTGCTCATCCGCGATGCGCTCGGTCTGGAGAAGGGGTCACAGAATCCCGGTCGGGAGCAGGCCGGCGTCATCACCGATGCCCAGGTCACCGACATTGCCCAGACCAAGCTGGTCGACCTCAACGCCAACGACCTGGAGGCGGCCAAGCTTCAGGTGGCCGGCACGGCCCGTTCCATGGGCATCAAGGTGGCGGGATGACCGCCGGCAAGCGCTACCGCGACGCTGCTCGCCGTTTCGACTTGGAGCATCTGCACGGCCCGGTCGAGGCGGTAGAGCTGGCCAGGAGCCTGGCTGTGGCCCGCTTCGACGAGACCATCGAGGTGGCCATTCAACTTGGTGTCGACCCCCGCAAGCCCGACCAGCAGGTGCGCGGCACCGTCTCGTTGCCCTCGGGTACGGGCAAGGTGGTCAGGGTGGTGGTCTTTGCCACCGGCGAGGCTGCGGCCGAAGCCCGCACCGCCGGCGCCGACCTGGTTGGCGCTGACGACCTCATCGCCCAGGTCCAGGGCGGGATGCTCGACTTCGACGTGGCCATCGCCACGCCCGACCAGATGGCCCAGGTGGCCAAGCTGGGCCGCACTCTCGGTCCTCGTGGCCTCATGCCCAACCCCAAGACAGGCACGGTCACCATGGAGGTGGGCAAGGCGGTTTCGGAGTTCAAGGCCGGACGGGTCGAGTACCGGACCGAGCGCCAAGGGGCCAATGTGCATGTCCCCATCGGGCGAGCCAGCTTCAGCGCCGATGCCCTCCAGGAGAACTTCGCTGCCCTGGTCGACGAGCTCAACCGGGCGAAGCCGGCGGCGTCCAAAGGTCGCTACATCAAGCGGGTCGGCGTCTCGTCCACCATGGGTCCGGGGGTCAAGATCGATCCCTCCCGCCTTCACGAGCTCAACGCTGCCGCCGTCGCGTAGTTTCGCCATCGCAAGCGGAGCTTGCTCGGCGAGCTTGACGGTGTCCTGACGGGCGGGCTGACGCTCGCCCGGCGCCAGCCCGATGAAGGCCGCCTTCGGCGGCCGGTGTGGCCGGCGGCTCGACATGCTAGGTTTCTCCCCACAACCGATCTGCTCGCCGCAGACCTCTGGTGCGCTTAGGCGCGTAAGCGGGTTTCCCGCACCCGACGAGGCGAACTCCAGTCTGACCCGGGGTTCTTCTCACGCCGCGAGCCCCGAGCGCATCTGGACGTCACATGGAGAATCCCAGACCGGAGAAGGTGGCAGTGGTCGAGGAGGTACGCGACCGGCTGTCGTCGGCGGGTGCCACGATCCTCACCGAGTACCGCGGCCTCAAGGTGGCGGAACTAGCTGAGCTGCGCCGCAACCTCACCAAGGTCGGGGGCGAGTACCACGTCTACAAGAACACCTTGGTGCGCTTCGCCGTGCGCGACCTCGGCCTCGACGGCCTAGAGGAGCTTCTCATCGGCCCCACCGCCCTCACCTTCGTGACCGGCGATCCGGTCGATGTGGCCAAGGCGCTGCGTGACTACGCCCGAGCCAACCCGGCCCTGGTGGTCAAGGGTGGGATACTCGGCACCTCGGCCCTGTCGGCCGACGCCGCCCGAGCCCTGGCCGACGTGCCGCCCCGGCCCATCCTGCTCGCCCGCCTAGCCGGCGGCCTGGCCGCCCCCATGCAACAGTTCGCCAGCCTGCTCCAAGCCCTGCCCCGAAACTTTGCCTACGGCCTCAAGGCCTTGGTGGAGAAGCGCAACACCGGCGAACCCCCCACCGAAGCCGCCGCCCCCACCGAAGCCGCCGCCCCCACCGAAGCCGCCGCCCCCACCGAAGCCGCCGCCCCCACCGAAGCCGCCGCCCCCACCGAAGC
>JBBSLT010000081.1:0-10823 GCA_038233555.1 Acidimicrobiales bacterium
GCCCAGGTCGTGGTGTGGAAGGTCTGGCAGGACCGGGGCAAGGCCAAGCCGCCCCGTCGCAAGGAGCTGGAGACCTCGCCCTTCGGCCGTCCCCTCGTCAAGCTGGCAGAGAAGGGCTGAACCCATGGCCAAGACCGATGCCAACCCGCCGATGCCCACGTTCTCGGGCGACTACGTCCTCCAAGAGATCGCGCCCGAGGCTCTGTCGAAGTCGGTCAAGCCCAAGCAGTTCCTTCACATCGACCAGTCCGAATGCATCATGTGCGAGGGCTGCGTCGACATCTGCCCGTGGAAGTGCATCCACATGCTGTCCACGGATTCGGTGGCCGAGGCGACCAACACCATCGAACCGGGCGTCGATCCCGACGACCACGTCATCTTCGTGGTGGATGAGGACATCTGCACCCGCTGTGCCCTGTGCGTCGACCGCTGCCCCACGGGCGTGATTGTGCTCGGCAAGGCCGGGGTCTCGGCCCGCGATGGCGACCAACACCAGCGGGACAACAACTACGGCTACGCCTACGGGATGCGCTTCTGATGGCCAAGACCGTGCAAGGAGGCGGCCACAAGGGTTTTTCCGAGAAGCTGAGCGAACGAATGGAGGCCATGCAGGCCTCCCAGGCGTGGAACTCGATCTTTCGTCCCGGATCGATCTTCCGCAAGGGCTACACCGACAGCCCCCGGAACCGCTCCTACGTGATCATGAACTCGGTGCTCTACCACCTGCACCCGGTCAAGGTCAAGCGCCATGCCGTGAAGGTGAGCTACACGCTGTGCCTGGGCGGGCTGTCGTTCTTCTTGTTCATTCTGCTCACGGTTACCGGCATCTTCTTGATGTTCTTCTACCGGCCGACGGCGGCCCAGGCCTGGACCGACATCCAGACGCTCCACACGTCGGTCACCTTCGGCCTGCTGGTGCGAAACATGCACCGCTGGGGCGCGCACCTGATGGTGCTGACGGTGTTCCTGCACATGGCCAGAGTCTTCTACCACGGGGCCTACAAGGCCCCTCGGGAGTTCAACTGGGTCATCGGCGTCATCCTGCTCACCCTCACCCTGCTGCTGTCGTTCACCGGCTACCTGCTGCCGTGGGACCAGTTGGCGCTGTGGGCGGTGACGGTGGGCACCAACATGATGGGCTACACCCCGGTGTTCGGTGACCAGGTCCGCTTTGTCCTCCTCGGTGGGGTGGAGATCGGCACCGACACCCTGTTGCGCTGGTATGTGCTCCACGTCCTCATGCTTCCTTTCGTCCTCGTGCTCTTCCTCGCCGTGCACTTCTGGCGGGTGCGCAAGGACGGCGGAATCTCCGGACCGTTGTAAGGAGGCGAACGGCTATGACCGAGATCCCCGAGCACCTGCTCAAGCGAGCCCAGGAGGCCAAGGCCAAGGCGGCGGCCAAGGCGTCCGACGACGCGCCGCCAGCCGACGGTGGAGTCACCCCTGCCACCGACGCCCCGGCGCCCGCCGGCGGTGACTCCGGCAAGATCCCCGCCCACCTTCTGGCCCGATCCCAGGCGGCGCGCTCGGCGGCCGCCGGTGGCGGCGGCGGAGGCGACCCGGCCCAGGGCGGAGGGGTGGCCACCGCCGAGCGGCCCGGAGGTGGCGTGGCCACCGTGCCTGCCGCCGGTGCCCAGGCCCCACCGTTGGCGACGGGGCCCGAAGGTCACACCCAGCGTCTGCTTACCGTGGTCAAGGCCGGATCGATCCAAGACGTCAAGGCCAAGCCCGTCGACAAGGTGCACACCTGGCCCCACCTGTTGGTGGGAGAGTTCGTGGCTGCCCTGGCCATCACCGCCTTCTTGTTGGTGTTCTCGGCGGTGGTCAACGCCCCGCTGCTCAGCCTGGCCAACTTCAACCTCACGCCCAACCCCTCCAAGGCGCCCTGGTACTTCCTCGGCCTTCAGGAGCTGTTGACCATGTTCCACCCGATGGTGGCGGGCGTGACCATCCCCGGCATGGGTATCTTCGCCCTCATCCTGGCGCCCTTCAGTGACAAGAACCCCTCGGCCCGGCCCGAAGACCGCAAGTTCGCCATCTCCTTGTTCACCATCTTCTGCATGTTCTGGGCCGTGCTGGTCATCATCGGCTCGTTCTTCCGTGGTCCCGGCTTCAACTTCACCTTTCCCTGGATCGACGGTGTCTTCTTTGACTTGTAATCGCCACGGAACGGGGAGCTGCTGATGGAAGGTACGACGGTTCTTACGATCGCCATTCCGGTGCTCGTGGCGTTAGCCGCATTGGTGTTGTTCACCACCGCCCGGCGTCGCGACAACGGGCGCACGGAGTCGACCGAGGAGGCCGGCGAGTCCGAGAGCGCACCCGGCTGGCGCTCCCGGGGCAAGGATGTCGAGCGCCAAGCGGTGCTGGCCCGCACGTCGGCGGGCACCGAATTGGCTCGTGCCGACTCCGCGCCACTGGCGCCCTACGTGCCACCCGACGAGGACGCCATCGGCGTCACCCGCCGCCAGTTCCTCAACCGCTCCACCGTGGGCATGATGGGCTTCGCCCTGTCGGGCTTCGGAGCCTCGTGCATTGCCTTCTTGTGGCCGACCTTGAGCGGCGGCTTCGGCTCCACCCTCAACGTGGGCAACATCGACGACATCCTGGCCACCATCAACGAGAGCCGGGAGCCGTTCTACGTCCCCGAGGGCCGGTTCTACATCAACCCCTACCCGGCCGATGCGTTGGCGGCGGCCCAGGCTGTCTACGGCGAATCCGTGCTCGGCGGCATGGAGGCCGGCGTGATCGCGCTCTACCAGAAGTGCCCGCATTTGGGTTGCCGGGTCCCGTGGTGTCTCACCTCCCAATGGTTCGAGTGCCCCTGCCACGGCTCGCAGTACAACCGGGTAGGCGAGAAGAAGGGTGGCCCCGCTCCCCGGGGCATGGACCAGTTCCCGGTCACCGTCGCGGGCGGCACCGTCTCGGTCGACACCGGCACGGTGGTGGATGGCGTGCCCATCGGCACCAACACCACCGGCCAGGAGGCTGAAGGGCCGAACTGTGTCGGTGGGTCGAGCGAGCACTAGGAAGCGCCGGCAGCCACTGTGTCCACCCAACAAGTTCTTTCCATCGTCATCGCCCTGGTGGTCGTCCTCGGCTGGGGCCTGTATCTCCTGGCCAACGTGCGCCGAGCCAAGCCGGAGGTGGGCGCCGAGCTCGAGCTGGCCGCCAACCGCAAGCCCTACCTCGACGACGAGGCCCTCGAAGGTCCGAGGCTCGAGCGGGCCCTCACCTGGGGCCTGATCGCCCTGACCATCTCCGGCGTGGGTCTCCCGCTGTACTGGCTGGCCGAGCCCGGTCGCCAGGCGGGGGCGGTGGAGGACTTCGAAGAGCGCCTGGGCGGGGTCTTCTTCATCCACGGCCAACCCATCGGCGGAGGGGCGCTGTTCTCTCCGACGTCCGAAGGCGGCTTCAACTGCGCCGGCTGCCACGGTGGATTAGAGGGCCTGGGCGGGGTGGTTCCCTACACCCTCAGTGATCCTATCACCGGCGATCTGCGTCAGGTTCAGTGGGTGGCGCCGTCGCTCAACGACGTGACGCTGCGCATGACCGACGAGCAGATCGAGAAGGTCCTGGTCTACGGCCGGCCCTTTTCCCCCATGCCTGCATGGGGCCTGGAGGGCGGCGGGCCGCTCAACGAGCAGCAGATCGACAATTTGATCCTCTACCTCCACCAGATCGCCATCACCCCCGAGGAGGCTCGCCAACAGAATGCAGAGGCGGCTGAGGCCGAGCTGGCCCGTCTCCGGGAGGAGGGTGGCGACCAGCTAGCGACCATGGGTGCCGCCCTGTTCAACACCAATTGTGCCCGCTGCCACACCGAGGGCTGGTCCTACGGCGAGCCCGAGCTGCCCGGGGGCGGCTTCTTCGGGCCCAGCCTGTACAACGTCATCAACCAGTTCCCCGATCCCGAGGAGCACCTGGAGTTCGTCACCGACGGAGCGGAGCTGGGCGACAAGTACGGCGTGGGTGGCTTCAGTGACGGCAACATGCCCTACTTCGGCCAGGTGCTCACGCCCGAACAGATCCAACAAATCGTCGACTACGAGCGCGGGCTGGCCGAAGGTGTGAACCTGGATGTGGCGCTCGACCAGCCCCCGCCCGCACTGCCGGCGGGCGATCTGGCACCGACCACCACGGCCCCTCCGCCAGCCCCAGGAGCCTGATGCTGACCGCCACCGCTTCTCTGGCTCTGACCATCACCTGGGACCCCACCATCCGGGGGATCCTCGTGGTTCTCGTCTCCTTCCTGGTGCTGTGCGGGTCGGTGTACCTGGTGCTGGGGACCGACCTCGGCTCCCGCCTCGGCTTCCTCGTGGCCGCTGCCGGTTTCTGGGGCTGGATGGTGATCATGGGCATGGCCTGGTGGGCCTACGGCATCGGACTGGAAGGCCCCGGGCCGTCGTGGCAGGTCCAGGAGGTGCTGACCAGCCCCTCGGCTGCCGACACGTCGGGTGCCGCCCTGCCCGAGGCGAGAGACTTGTCCGACTGGCGGGAGCTGCCCGAGGGCGATGTCGTGCGGGGCGAGGCCGAGACGACGGCCGACGAGGCGCTCACCGGCGAGGAGAGCCCGGTGGCGCGCTTCGAGGCCTCCGACGGTTACGTGACCATCGGCGCCTTCGCCATCGGCGGGCGCGATCCCGACAGCATCGTTTCTCGCCTTCCCGGTCCGACGCCGGCCCAGTACGCCCTCATCCAGGTGCAACGGGCGGTCGAGGTGGTCACCTTGGAAGAAGACCAGACCTGTCCTCCCGGCGGCACATGCATCAACTTCGGCGAGGCCCCGCCGCCGGCCGAGGCGGTCGAGGACGCACCGGTCGTCTCGGTCATCATGGTGCGCGACCTCGGCTCCGCCCGCCTGCCCTCGGCCATCGTCACCCTGTCATCGCTGGTCGTCTTCGGAATCATCTGCAGCACCCTGCACCGCCGCGACAAGCTCGCCACCGCCCACCGGGAGCAAGCCTCCGTCTGAGCCTCCCCGATCTCTGTCGCGTTCGCCACGCCGTGGGTGGCCAATGCGACAAAGAACGGCGGATGTCAGTCGATGACGGAGGCCAGCGCCGGCGGTACGAGGGGGGCCAGCCAGGCTCGGAGCTGGGCCTCGGCCCGTCCATGATCGAGGGCCTGGGCCACCAGGCGGGGTTGTTGCTCGAAGGCGGCGGCCGCTCGGAGCGCCTCGGCGTGGGCCAGGCGCAGCGCTCCTCCGGTGGGGCTGGCCGCCGACGCCCACAACAGGGCCGACCTTGGGGCATCCGCCATCGGCAACCCGGCCGGCCTGGGCTCGGGGATCCGGGGCACCTGGTTCGGGGTGGCTGTCGCCGACGAAGCCCACCACCTGGCCGGTGCGCACCGCGGCCCCATCGACCAGGTCGGCGGCCGTGCCGGCGAGGTGGGCCAGGTAGTAACAGGTGCCGTCGGACCCTGCCACCAGTGAACCACGTCCCGAAGGCTCATCGTCAACGGCTGTGCTCAACCACCATGTGCGCAGGGTTGCCATGTTCTAGCGGGGTGGTGCGACAGCCAACCGACGCCTGGCCCGGAGCCGGCGGCGCCAGGGCCGGGAGGCGGGCCAACGTCGGGTCGCCTCAGCCAAAACCGACTCGGCCCACGCCCGGGACGTAGGCGCCGGCACGCGACCCGACCATGCCGCCTCGGTGACGATGTCGCCCACGGCCAGGAGCCGGGGATCGGGAAGGGCGGCGCCGGCCAGCGCGACGAGGAACTCAGCCGGTGTCTCGTCAGCCGAGCGGGGGCGTCCCCGGGCGGCCCCCACCCGCTCCACGCGGCCGAGGAACACGGTGGCCCACGACCGCGCCCGGCGCCGCCGAAGCTGCCAGATCGCTTTGCGCCCGGCCAGCACCACGGCTACGGCCACGGCCGCTGCGACCACGATCAAGGCCACGGGCCCCAGCCGCTTCAGGAGTCGGAGCAGCGAGGCGAGGAAGGAGTCCTCGTGCTCACCCGAGAGCGGCACCGACGCTGTGGGATCGAACCCCTGCCAGCCCACGCCCGGGAAGTAGACCTCGGCCCAGGCGTGGCCGTCGTCGGCCCGAACGGTGAACTCGCCGCCGAGCAGCGACTCCTCGCCGGGGACGTAGCCCACAGCCAGGCGCGCCGGGATGCCGAGGGAGCGCAGCATGACCACCAGGCTGGTGCCGATCTGCTCGCAATAGCCCCGCCGGTCGACGAAGAGGTGCTGATCGACGGCATCGACGTCGGGAGGCAGCGGCGGGATGTCGCGGGTGTAGGTCGTATTGGCACCCATCCACGCCTCGAGGGCCTTGACCTTGTCGAAGGTCGTCGGGGCCCCCGCCGTCACGTCCCGAGCAAGCGCCTCCACCCGAGCGGTGACTTGACCGGGGTCGAGGTAGGCGTCGGCGACCTCCGGGGGCAACTCTGACTCCAGCGAGTCGGAGGCGGCCAGGCGTTCGGCCGTCACCTCGGGGCGCCGGCTGGTCACGGTGTAGGTGGCGCCGGGGCCGAGCGGGTCGAGCGCTCGGAGGGCGCCGTCGCCCTCGGCCACCAAGGCCGAGGAGGCGACATCGATCTCGTCGACCCGATAGGCGCCGAACAGCAAGTCGCTACGGGGCGCCACCACCTCGAAGCGCTGGACGAAGGGCGGGGCGGCGCTGAACCAGCCCTCGTCACCGGGACCGGGCGGGACGAAGATCGAGAGGGTCGAGTCTGAGAGCTCGGAGTGGTCGATGAGCGGTTGGCCGCCGCCCTCCGTCGCCGCCGCCCGCCACACCCGCCCGTCCCAGTCGCCGAAGGTCTGGCCCCGCCAAAAGTCGGGCGCTGACGCCTGGACCCGCAACACCACCCGGTTCCCGGGCTCCCCCCGCACCCCGGTGTCGAGCTCGTCGACGAAGTCGAGGTAGGGGGCCACCACGGCCTGGCCGGGTGGGTCTCCGGGGTCAGCAGCGGCCCCAGTGGGCGGGTCGAGATGAAGCTGGGAGAACACCGCCGTCGCCATCGCCGCCAGGACGACCACGGCGGCGGCGTCGATCGCCACCCGGAAGCGGCCAGGGCGGCGCCCGCGCGAGGAGGCAGGGCCGGGCCCATCGAGCGCGGGAACCGAGGTCAGGTCCTGTTCTTGCAGCAGGACCGTCGCCACCGCCCCCAATCCGACCCAGACAACAAGGCGCAACGCTGCGCTCGCCAGCGGGAGCTCGGAGGTAGCCGTCACCTGGACGACCAAGCCCGCGAGCAGCGAGAGGCGGACCCGGTTGGCATTAGTCCAGTCGAAGCTGAGGGCGACCAGGCCGACGGCGAGGGGACCGCTGACCAGTTCGGGCAATCGGTGGGGTTCGGAGGCACCGCCGGCCAGGAGCACCAGGACGGCGACGACGACGGCCACCGCCTCGAGACGCACCCGGCGCCGGTCTCCCCACCGTCGCCACGAGACGGTGGCGCCGAGCACCATCGGACCCACGAGCAGCGCCCCCGGCACCAGGTCCTGGTGGGCCATGGCCCAGCCGGTGGCAGCGACGGTGGTGATCAGCGCCGGCCAGGGTCCGAGATCACCCGGAAAGGCGGCCATCAGGCGGGCCCACACGTCGAGGCGACCGCCACGGTGACGGTGACGGCCTCGCTGCCGGGTGGTGGTGCAGGTCGTCCGGGGACAGCGCGGGCCAGCCGGCGGCTGGCGTCGAGAACCGAGGCGGCCACGGCGGTGACCGGCCCGTGCTCCTCGACCGTGGCCAGGATCAAGGTGTAGCCCCGTCGAAGGGCTTCGGCGGCGACCCACGCTGCCTTCCCGGCTGCCTCCTCAGCCGCCGCTCCACCGTCGCCGAGGTCCACGGCCAAGACCATGGCGGCCCTCGGCTGGCGCGGCTCCTCCAGATCCTTGACGACGATGCGCCCGGTCCGGGCCGTCGTGGGCCAGTGCACCAGGCGCAGGGGGTCGCCGGGGTGGTGATCTCGCACGCCTCGAACCACCTGACTGCCGGTGGCCGCCCCGAACAGGGCCTCGTTGGTGGCCCCAGCCGAGGGGAAGGGAGTCTCAGGAGAGGCGATGGGAGCCGGGCCGACGAGCACGGCGCGCGGGAGAAGCGCCTGGCGCGGCCAGGACATCCCCACCAGGCCGAGGGGCGCCTGGGAAAGCACCTCCACCCCGATGCTTCCGAAGACCCCGCGAGCGAGCGCCTCCGCCTCGATCGTCCCGCGTGCCGGCGGCTCGGTGCTCACCCAGGTACCACCCGAATCGGGCGCCATGCGGATCCGGATCGGACGCCGCCAGCCGGTGACGGACACCTCGGCGCGTACCGTCTGGCCGACGACGGCATCGGCGGTGAAGGAGGTCACCACCACCCGGGCTCGGTGGGTGACGACCGCCGACCACAGCCCGTCGATCGCCGGGATGGCCAGAAGCCCGATCTGAGCCAGGAGGAAGAGCCGGTCGCCCGAGCGCTGGGCGGCCCAGCCCGCGACCAGAGCGGTCGCCACCAGGGCCATCGCCGATCGGCTGAAGTCGATGCTGCGCCCCGCCGCCCCCGAGGTGTCCACGTTCAGACGGAGGGGGCAGCCACGCCGGAGAGGACGTCGGCGACCACGTCGCGAGCGACGTTGGTGTCCTGGCCCGAGGGGAGGCACAGGCGGTGGGCGAGGACGGGCGAGGCCACCGCCTTGAGGTCGTCGGGGGCGACGAAGTCGCGCCCGGCCAGCACCGCATGGGCCTTGGCCACCCGCAGCAGGATCTGGCTGGCGCGCGGGCTGGCTCCTCGTTCGAGGCGGGGATGCACCCGGGTGGCGGCGACGAGGTCGAGGAGGTAGTCGGCGATGCTCGGCTCCACATGGGTCCGCTCCACCTCGGCCACGGCCCGACGCAACCCGGCGGCATCGACGACGGGTTGTAGCCGGGCCAGCTCCTCGGCCCCGCCGCCTCCGCCGATCAGCACGCGCTCGGTCTCGCGGTTGGGAAGGCCGAGGGAGACGACCACGGCGAAGCGGTCGCACTGACCCTCCAGCAGCGGAAAGGTGCCGACCCCGTCGAAGGGGTTCTGGGTGGCGACGACGAAGAACGGGTGGGGGAGTTGGTGGTCGATGCCGTCGACCGTCGTCTGGCCCTCGCTCATGGCTTCGAGGAGGGCCGACTGGGCCCGGGGGGTGGCCCGGTTGATCTCGTCGACGAGCACCACGTTGTTGAAGATCGGTCCCGGCCGGAACTGCCACTGCCCGCTGGCCTGGTCGAGCACGGTGACGCCGGTCACGTCGCTCGGCATGAGGTCGGCCGTGCCCTGGACCCGCCCCGCCTGACCACCGATGCAGCGGGCCAGGCTCTTGGCCAGCATGGTCTTGCCCACCCCGGGCACGTCCTCGACCAAGACATGCCCGCCGGCGAGCAGGGCGGCCACGACGATGCGGATCGGCCCCTCTTTGCCGAGGACCACGCCCGACACGGCCTGCACGATGGCGGCGGCCACCGCCGAGGGCCCGGGCGCGGAGGTGAGGAGGGGGATGGTCATGCGGATCGGAAAAGGGGGGCGGGGCTCGGCCGCACCCTACAACCCGGAGGTTCTGTCGATCCGCCCGGTACCGTCTCCCGGGCCATCGCGGTCGGCTCTCGAAGCCGCTGCACCATCGTCTCGATCACCTAGGAGGCTAAGCCGCCCACTTTTCGGAGAAAGCTTCGGCTACAGTGCTCTGCGAGGCGGCGACTCCCCAGGGGCACACAGCCCTGTTGAACTGACCCCGTCCACCGACACATGAGCGTGAAAGAGGGTCAGGTATGTAGAGAGGCGGTGGCGTTGGTGGCCTTATCGGAGGCGGGACCCTCGCCGTCACAGGATTCTCTGCTTTCTCCGTGGTGGCCATCGGTCTGGCTCTACTTCTCCTCGGCTTGGCGATGGTGCGGTACTCCGCCCTGAGGCGCCCAGTCCGAGGCGACCGCTAGACCGTAGAAGAAGCGTCCAGCTATGGCAACGGTTGTCATCAACCGAGGCCAGCGCCTTTGGAGCGTTCCCCCGTCGTTGGCAGCAGTCGTGGTGGTGGCGGCCGGCATCGCCGTCGCCGTCGCCCATCGCTCGGTCCAGGCCGCTGAGGCGTGGATGTCGGCCGGTTTGGCCACTGCCTCCGGCCTGGTCACGGCCCAGCCCTTCGGCAGTGCCGTGGTATTCCCCCTCGACGGTCGCAACGTCGGCTTCACCATCACCCCGGGCTGTTCGGTGGCCTTCCTCCTGCCCTTCTTCTTCGTGGTGGCGGCGGCGCTGCTGGCTTCCGGGCGGATCAGCGCCGGCCGGGCGGTGTTCAGCATCGTGGCGGTCAGCGCCACGCTGTTCGCCGTCAACCAGGTGCGCCTGCTCATCGTCTCCGCCTCCATGCGGGGGTGGGGCTTCGAGACCGGCTACGAGCGCAGCCACATCCTCTTGGGGACGCTTGCCAGCACGATCGGCGTCATCGTGGGCGTGCTGCTCTTCCTGTTCCTGGTGACTCGGCCGTCCAAGACCGGGGCCGGCGCCCGTGGGTAGCACGCCAGGGTTGGTCCTCGACGGGATCAACGCCGCCGCCTTCTTTCTCGTGGTGAGCTACCTGGCCTACGTGGCGCTCATCGTCGTGCCCCTCGTCCGGCGCCGTCCGGCTGATAGCGGTGACGGAAGCGCCTTCGACTGGCACTTTCTGATTCCGTGCCTCGACGAGGAGGCGGTGGTGGGGGAGACGGTGCGACGGCTGGTGGCCCAGTTCCCCGAGGCCGGCGTCTGGTGCGTCGACGACGGTTCGCAGGACTCCACCCCCCTGGTGCTGTCGGGCCTGGCCGCAGAGTTCGACCAGGTGCATGTGGTGACCAGGCGCCATCCCGACGCCCAGACCGGCAAGGGTGCGGC
>JBBSLT010000082.1:0-10642 GCA_038233555.1 Acidimicrobiales bacterium
CCAGCACCGACAGCTCCACAGCCAAGGAGCCCCGTTCGTCGTCGCCTCGTCGCATCAGCGCTCGCTCTCGGGGACGAAGCGCTCGATCGGCCCGGCCGCTCGGCTGGTGACCCCCCAATCGATGAAGGGCACGACCTGCGGGGCGCGCCCGGTCACCTCCACGAACACGTCGCTGGTGTCGCGACGCACGGTGACCGCCACCTCCCGAAGGTTTCCGGCCTGGCCCAGGAGGCCCAGAGCGGCGACTTCCCCCTCGGCGTCGGTAGCCCCCTCGACCTGGGCCACGTCGAGGGCCTCCTCCACGGCGGCGTCCGCCACCTGGCGGGCATGCCACCACAGGCCCACCTGCACCGGGGTCAAGAGCATGACGATCACCACGGGCATGAGCACGGCGAGTTCGGTGGCACTGGCCCCCACCTCGCTCGCCGCGCCCAGTCGTCTGCCCATGGATCAGGTGGGAGGGGGAACGCTGTCGGGGATGGCGTTGGCGTTGGAGCGCATCTTCGTCATGAAGATGAGCCCGCCGGCCACAGCGATGGCCACCAGCGCGCCGACCATCACCGCCATCTCGGTGGACAGGGCGCCCCGCTCATCGCGGGTGTTCACGCCCAGGCGGGCGAGGCCGTACTCGACGGCGAGGAGGGACTGGTCGACCAGACCCATGGTGACGCCGACGACGGCGTGGACTACTTGCATCATCGATCTCTCTCCTTTGGTTGGGGGGTGGTGCTGTCGAAAGCTCTCTCGGCCTTGCCAGGTGTCCGGGCCGTCCTCCCTTCTCGCGATGCGCCTAAGGGGCGACCGAGGCGCTGGTCGCCCCGCCGTCGGTGATAGCGCTGACCGCCCCGAAGCCCACGAAGAGCACCAGGCCCAGGGTGAGGAAGATGACCGGGACCAGCATCCGCTCGGTGGCGGCCTCGGCCCGTGCCTCCATCTGGGCGGCCTGGTGGCCTCGCAGGGCGTCCGCCTTGGCGGCCACCGACTGGCGCACCCGGGCACCGTCCTGGCCCGCCAGGCGCACGCTGGCGGCCAGCTGGCGCAGCTCCTCGACGCCCAGCTCCTCGCCCAGCTCGTCGAGGCCGTCCCAGGGGCTGCGCTTGGTGAGGCGAGCCCGCTCCAGCGCTCCTCGGATCTCGACGAAGGCGAAACCACCGCCGGCCTCGGCCGCCGACACCAGGGCGGTCTCCACTCCCCCACCGCCGGCGAGCACGATCGTGACCAGGTCGAGGTAGGACGACAGGGCGTGGCGAAAAGCCATGCGCCGGGCCTCCACCTTGTCCCGCAGCGGCAGCGCCGGGTAAAAGAACCCCGCCGCGGCCAGGGCCGCCGCGGCCAGCGTCACTCCCACCGGCGGGACGGCCACGCCCCCGGCGGCGAGCACCAGCGCGAACAACGGAGGGAAGACCAGGCCGACGGTGCCGCCCAGGACCTTGTCGAAGGCGTGCTGCTCGATGGTGCGCCCCGCCACCCGCAGGCTCCGGCGCAGCTCGACGTCGTCGGCGCTGGCCACCGCCCAGCGCATCCCCACCCGGCTCAGGTGCTCCCTCCAGGAGGTCGCGCCCAGGGCCGCGGCGCTGCGCTGCTCGGCCATCGAAGGTCGAGGGCGGCCCAGGTCGCCGAGCACACCGGCCAGCGGGGTGGGGCGGGGGAAGGCGCCCCGCCAGGCGAACAGGGCGCCGGCTCCGGCCAGGCCCCCGACCAGCATCGCCAGCGCCGGGTTCATGCCCGCTCCCGGGCTACGAAACGCTCGGGCATCTCCAGGCGCCCGAGACGGCGGATCATCAGCCCGGCGACCGCCCACACCGAGAAGACCACGGCCAGCCACAGCTGGCCACCGAGGGTCCCGTAGCCGGCGAGCAGGTCGCGGTCGAAGACGTAGAGCAGCACCGCGGTGGCCAGCGTCCAGCCCACCACGATCTTGGCCGAGGTCCGGATGCGGGCCCGGCCGACCTCGACCCGCACCCGCATGCGTACGTCGCCTCGGATCGATTCGGCCAGACGCGACAGCAGCTCTCCGAGGTCGCCGGTGGCCCGCTCCATGTCAGCGCCATGGGCCAGGCCCACGATGACCAGGTCGGCCGACGGGTGATCCAGGTCCTCCCCAAGAGCCCGTAGGGCCTCCTGCAGCGAGGTGTGCTCCAGCCGGCCGGCAAAGCGCCGGGTCTCGGCCTCGATGGCCTTGGGGGCCACCCGGGCCGAGGCGATCAGGGCCTCCTCCAGGCCCTTGGCCCCGGCCATGGTGTCGCGGATCATCTCCACCCACACGGCGATGGCCTCAGTGCGTGCCACCGAGTCGTCGCGCTGGCGCCGTCCACCCAGGAGCGAGGCACCGGCGGCGGCGCCGGCGGCGGCGCCCAACCCCGCCACCGGCCAGCTGGTGACGGCCCACACCACGATCCCCACGGCCAGGCCGCCGGCCACCCGGGCCACGAGCAACCCGGGCGGGCCGCTGGTCGCGGTCCCGGAGGCGAGCGAGGGCAGCATGCGCCGGCCGCGCAGGCCCTGGACCACCAACAACACACCCAGGCCCAGCGCCGCTCCCCAGCCGGCGGCCAACAGGGCGCTCACCGCTCCAGCACCGAACGGTCGAAGCCGACCGCCTCGAGGCGGGCCAGGGTCTGTTCCTGGAGCGGGTAGCCGGGTACCGCCCGGCCGTCGGGCCCGGGGCGGAAGATCTCGTTGGTGGTGACCTGCTGGCCGTCGGACCCGGTCACCTCGCGCACGCTGGTGACGCTGCGCACGCCGTTGGCCCAGCCCACGTGCACGACGAGGTGGACGGCCTCGGCCACCAGGAGGTTGGTGACGTCGGGATCGAGTCGCTCCTCGCTCATGGCCGCGTACATCACCAGGCGCCCGAAGACCCCCCGTGAGGACTCGGCGTGCACCGAGCACATGGAGCCATCGTTGCCCTGACTCATGGCCAAGAGCATGGGCAACACCTCCTTGCCCCTCACCTCGCCGACGATGACGCGATGCGGATCCATGCGCAGCCCGGAGCGCACCAGGTCGGCCATGGAGAACTCGCCGACGCCCTCGATGTTGGCGGCGCGGGCCTCCAACGTCTCGTAGTCGGGGTGCAGGTGGGCAAAGCGCTCCAGGCCCAGCTCGAGGCTGTCCTCCACGGTGATGAGGCGCTCGTACTCCAAGATGGCGTTGATGAGGCAGCGCAGCATCGTGGTCTTGCCGGTGCCGGTGCCCCCGCCCACGATGATGTTGCGCCGGGCGCGAACCGCGCAGGTGAGGAAGTGCTCCAGGCGTTCGTCGATCATCCCCAGCTCCCGGAGCTGGGACAACAGGTTGATGGCCCAGCTGTGGCGGCGGATGGTGACGTTGGGCCGGCTGGTGACGGCCATGAGGGCGTGCAGGCGATCGCCGTTGGGCAACTGCATGTCCAGCTCGGGGTGGGCGTAGTCCCATCGCCGCTCGCTTCGGCCCAGGCGCCGGGCGGCGGTGGCGATCATGTCCACCAGCTCCTCATCGCTGTCGGCCACGGCCTCGCCTCGGACCTTGCGGCCATCGGGCAGCGTCAACCACACGCAGTCGTAGCCGGCGATGTGGATGTCGGTATAGCCGGGTTGGGCGTCCAGCAACGGCTGGATGCGGCCCAGTCCGTAGAGCGAGTCGAACACCGCCTGGCCGAGCTCCTTCTCCCCGACCTCGTCAAGGGGATCCCGACCTTCCTGCATGGCGGCGTCGGCCAAGCCGGCCAGGCCGTCGGCGATGAGCTTGTAGGCCATGGCCCGCTCGTCGGCCAAGGACATCCGCTTACGGCCGGCGTCCTCGGCACCCCCCTTGCGCTCGGCCACCTCCTGGCCGACCTGGGCGTGCAGGCGGGCCACCAGGGCGAAGCTCGGCGGGCTCATCGGCGCACCAGGCCCTCGGCGACGCTCGGCCGCGGCGGCGGAGGCAGCGATGGCTGCTGCGCCTCATCGGAGAGCCCTGCATCGGCCACAGAGCCACGAGCGAGAACCTCGGCCAGGCCGAGGGCCGTGCGGGCCATGGCCGAGCGGCGAAGCCTCTTGACGCTGGACCCATCCCCCTCCAAAGCGAGCGCAGCTCGGGGATCGTCGGCGATCACCCCGAGGATCTCGGCGCCGAGCACGGTGGCCACCTCGTCGGGCCCGTAGGGACGCTGGCCCACCAGGATGAGGCCGACCTTGGTCAGCTGCTGCAACGCCGCCAAGCGCTGGGACAGGGCCTGCAGCTCCTCCACCCGAGGCCTGACCACCACCACCAGCTGGCTGGCGCAGCGCACCAGGTCGAGCGTCGGTGAGAGGGGCCGCAAGCGTCCGCAGTCGACCAGGGCCACCATGTCGGGCTGGGCCGCCAGCCAGCGCCCGAGGGCCTCGCCGGCGCTGCGCACGGTCGTGGTGGCGGCCTCTGCGCTGTCCGGGCCGACTACCACGGCCAGCCCGCCGGGCAGCTCCTGGGCGTGACGCCAGACCTCGCCGGCGCCCAGTCCCCGCCGAGAGGCGGTGGCCAGGCTGGTGAGGCCGGGGCTCTCCCCCGCCCGGCCCAGGCCGAAACGAGAGGCCAGGACTCCGCCGTCGGGATCGGCCTCGATCACCACCGCGGGCGGCGGGCCGGGCCAGCGAGCCCCCACGGCCAGCACCGTGGCGGTGACGCCGGGCGACGAGCGGACGGACCCTACGCAGATCAATCCCATTGTCGCCCTAGCGCCCCGCCACGAGGGCCAGGCGAACCCGGTCGCCGGAGGCGGCCGAGGTCACATCGATGACCTCACCCTCGGCCACCAGCAGCGAGACGAACATCTCGCCCTGGGTGCCGATGGGGGCCACGTCGTAGATCTCGGCGGCGGGGACCAAGATGCCCTCCTCGCCGTCGGTACCCCCTTGGCCGGGGGTGAGCACCACCGTCATCACGTCCCCGGGGGCCATGCGCCCGGTCGGGTACTCGCCCTGGCCGAGGGCCAGGCCCACCACCGCCTCGCCGGGCTCGACCGGCGCGGTGGCGGCGAACTGCGAGGGCGTGACCAGAGAGCCGGCCGGGAGGGCAGCCAGCGCTCGACGTCCCACGACCTGGCCCGAGCCGGTGCGAGGGACCAGGGCCACGTCCTCCTGGGTGGTCACCTCGACCACCTTCAGGTCCTCCAGCGTCACCATTTGGCCCCGGGCGATGGGGTTGAGCAGTGCCAGCACTGCATCGCCCTCGGCCGAGCTGCTCGACCACACCACGGCGGCCAGGGCGCAGCCCACAACCACGGCCACGCCCACCAGGACGTCGGGCATCCGCCGCTTGGGCCGCGCCCCCGACGACGGGGGCTCCAGGCTCCAATCCTCTCGGACCGGTGACCGGCCGTTCGTCGGCGCCTGGGACGGCGCCGTCCTGGACGTGGCCATCATGCGCCTCCGCTTCCCACGCCCTCGACGGCGTGAATCTCGAGCACTCGCACAGGGAACGTGGCGGTCCCCGATACCGCCGGGAGAGCACCGCCGCCGGGGGCGCCCGACGCCGACCAGGAGACGTCGTAGGTCATGGTGGCCGACACCTGATACATACCGCCGGGCTCGCCCGTCGAGCTGTGGCGGTAGGTGTAGGAGCAGTCGGTGGACTGCTCCTCTTCCGGACGGGAGAAGTCGAACGGGGTCCCCGGGCCGGAGCACACCTTCTGGTCGCCGTTGCCCATGTCCCAAGTCACCGACGCCGGGGTCGCCGTGACCGTCGCGCTGACGCCCGGGACGGAGGCGGTGGCCGAGTCAGGCTCCCAGTTGCTGACCCACATCCACGTCGGTAGCTGAACGATCTGGTTCAGGCCCGTCTTGGGGCTCATCTCGACTGCCGGGGCCGCCACGGACAGTCGAGCGCTCGCTTGTTCGGCGAGCACTTCTGGATCCACGACCGGGGCGGAGGCCGGAGACCCAAACTCTCGAATCTCGTTCACGACCTCCTGGCCATCAGCGTCCGTGCAGATGAGGATGTAGTACTGCTCGGGGTCGAACGTCGATGGAGGCGCAAAGCGATCGCAGCTCAGCTGAGATCCGGCACGCGGTCGAGGGCTGCTGCCCCCGCTGTCGCCCGATCCGTCCTCTGTGTCGACTACCTCGACATCGACAGCGGGGCCTCCGTTGCCCGTCGAGCCATTCGCGTTGCCGGTTCTACGACCCGCTTCCGCCGCACCCGACTGGGTGGCCGCAACAAGTCCGATCATTAATACGAAGGAGAGCACTACTCGACGGCGCATCCCGCGACCCCCTCCCACTCTTGATCAACAAGGAGGCTTGAGAGCTTCCATCGTCCATCTTCGACAACCATGTGACCCTCGAACAGGACCGTCGATACCAGGTCGTTAACGACCTCTCCAGTGGCTGCAATCACAACGACTCCGTCATCGATCGTGCAGTCCCGAACAACCGCGGCAATGCCGTCCACCGACACGACCTCAGCTCGACGCTCTGAGATCGAGGCCTCGGGATCGCGTCCCACCCGGCCGGTCGCCTGATACGCACTCAGCTGGTTGACCGCTTGCTCTAGTGCAGGACCTGTCTGCGTCTCTGCTAGGGCGGGGTAGTTTGGATCCGCTGGGTCGCTGGCCTCGTCGTAGGCCGCTGTCGCCTCAAGATATGCGGCAAGGACCTCCTGCTCGACCTTCTCTCGTTCGGCGGCCGCATCGAGCACGAGGCTCCGGCCTTCCGGGGGTGGCGTCGCACTCGCCGGCGGCGGCACGTCGCTCGGCGTCGCCGAGTCTGAAGCGCCGCCGCAGCTGGTGAGCACCAGGAGTGCTGCCACTGCTGTCGTCGTCACCTTGCCCACCGCTGAACTCCTGACTGAAGCCACCGGACCGGGGGGGCTCCGATGTTCCATGCGACGTTGTGTCAACCACAGCGCCGACGGCGCCCTGGCCCCCATCTTGCTCGCTCAACCACACGCAGACGGTAGCAGGGTTTCATGATCCTCCCTGCCCTTCCCACCCTACACACTGTCTTCCGTCCCTCTTGTCCTAGCGGACCCTCGGCTCGCCCGGTCGGGTCGGGGCGTTCCGTCCTCGTCAATGCGCCCGGTTGCCCTGGCCCATGCTTCCACCTCCGGCCAGTACCACAGCCGCGCTCCTCGCAGGCCGTCGAAGACGAACACGGCCTCGGGGAAACTGTCGTCGGTGCGACGCCAGAAGTGGACGACCTGCACGTTGCGATAGCCCAGCCGCTGCGTGATGGCCCGCGCGGACACGAGCTGGTCGATGTCCACCTGGCGGCCCACCGCCGCACCGTAGTCACGGCGAGGCACCCTACGGCTGGGACGCCCTAGCTGTAAAGCTTTCCGCTTGAGCCATCGCTGAATCGTGACAATCCCCATCACCTCAGTACCGGCGTGCTCGTAGCCCTGTTGGTGAAAAAAATCCCCAGTTTCTTTCCCCCTCGGCCGTTCGAGGGCGCCGGTATTGATACATGAGACAAAACACAGAACCAGTCAGTCCTGGCCGTGGTCGGCGTCGGCTCGTGGTCGCCTGCGGGTTTCTCTTGGCGCTCGGCAGTGGTGCACTCGCCCTCGCCCTCGGCCCTGACGGTCCCCCGGCCTCGGTGGTGGCCACCTGGTCACCCACTCCCCCGCCCACCAGCACCGTCAGCACAAAACCGAAGTCGATGACGACGACCCTTGCACCCGAGCCGACCGCGGCTCCGGCCGAAGTACTCGAGCCGCCTCCCGAGGCTCCGCCCGATCCGAGCGACCTGCCGGCCCTCACTTCGGCGGAGCAAGCCACGCCCGAGGCTGTGGCCGAGCGCTTCCTCGTCACCTATGCCAGCTTCGATCCCGGCGCCGACCCGGCCGGGCTCGACACCCGCCTGGCGGGGCTCACCACCCCCGAGCTCCTCGAGGAACTCGGGCGCGACTCGTCGGCATCGGCTGCGCTCGACGACCTGCGCCGGCGAAAGGTCACCTTCGCCGGCCAGGTGGTGGATCTGACGGTCTCCGAGCGCTCCGAGGCCCGGGTCAGCGTGGCCGCGGCGGTGGAGCACACCACCGCCGTCGACGGCGTGGTCGAGCCCGACTTCCGCATCGCCGCCTACACCCTGACCCTGGTCCCCTCCGGGACGGGCTGGCTCGTCGCCGGGCTCACGCAATGACCAAGGGGCCGCTCCTCGCTCTGCTCTTGCTCTTCGTCACACCGGTGGTGGTGGTCGTGGCTGTGCTGGGGATCCTCATCGTCATCGTCACCGGCGCTGCCTCGGCGTCGTCGTCGACGCCGTCGGGCGCAGCGCTGGCCGACATCCCGGCCAACCTGCTGCCCGTCTACCAGGCCGCCGCCGAGCGCTGTGCCATGCCCTGGGCCGTCGTCGCCGCGGTGGGCAAGATCGAGAGCGACCACGGTCGCTCCCAGGCCCAGGGCGTGCACTCCGGGGCCAACTTCGCCGGCGCCTCGGGACCCATGCAGTTCCTCGCCGCCACGTGGCGCGCCTATGGCGTCGACGGGGACGGGGACGGGGTGGCCGACGTCTACAACCCCGTCGACGCCATCCACGGCGCCGCCAACTACCTCTGCGCCAACGGCGCCGGCGAGGGCGACCCGGCCCGGTTGCGCAGCGCCATCTGGAACTACAACCACGCCGAGTGGTACGTCAACAAGGTCCTGGCCCAGGCGGCCGAGTACGAGGAGGCCGCCGCCAGCACCATCGCCGGTGACTACACCGTGCCTCTAGCCGCCTCCACGCCGGGCTTGAGCCAAGCGGCGATGGCCAAGCCTCACCACGACTATCCGGCGTGGGACTTCGCCACCCCCACCGGCACACCCATCCTCGCCGCCGCCGCCGGCGTGGTGGCCGCCACCACCTCCTCGGGCGCCTGCGGCAACGGGGTGGTCATCGACGGTACCGACGGGCACCGCTACACCTACTGCCACGGCGTGAGCACCGGCGTGGCCCGAGGCGAGAGCGTCGCCGTTGGCCAGCAGATCATGCTCTCGGGCAGCAGCGGGCGCTCGACCGGTCCCCACCTCCACTTCCAGATCGTCGTCGGGGGCACCAAGGTCTGCCCCCAGACGCTGCTCCTCGCCTGGTCCGAAGGCATCGGGACCAACCCGGCCTCGGCGCCGACCTCGGGCTGCACCTCTTGAGCGCTGCGGCCCACTCCCCCGGCGGCGCTGCCCTGCCCACCTGCCCGCGGCCAGGCGACTCACTGCGGGCCTGGGCACCAACCACCACGGTGGCGGCGGGACCTGCTCCTCTCCCCCGCTTGCCGCGGGGCACGACTGGAGCGTGCGAGACGATGCCGCGCCGAAGCACCTTTGCCGGTCCCGACCACGCCCGACGCGGCTGGCTACCCACGAGCCTTCCCTCCGCTCGGGGTCCGCCTGGCTGTCTGCGCTTCACCTTGGCACAGCGCCGCCGGCGTGCAAGCCGCTCGCTGCGCTCCGGGCGACCTGGCTACGCCAGGTTGACACGCCGGCTTTCTCGCCGTGCCTGTCTCCACTTCGTCAACCAAGCAACCCCGCCCAAAGGAGGGCATCTCATGAACACCATCAGCCTCATCGGACGACTCACCCGGGACCCCGACCACCGGGTCTCCCCCAACGGCACCGACATCTGCAAGCTCCGGGTGGCCGTGCCCCGCCGCAAGACCAACGGAGAGGAGCAGCCCCCGATCTACGTCACCGTGGTGGCCTTCGGCGCCCAGGCCCGCACCGCCAACGAGTACCTGGCCAAGGGCCGCCAGGTGGGCATCACCGGCCGCCTCGACTACAGCGAGTGGACCGCAGACGACGGCTCCAAGCGCAGCACGCACGAGGTCGTAGCGGAGGACGTGCAGTTCCTCGAACGCCTACGGGCCGAGGCGCCGCCCACCGAGGGGCAGCCCTCCGAGGAGCCCTTCTAGACCACCTGGGAGCGGGCGCCTAGCGCCCGCTCCCTTCGCGCTTTTCCCACCCGACAACCGCTGGAGGTCAACCATGTCCTACGACCGTGCCGAGCTGCTGCGGCGCACCCACCTCGACGAGCTGTGCGACGAGCTGCTCGGGCCCCGCAAGGGCCGCGGCCGTTGCGCCTCCTGGAGCTGCCCCAGCCCTGACCACGGGCCCCAGACGGGCCGGACCCCACCGCTGATGGTGTTCACCTCTCGCACGGGAGACCGGCGGTGGCGCTGTCACGCCTGCGGAGCCGGCGGCACGGCTCTCGACCTGGTGATGCTCACCCAGCACCTCGACTTCCGGGACGCGATCGAGACCCTGGCCCGACGCTGTGGCATGGCAGCCGACGAGCGCCCGATCGCTCCGATTCGCCGCGCCGCGCCGCAGACTGTCGCCCTGGCCCCACCTCAGCCCAACGACGTGGTGGAGCGTTACGTCGCCGCTTGCGAGCGAGTCCTGGCCTCGCCCGTCGGTGACGACGTACGCCGGTGGCTTCTGGGCCGAGGACTCAGCGTCTCCATCCTCGGAGCCAACCGCGTGGGTGCAGACCCCGGGCCGCAGCGCCTCTCCAGGCCTCGGGGCCTGCCCCGGGGCGGGCCGGGGGCGGTGTTCCCGGTCCTCGAGGACGGCCAGGCGGTCTACACCCAACTGCGCTACCTCGATGACGTCGACGGCCGCTGGGCCAATCCGTCCACCGGGGTTGCCTCGTCTCCCCATCTCGCCCCCGTACGCCTGGCCGAAGCACCCCGACGGGGCGATCTCTTGATCGTCACCGAGGGCATGACC
>JBBSLT010000083.1:0-10520 GCA_038233555.1 Acidimicrobiales bacterium
CGGATGACCTGGATCACGTTGAGCTGGACGAACAGGGCACCGAAGAGCACGAGCATGGCGATCCCGAGGTGGCGGATCTGGCGGTTCACCGCTGGACCTCGGGGGCGGCGGCGACGTTGTCGTCGGACAGGCGCAGCAGCAGGGCCAAGAGGATGTAGTTGGCGATCAGGGAGGAACCGCCGTAGGAGACGAACGGCAGCGTGATCCCGGTGAGGGGCACCACCCGGATGACCCCGCCGATGATGATGAACGTCTGGATGCCGAGGATGGCGGTCAACCCGGTGGCAAGGAGCTTGTTGAACGGCACCTCGGCCCGCAGGGCGATACGCAATCCCGCCCCCACCATCAACAGGTAGGCGCTGAGCAGGCCGACCGAGCCCAACAGGCCCAGCTCCTCGCCGATGGCAGCGAAGATGAAGTCGGTCTCGATCAAGGGGATGCGGTCGGGGTTGCCGAGGCCCGGGCCTGTTCCCGCGATCCCGCCCCAGGCCAGGGCAAAGGTGGCCTGGACCACCTGGAAGCCTTGGCCGGAGACGTCTCCCCAGGGGTCGAGCCAGATGGCGATGCGGCTTTGCACGTGGTCGAAGGCCCTCCAGGCCGCGAAGGCCCCGACGGAGAAGAGCAGCCCGCTCACCACCAGGTACGACGCCCGTTCGGTGGCCACCCACAGCATCACCACGAACAGGGCGAAGAACAGCAGAGACGACCCTAGGTCGCGCTGGGCCGTCATCACGATGAGCGAAGCGCCCCAGGCCAGCATTACCGGCCCGAAGTGGCGGAGCTCGGGGAGGGTGAAAGGCCCGAACCGGTTGGCGGCCATGCCCAGCACCTCTCGCTTGTCGACGAGGTAGGAGGCGAAGAAGATGGCCAGGATGATCTTGGCGAACTCGCCCGGCTGGAAGCTGACCGGGCCCAGCTCCACCCAGATCCTCGCCCCGTTGACCGTCTTGCCGAGGACGGGGAGCAGGGGCATGAGCAACAGCCCCACGCCGGCGAGCATGAAGGTGTAGCGGTAGCGCTCGAGGTCACGGGCGCGTCGCACGACGGCGAGCGTGACCACGAAGGCGATGATCCCGATTGCGGTCCACGTCGCCTGGAGGGCGGCCAGATCCTGGTCCAGGCGGGCGATGAAGACATAGCCGATGCCGTTGAGCAGGGCCGCCAGCGGAAGGAGAACCCCATCGCCCCCCGGGGCCAGGCGCCGGGTGGCGATGTGGGCGCCGACGATCAGGGCCAGGACCACCCCAAAGAAGGGGATGATGTCCGCCGGCAGGTCGGCCGTGGTGCCCAGGCTGGCCAAGGTGTAGATACCGGCGGTGATGACGGTGCCCAGCAGGATGAGCCCGAGCTCGGTGTTGCGTCGTAGGACGGAGATCAACCGCTTCCCGCCCCTGTCACCGCGGTCGTCGGGGTGATGATCGTGGTGGTCGTGGTGCTGGTCGTGGTGGTGGTTGGCCGCTCCGCCTCGGCCTGCTCTTCGATGGCCGCGACGTAGGCGCGAGCGGCGGCCAGAGAGGGCTCCTCCTTGCCGGCGGTGACGGCGCTCAGGCGCGACGGTGGGACGTCGACGAGAGCCAAGTCGGTGCGCTCGGCCAACTTCGGCTCGATCCAGAGCAGGCCGCCGGGCCGCCCCCGGAAGATGACGACCTGCTCGTCGTCGAGGCCCACGTGGTAGGTGCTACGGGCGAACCAGGTGACGGCGGCGGCTCCGCCTCCGAGGACGACCAGCACGCTGAACACGAACAACAAGGAGCGCCAGGTGACCGACCGCCGCCCGCCTTTCTCTCTCGATTTGTCGGGTGCGCTGGGTGGTACTCGGGGCCCGGCCTCGGCGCTCCACGCGGCGGACGGGGGCGAGGCGAGGGGGGATGAGCTGGTGGAAGGCGAATTGCTGGCCGCAGTGGTGGTGGAGGGCACGGGGGTGGTGGCGGTGGCGAGTACGGCGGAGGCCGCCGCTCCTCGGTCGTCGTCATCGACGACGTCGACCACCACGACGCTGACGTTGTCGCGCCCACCGTGCTGGTTGGCCAGGGCCACCAGCTCGTGGGCGGCGTCTTCGGGATCGGCCAGGCGGCGCAGCACGGCGGTGATGCGTTCGTCGTCCACCTCGTTGAACAGGCCGTCGCTGCACAGCAGGTAGCGGTCTCCACGCTGGGGGACGATCTCCCAGACGTCTACCTCGACGTCGGGCTCGTTGCCGAGGACCCGGGTGAGGATGTTGCGCTGGGGGTGGGTGCGGGCTTCTTCGTGCGACAGCCGGCCTTCGCGAACGAGGTCTTCCACCAGGCTGTGGTCGTCGGTGATCTGGGTGATGTCGCCATCGTGGAACTGATAGACGCGAGAGTCACCCACGTTGGCCACGAGGATGCGATCACCGCTGGCGCCCTGGTCGTCAGGAGGGGCCGGGGCCAGGGCCACGACGCACAAGGTCGTGCCCATGCCTCGCAAGTCGGCATCGGTGCCGGCCCGCTCCCAGACGGCCCGATTGGCCCGCCGGACCGACGATTCCAGGGCGGCCCGGGTGGAGGCGTCGTCGTCTTGGAGCGACTCGATGGCCACCTGGCTGGCGATCTCGCCGGCGGCGTGGCCCCCCATTCCGTCGGCCACGGCGAACACCGGCTCGGCCACCAAGATGGCGTCCTGGTTGTTGGCCCTGACCTGGCCGGTGTCGGTGGATGCCCCGGTGCGCAGTGCGGTCACGGCGACAGCTCCATGACCGTCGACCCGATCTTGAGCTGGTCTCCCCGCTTCATGGCTTCGGGACCGGACACCCGGCGACTGTTCAGGTAGGTCCCGTTGGTGGAACCGAGGTCCTCCACGAACAGCAGGCCGTCACGCATGAAGATGCGGGCGTGAAGTTGGGACACATAGTTGTCGTCGAGGGTCACCTGGCACCCGGCCGCCCGACCGACCGTGAGCTCCTCGCCGAGGTCGTAGTTGCGGCCCTTCATCCCGGCGGGTTCCACCACCGTGAGCTGTGACATCCGGCGCTCCCGCCTCATCGGCGAGCGGCGCGCAGGAGCGCCGGTCGGGGCCGGGACCGGCGCGGCCGCCTGCGGGAGGGCCACCTCGGTCCAGACGGCGCGGATCACACGCAGGAAGAACAGGTACAACAGGGCCAGGGCGCAGAGCTTGAGGATGATGAGCAGCGACTCGGGCACGTGGGTTAGGAAGCCTCGAAGCGGATCTTGGCGTCGCCAGCGGTGATCGTGTCGCCGTCGGCCAAGCGGCGCTCGCTGACCGTGGCGCCATTGACCCTCGTGCCGTTGGTCGACCCGAGGTCGACGAGCAGCCAGCCGTCTCCTGCCGGTCGGATCTCGGCGTGGCGGCGGCTGACGCTGGAGTCAGCCAAATAGACCGAGCAGTCGGGGGAGCGGCCGATCACGGCCCCGGTGTCGGACAGGGCGATGCGAGTGCCGTCGCCGAGAACGAGGCCCCCGCCGGCCGTGCCGCCGACGCCCTCCTTGAACCGGGCCGATAGCCCGAAGGACCCGGCCCCGAGCTCTGGGTCGAGCTCGAGATGCACCTCGACGGGCCCCATGAAGGTGTAGCCCTCGTCCCGGGCATGCTCCCGGGCGGCGTCGGCCAGCGACCCCGACAGGCTGTCGCCGATCTCGGCGAACTGGGCGTGGTCGTCGGGCCCGAGGGTGACGGAGAAGTCGTTGGGCGCGGCCATGGCCCCCCGCACGTTGACGGTGCGCTGGAGGTCCATCTCCCGAGTGAGTCGCCGGCCCAGCTCGACCGGGCGCAGGGAGCTCTTGAAGGCGCGGGCGAAGGCGCCCTCGACCAACCGCTCGAGGCGCCGCTCGAACCCCTTGAGACCCACGCCGAGAGTGTACCCAGCCACCTTCGCGGCACCGGGCGACCGGGGGGCGGGGTATCCTGCGGCCTGCGCACTCGGGGCGAGTGGCGGAATTGGCAGACGCGCAGGATTCAGGTTCCTGTGTCCGAAAGGATGTGGGGGTTCAAGTCCCCCCTCGCCCACTCAGTACTCCCAGGTCAGCGGCGGTGCGGTGCTCGCTTCAGAGCACGACTTCTACCGGACTTCTACCCTTGCGGTCGCAAGTAGTCTGTGCGGACTGTGTATCCGACCCGCGGTTGTCGCGAACGCCGTGCACACAGTGACCATCAGACGGGCTCGTCGACAGTCGGTCGTCAGTGCGTCGGCTGTACTCGGACCCGCGCGACAACTTGCTGTCGAACGAGGGCGTACACATCGAGCCCCACCTCTACGCCGAGCTCCAGTGAGATCGCCGCCGCGAACGGGACCGCTCCGTCGAGCCCACCAGCCTGGTCCGCACACCGAACCTTGAAGGTCAGCTGAGTCTGAGCGTAAGCCCGGTCAGTGCCGAACACCCGGTGCTCGAGCGTGCCGCGCTGAGTGAGCCGATATGGAAGGCCAAGGGTTGAACGGCCAGCGCTCGGCATCTCGACCGGACCGTCGATGGTGAGTTTCGCCCGGCGGTATTGGCGATGGTTCCAGTTGATCGGGGAGAGCCAGGCGAGCGTGGTCGATACTCGCTTCACCGTCGTAAGTCTGCCGATCTCCTCGGGTAGTGGGACTGTGAGTTCGACCTCCTCTCGGGACTCGATCTGACCGACGTACAGCAAGGTGGCCTGCTGTGGAGCGCAGCCTCGAGAGAGATCGCGGCTCAGCGCTCCATGTCCGACCAGCCGGTCCGCTGCGATTCCGTACTCGGCGCCCAGCGGGTAATCGGTCCCGTGGGCGAGAAGAGCCTTGGTTGCAACGGCCAGGTAGCGGTCGTCGACAGGTTCCTCGCTCGAGATCAGGGTGTCCATGATGCAAGCAGCTCGGCGCGAGACCTCTGCGGCCGCAAACGTCGTTCCTGACACGTAGGCAGTCCTGTTCGGTGGTGCGGCGACCTGGACCCCCGGTGGTTGCGCGCGGCCGACTGAGATCCGAAGGGTGTCTTCTCCAACGAGAGTGCCGTAGAGCTGACGACCGCCAGGCGCTGCGACATCCGGCTTTATGCTGCGGCGAATGCCGCGGCCGTGGGCCGTCACGGGCGAGGGATTTCCCTGTCCACTCCACACGTCGACTCGATAGCCGAGTGGAAAGCCATCGCCGGACGCATCGGCGTGTAGCGCCCCGACGGTGGCAGCGTTCATCGACTCCGCCGGAGCCATGAGTCGACGCTGCGGTGACTGCTCGGCGATGGCGTCGGCAGTCAGTCGATCACGATCTGAGTCGGAGAGACTGGCCAGAACGGCGGCGTCGATCGGCAGATCATGGAGGTGGTTGCCCGCTGAGACGATGAACAGAAGGTTGTGCTTGAACGCGAGCCAATCAATGGCCCGTGCCCACGCGCTTGGGATGGTGTCGAACTGCGATCGGGGGTCGCCCAGCGAGAGGTTCACGATGCGGACTGAGGGGGCGGCCCCAGCGATGCCGTCGAAGCCGACGAGATCGCGAACGGCCCTGATCGTGATGTCGGGAGGCAGTTGGTCCCATGGGATTGACTCGTCCTTGTTGAGCGTCTCCATGTCCGGCCTCATCACGGGGCGAGCAGCAACCAAGCGCCTGGTTGGCTCCTCTTGGGCCCCGAGGTCTCCCCACACCACGGCCGAGGTGACCATCGTGCCGTGCCGTCGCCGGTCGGAGGTGTAGGTCGCCTCACCAGCGAGGTCGTCGGGGTCGACGATCTCGACCCGACCCTTGAGCAGGGGGTGGTTGGCCTCCGGCAATCCGTCGAGCACGGCCACAAGGGGAGGCAGCAGTTCGTCAGCTTCGGCGACATCGGGGGGTCCGGGCAGGTCAGATGGCAGAAGAAGTCGAACGCTCTGGCCAGCGGGTCGTACGAAGATCACGTCCGGTGCCTGGAGTACGGCCACGTCGTCTAGCCCCTCAAGGTCGACCACGGCTGCTCCGCCAAGCGCAGCCGGTGGCATTGAGGCTGCGATGGCGTGGTACCCGATCTCCGCATGCTCCACCGCGTTGAGCACTTCGCCGCCGGCAGCCACTACCAGAGCCCGGACGGCTGCCTCTGCCTGCCTCCGCCGAGGCTCGCTCTGCCGGAACCAGAGTTCGATGTTGATCGGCAACGAGGTCAAGGCGTCGGCGAGCGCTGCCTCCATGGTGACGCTGAGACCAGTCGTGCGAATCCGATCTCTGGCGTCCCAGGGTCGGACGTTGTAGAGCCGTTGGAAGAGCTTGGTGAAGGCCCCGAAACCGGAGCGCATGCGCTGGTCAGACTTCCAGCGACGCCACAAGCTGAGCAGTTGGCGAACCGCCTCTTCGTTCGCCATGGCGGCGTGCAAGTACCGCTTGATCGGTTCGGCGTCAGGCCGCGGTGCCTTGAGGCGTGCGAAGTCTTCACCGAGATCCTCGTCCTCGATGTCGTCCTCAACGTCCACCATCAATTCGAGACCAGCGAGCTTGAACGCGTCGGCGAGGTCAGCAGTCTCCTGCACGACCTCGAAGACGACGACGAGTTCTGGGTCAGATGGCGGGATCCCGCCATCCACCGTTGGCTGGACACGTCCCGAGGTCAGGCGTTCCAGCTCGTCGAATTGGCCGTCTAGCCGCTCGCCTTGGCGTGATCTTGAGGGCTTGGCTGTCTTCTGCGAGCCGCCACCGCGCGGCTGAAAGGCCGAAGCTCGTGGTGCTTGGACGATGATGAGCGGGCGGTAGGCCGGCGGAACGTTGCTCATCCGAGCGGATGGGCGATCTGTTCCTTTGCCAGGTCCAGGCACGACGCCACAAGGTTGCAGATGGTGCCGCCCCCTTCGGCCAGGACAAGCCGCCTCTGGACGGTCGTCACGAACTCCTCAACCTCGGCGTAACTCTGGCCCCGCAACTTGTCGGCAAGCGTCCGGTGGGCGTAGCCGAGGTCGATGCCGGAGCGTTCGGTCCACCGGTCAAGGAAGGCGATGACTCCCTCACGACTCGCGGAGGGGAGAGTTGCTCGCACCTGAAAGCGCCGCCACACCGCCCGGTCGAGCAACTCCGGGTGGTTGGTAGCGACAACCACGGTCACGTAGCTCGGGAGTCGATCGATCTGTAGCAGCAGTGAGGAGACGACGCGCTTGATCTCGCCGGTCTCGTGGATATCGCCGCGCTCCTTGGCGATTGTGTCGAATTCGTCGAAGAACAGAACGCACGGTCGAGTGCGGACAGCATCAAACAGCGCGTCCAGCCGTCCTGCGGTTTCGCCCAGGTACGAGGTGATCAGCGCTTCATACCGCACCACCAAGAGTGGAACCATGATCTCGGTAGCGAGCACCTCAGCCAGGGAGGTCTTTCCGCCACCCGGGGGTCCAACTAGGAGCAGCCGGTGGCGGGGCTCGAGTCCGTAGGACCTCAGGAGCTCATTCCGATGGTGCTCCTCGATGACCTCTTTGACTACTCGCTCAACCCGAGGTGGAAGAACCAGTTCGTCCAGCCGGCGCTGTGGCTCAACGTCGAAGACGAGCGCAGAGTTACCGCCGGTTCCGACGGATGGGCTTACTCGTCGCGAGCCGTCGCCTTTGAGCGCCTCTGCGAGCTGCGAGGCGAGTACGCCGTGCTGCTTGGCTTCCTCCTCAGCGATGATTGCTTCGGCCGCTCTCCGAAACCCCACCTGATCCCCGGCCGTTCCCGATCGGACTAGCGATACGAGAAGATCGGACCGTGCCACGCCCTCGAGTCTCGCGCACGTCGTCCTCCCAGCGCAGGACGGCGACTGGCGACTGTGCGTCCGGGTCGTGGCGTCGTTCAGCCGCCGAGGATGAGCCCGGCGATCTGATCTGCCGCCTCGTCGTGCAGCGTCGGCGAGACGTGGCTGTAGATGCCGAGGGTGATGGCGATCGTGGAGTGGCCGAGGCGCTCCTGGACCACCCTGGGATGGATCCCCTGCTCGAGCGCGAGCGTCGCCCACGTGTGGCGGAGGCCCTTGAGCGTGAGCCGCGGTAGTCCGTAGCGCCGGATCCGGCGGAGGAAGACCTCGCTGACGGCATCCGGTCGCAGCCACCCGCCGTCGGGTTGATGGAATACCAGTCCGAGATCGTCGAAGTCGGGTCCGACCAGGAGACGCTCCTGCAGCATGCGGTGACGGTGAGCTCGGAGCACGGCCACCGTCGCAGGGTCGAGGGAGATCGGCCGCCGGCCACGCGCAGTCTTCGGCTCACCAACGGAGACGACGTTGCGCGTCTGGATGATCGTCTGGACGATGCGGGCCCGGCCGGCGTCGAGGTCGACGTCGCTCCACCGAAGGCCGAGCGCCTCGCCTCGCCGCATGCCCGTCGTGGCGAGGAGGACCCAGAGCGCGTGATGTCGGTCCTCCGCAGCGCGGGAGGCGTCGAGGAACTGGCGAAGGGTGGCGGCGTCCCACGCGTGCACGCCGTCGGACTTCTGGCCGGCGCGAGGCGGGTCCGCAGCGTCCGCGGGGTTCCGCAGGAGCCGACCCCAACGGACCGCGTCCTTGAAGGCCCGATGGAGGATCGTGTGGATGTAGTTGACCGTCCGGCGGTCGAGCCCGGGCTCGAGCGGCTTGCCGTCGGTGTCCTTCGCGTCCCGGCGCAAGAGCGATGCGAGGGTGTCTTTCGTGATGTGGTCGGCCTCGGGTAACTCCTCCCGCAGCTGCGAAGCGGTGGCGGCGAGGGTCTTCCCCTCGGAGCGGAGGATGCGGGCGCGGTTGAGTACAGCGGCCGAGTAGCCGGCGCCCTTCCTCGGCGTGCCTCGGCGGCCCGACGACAAGAGGGTAGCGTACAGACCATTGAGCACCCCGGCGTCGACCTTGGTCAGGCGTACGGAGCCGATGTGGTCGATGACGTGCAGGCGCATGTTCCTCGAGTAGGAGTCGAACGTCGAGGGCCGAACGGTCGGCTCGATCGCCTTGAGCCAGTCCGCGAGAAACTCACCGAGCGCCTGATGGGAGGGCTCGACGTATTCTCCTCGGTCGAACTTCGACAGCAGGTCGACCCGAGCCCGCTCGGCCTCCCGCTTGGTCCTGTAACCCGAGTGCCACTTCTGTCGCCGGCCGCCGGTGGACGGATCGGCGTCCAGCTCGATCTTGACGTAGTAGCGGTTTCCCTTCCTCACCACCGAGCCACGCACCTCAACCCTCCTCGTCGTCGAGGAGGAGCGAGTCGTCGATCTGCTCCCCCTTCTTGTGGGCCATCGCCTGGAGGTAGCCCTTGGGGCCGATCTGCGTGATCTGGTTGGCGAACTCAGCGAGGAAGACGGCCACCTCGTCGAGACGGTCGCCATAGCTCAGCGCCATCCGAGCCAGTCGCTTCTTGCGCCACGTCCGATAGTGGTCGTGCCAGTTGCCGGCGGCAGCGTCCCTGCCCCCGAACAGCGCCGCGGCCAGATCGTCGACCTCCTCGGGGTTGCTGATGTTCAGCTGGGCGAGCCGATCGTCCATTTCGGCGAGCTCGTGGTCCCGGCCGAGCACGGAGACGTACAGCTCGGAGATCGGGCGCCGGGTGTCGGCCAGCTCCCGGTAGCCGGTGCCCACAGGCGCGATGAAGAAGTAGACGATCGGGACGCCGAAGACGGTGGACAACAGGTACAGCTCGTGGGCATCGAAGCGACGGCGTCGGTCGCCATCGAAGCCCCGTTCCATGGCTGAGATCGATGCCTGGGGGAGTAGGTGGCCGGTGAGCCGTGCGAGACCGTGAGCGACGTCCTGCTGGGTCATCCCCCTCAGCTCTCGGATGGCCTTCAGGTTGTAGGAGACGACGGCGTTCACGTCCATCCCCGGGTCTCCGGCCAAGGCCTCCGCCGGGGACACATCCGGCTCGGCTGCCTTCTTGGTTCGCCCTCGGACCATCGACCACCTCCACATCTAGACGTTGTGCTTGACAACTCTACTCCGTCATGGGCACAATGCAAGCCGTGATGACGCACAACAGAGAAGCGTGAGCGGTGCTGGACGACCTTCCCCCGTTTCTGACGGTCGAGCAGGCCGCCAAGGTCCTACAGATCGGTCGGTCGAAGGCCTACGAGCTGACCGTCGAGTGGGAACGGACCGATGGCACCGAAGGTTTGCCGTTCCTTCGGTTCGGCCATCAGAAACGCGTGCCAAGAGCTGCGATCGAGCAGTTCATCGAGCGCACGCTTCGGCCCCCGGCCGCCTAGCCACACCCCCGCAGCTCCCGTCCTCGTCATCGCGAGGCATTGCAGCTGATCCGTCCTCCGGACAGATCAGCAACGTCCACACCGATGCACCTTGGTGCCAGGAGGCCCCGCGTTGCTCACGATCGCCAAATGTCGAGACCTCGATTACTACGAACGAGAGGTCATCGACGGCCGGGAGGAGTACCTCTCCGAGGACGGTGCCTCGCCTGGCCGTTGGGTCGGCAGCCTCGCCGGCCGAGACGGTCACCGGCATCGCTGACCGCGACGCCCTTGCTGCCGCCTTCGACGGGCTTCACCCCGGCGGCTACAAGCTGACTGCCCACGAGACCTCGGTCGCCGGCTTCGACCTCACCCTTTCGCCGTCGAAGTCCGTCTCGCTCATCTGGGCGCTCGGCGCCGACGGTGACGCTCGCCAGGTCGAGGAATCGCTGTATGCCGC
>JBBSLT010000084.1:0-10517 GCA_038233555.1 Acidimicrobiales bacterium
CGGCACTGATCTCGAAGGCGGGTTCGGTGGACTGGTGGTGCCCTCCCCGAGCGGATGGACCGCCGGTCCTCGGGCGGCTCCTCGACCCCGATGCCGGCCACTGGAGCCTCGAGGTGCTCGATGCGACGGACATCGTGCGGCAGTACGTCCCCTCCACCCTGATCTTGGAGTCGACGCTGACCAGCGACTCCGGCGAGGTCGTGATCCGGGAGGCCCTGGCGACCGAGCCGGGCGCCCGAGGACATGAGCTCGGTCTCCGGTCGCCACACGCGTTGGTGCGCTCGGTGGTCGGGGTGCGAGGCACGGTGCAGCTGCGGTGCGAGTTCGCCCCTCGCTTCGAGTTCGGCCTCACCACCCCCCACCTCCGATGGGACGGTACGGCCGTCGACGCGCACGCTGGGCCCACCCGCTTGCGGCTCACCTCGCCGGTGCCGATGGACGTGGACGGTGGAGTCGCCTTCGCGACCTTCACGGTGGCCGCCGGCGAACGGGTCTCGTTCTGCCTGGCGCACGCCAGTGCCCACGCTGGAGGGTCACCGTCGACGCTCGATCCCGAGGACGCCCTCCTGGAGACGCAACGGACGTGGGAATCCTGGGCCGAGATGCATCCCGGCTACGACGGCGCCCACGCCGAGACGGTGCGGGCCAGTGCGCTGGTGCTCCAGGGTCTGACGTACAAGCCGACGGGGGCGGTGCTGGCTGCGGCCACGACCTCACTTCCAGCGAAGATCGGCGGGGACTCCAACTGGGACTACCGCTACTCGTGGCTGCGCGACCTGTCGCTCACCGGCCAGGCCCTGTGGATCGCGGCCTGTCCCGATGAGGGAACGGCCTACCTGCGGTTCCTGGCCGACGCTGCCGGCCAGCCCGACGACGATGCCCGGGTGCAGATCGTCTACGCAGTCGACGGACGTCGCGAGCTGTCCGAGTACGAGCTGCAGCACCTGAGCGGGTACCGGGGGAGCAGTCCGGTGCGGGTCGGCAACGCCGCATGGAAGCAGTCCCAGCTCGACGTCACGGGAGAGGTCCTCGACCTCGCCCACCGCTTCGCCGACCAGCTCGACGCCGACGACGGGCTGAGCCGGCAGATGCTGCTGTGGCTGGCTGAGGAGGCCGCGACCACGTGGCAATCGCCGGATGCCGGCATGTGGGAAGCCCGTGACGACGAGCGCCACTACGTCACCTCGAAGGTGATGTGCTGGGTGGCGCTCGACCGCGCCATCGACCTGGCCGACTTCTTCGGCGATGGCGCCGACGTCGAACGGTGGAGGACGGTCCGCGACGAGATCCGGGCTCGCGTGCTCGACGAGGGCTGGAACGACGAGGTGCAGGCCTTCACGGGCGCGTTCGGCTCGGAGCACCTCGACGCCTCGGTGCTGATCCTGCCCCTCGTGGGCTTCATCGACGCCTCCGACGAGCGCATGGTGGCCACCGTCCGCGCCGTCGAGGAGCAGCTGCTCCGTGGCGGTCTCGTCTACCGCTGGGATGGTGACACCAACGGGTTTGTCCTGTGTACCTACTGGCTCGTCGAGTGCCTGGCGATGATGGGCGATCTGGACCGAGCCCGGTCCCTCTTCGAGGAGATCACCGCTCGGGCCAACGACGTCGGCTTGTTCGCCGAGCAGATCGACCCGGACACCGGCGAGCAGACCGGCAACTTCCCGCAGGCCTTCTCCCACGTCGGCCTCATCAACGCTGCATGGCGCCTCGCCAGCGTCTCCGAGGGCTGACGGGCGAAACACCGACGCCTCGCCGGCGGGTTACGGGACTGAGAGTTCCTGCAACGGAGGAGAAGACGATGGTCGAGTTCGAGCTCGCGGCGCCCGGTTTCATGGGCTCCGGTTGGGGCGGCATGACCCCGGCCGGCCTGGTCATGGGACACGTCGTCTACGGGATCGTCGTCGCCGTGCTCTACACCGTGATCGCTTGACCGCGTGATCGCTTTGACCGCGCATGCGACAGCGGTTCAGCTCTCCTCCTCGGAGATTCGCTTCCACGCCACCTGGAGCCCTGCGAAGCCATACTGCAGGACGTCTGCGCCGGCAGTTATGGTGCCGACGAGCGCAGCGGCTCTCGCCGCGCTCGACGCGAGCGTGAAGCCGGCCACGAAGGCACCTGCGAACCACAGTTCGAGGCAGAACGGGCAGGTGAGCAACTCCCCGAGGGGCGACTGAAAGACTCCCCTCGTGGGAAGGAGCGACTGCAGACCGACCGGGAAGCGAGGCGCGAGCTGCACCATGCCATCCATCCGAGGCCGTCCAGCCGGCCCTGCGACCTCCGACTTCCACCCGTCGCCCGGCGGCATCGGACGCGGGTCCTCGCCCGCCGCAGAAGCCGTGAGCGACGCCCTTCGCCGGGGCGCCGGCAGCTTCCTCGACCAGCGTCGGCGGACGGCCGCCTTCACGCTGACGTCGATGGCTGCGCTCGGTGCGGTCGCCGCCTACCAGTTCGGGCTGATCCGTCACCTCCCGGAGCCTCCGCTCCCGATGCTCGACGCCGACCGGGTCGACGCATCGGGCGAGGCGTACGAGCAGCTCCACACCCCCGACGCCGCCCTCGGACTGGCGAGCGCAGCGGTCACCCTGGTGCTGGCCGGCATGGGCGGTCCGGATCGCCACCGGACCCGCCGCTGGATCCCCGTGGTGCTCGCCGCCAAGGCCGCGGGTGATGCCCTTGGTGGTGCGTTCCTCACCGTCGAGCAGGTCTCCAAGCACCGGCGGTTCTGCGGGTACTGCCTCGTCTCGGCCGCGGCCAACGTCGCCGCCGCCTCCCAGACGATCGCCGAGGCACGAGCAGCGCTCAGGAGCTGACCGACCGCCGGGGTCGGTTGCGTCCTGGACCTCACTCGAAGGAGGTCGTCACCTCGATGGCGCCCTTGAGGCTGCGGGCCACCGGGCAGCCGTCGGCGTGTGCGGCCAGGGCCCGCTCGAAGGCGTCGGTGCGGCCGTCGGGCAGCTCGACGCCCGTGTAGGTGACGTGGATGCGCTTGATGACGAGCACCTGGCGCTCGAGCTCGATCTCTCCGCGTGCGTGCCCCACCAGACCGGTGGGGTCGATCGCCCGGGCCGCGAGGGCCCCGGCGAACGTGCCGGTCAGTCAGCCGCCTGCCGCGGCCACCACATGGTCAATCGTGGTGGCGTGCATGTCGAAGGCTCCTTCGGGCACGCCGTAGTGCTTGGCGACGGCGCCGTGGACGCCGTACGTGGTGGGCTCGGACTCGCCGGGCAGGTAGGCAGCCCGGATCGGCCCCTCCCGCCGCTCGATCTTCGCCTCGGACACGTAGACCACGTCATCAGCCATGGTTGGACCATACCCACACATCCCGTCGTCGGTCCGCGAACAGGTCGGTCGGGTAGGTGTCCGCATCGGTGCGGTAGTGAGTCGGCATGAATCGGCATGGAGTCGAACACCTCCGTCGTCGACGGCATCCGCATGCCCTGGGAGGAGCGCGGCACAGGCACGCCGGTGATCCTGCTGCACGGCATCCCGACCTCGCCGGCGTTGTGGCGCCACGTCGCCCCCAAGCTGGATGCCCGTGTGCTGGCTTGGGAAATAGTCGGCTACGGCGAATCGATCGTGCTGCAGGGGAGGGGTCGCGACCATCTCGGTCGTCCGCCAGGCGCAGTACCTGCTGGCCTGGCTCGAGTACTCGTCGACGGTGAAGCGATGATGGCGCAAATAGCTCAGCAGCCATTGGTAGTCAGGGGCGCAGGAACCGCGTAGCGGCCCTGTTTTCCCACCGCCAGGACCTGCCATGACGAAGCCCTCCCGACCGAGCTTGACCAGCCGGTGCACGGCAGGCCCCGATTGGTAGGGTCAGCGCGTGTCCGCTGATCCCGTTCCTGTTGTCCATCCTGGGGATTTGGGTGGCATCGACAGCCTGCTCGAGCACATGGAGGCGGTCCTCGGCGCGGTGGAGGACCTGGATGAGCACCCGCGCCAACTGGTGTTCGAACTGCTCGACGGCATAGATGCCCTGCACCGGATGGCCCTCGGGCGACTCGGCGATGCCGTGGGAGCGGACTGGCTTGCCGAGTTGCGTAGCGACCAGAGCATCGCCTGGATGCTTGACGCCTACGCCGTCGGGGTGGACGAGCTGGCGGCAGCCAACCTCGCCCTTGAGGAGATCCGCCCCTACCTGCACTCCCACGGGGGTGAGGTCGAGATCCTCGAAGCCGGCGGTGGGGTGGTCAAGGTCCGTCTCACCGGCGCCTGTTCGGGCTGCACCGCATCTGCCGTCACCCTCCAAGAGGGCATAGAAGGGGCGTTGCAGGACCACTTTCCCGGCTTCCTCGCCTTGGAGGTGGCCGAAGACCCGGGCTCCGCCCACCCGCCACCGGGCCCGACCCTGGTGGAGATCCGGCGCCGCCGGTGAGCCAGACCAACCCGGTGACGCCGGGAACCGGAGAGGCGTCCGAGGGAGCCGTCCTCCAGGAGATGGAGGGTCGTCTCAAGCGCTATCCTGCCAACCGCTATCCCATCCAACACGCAACCACCCAGTTTCACCTCGGTGGTCAACTGCTCGAGTTCGGGCGGGCAGCAGAGGCACATGCTTGCCTTGCCGTGGCGGCCGAGCTCTTCGCCGATCTTCCCCACCAGCAGGCTCGGGCTCGCAACCTGTTGGGTGCTGCTCTGCGCATGGATGGACGACTGCACCAGGCTGCTCGAACCTTCGAGCAAGCCCAGGCCGGCTTCATCGAAGTGGGCCAGCTACTCGAGGCAGCCGCCGCTGCCTTCAACCTCGGTTTGGTGCAGGCCCAGGCCGGCGACGCACCGGCAGCCGAGACGTCGTTGGAGGACGCCCGCCGGCGCTTCGACGACCTGGGCGCCGAGGTCCAGGCAGCGGCGGCAGCCCGTGAGCTCGCCTCCACGCTGCTCGCTTCCGGGCAGGCCGGGCGCGCCATCGAAGTGGTCAAGTCGGCCGTCAGCGTCAGCGAGCAAGTCGGCGACCGCCCCGGGCTGGGGGCAGCAGCCAACACCTTGGGACTCGCTCTGCTCGCCGAGGACCGGACCGACGAGGCCGTCGAAGCCCTACGATCAGCAGTCGGGGCTCATCCCCGCGGCGTGCGTCCCGACGGCTACGCCATGGCCAAAGTCAACCTGGCTCTGGCCTACGAGGCTGGCGGTGACGCCCCCCGGGCTCGGTTGTCCGCTCTCCAAGGTGGCGGGACGCCCGGAGCCGATGACGCCGTGCGTGATCAGGCCATGGCCGTGGCCTCTCGCCTCGGCATCGGAGTGGGCGACCTGGGGTCCGTACTCGACGACGAGCCAGCCGAGCATTGGCTCCCGGTGCTGCGTGAAGAGATACTTCGATGGGCCGACGCCGATCCCGCCGACCGGGAGGCTTCCGTCACCGGGTGGATCCGGGACCTGCTGGCGCGGCCTGGGCGGGCGTTGGACCTGACCGAGGCGTGGCTCGGTGCCATGCTGGAGCTGCCGCCGGCGGCCATGGCGAGCCTGATCCGGACCACCTTGGAGACCCTCGACCGCTTCGGCGCCGAGGATCAGAAGCGGTTCCGAATCCACACGTCACGGGCCATGGGTCGCTTCAACGTCCCCCAGTGGATGCGCCTCAAGGATCTTTTCTCCCGCACGGCTGACGAGCTCGCCCTGGAGGGTCCGTGGGGGTAGGCGACGACCTGTCTATAGCGGCGGTGGCGGCGGCGTTACCGGACCGGGCGATTCGTAGCTATCCCGCCCTGGTCTCGACCGATGCCGACGCCCAGGCGTGGGCCCGAGCCGGGGCGCCGTCCGGGGCGGTAGTGGTGGCTGACTACCAAGCCGCACCGCGGGGCCGAGCGGGGCTGGTCTGGACGATCGAGCCCGGTGCCGATCTCGCCTTCTCGTTGGTGCTCCGAGTGGATCTTCCCGTTGAGCGAGAGGGCTGGCTCTACACCCTGGCCACTACGGCGATGGTCGAGGTGAGAGGCGAAGCCGCGACGATCCAATGGCCCGACCAGATCCTCCATCGGGGCGGCGGGCGGGCAGGGGCGGTCGGGGTGACCGCCGAGCTGGGACCCGACGGGCTGCGCTGGGCCGTGGTCTCCATGCTGCGACCTGCCACGGCTTCGCCGCGGGCGCCGACCATGGCCCGCTTGGTCAAAGCCCTCGAGGCCAAGGTGTCGGAGGCGCCGGACGCCGTGCTGGCCATGCAGCGTGAGCGCTGTGCCACCTTGGGGAAGCACGTTCGAGCCCGGATGATCCCCCTCGGCCCCGCCGGTCCAGCCATCTCTGGTCGGGCCCGAGACCTGGCTCTCGACGGTTCACTCGTGGTGGAAACGGACAAGGGCTCTCGGGTAGCGATTCGGCCCCAACACCTGGGTGTTCTGGAGGTGGACTCGGACCAGCTCTGCGCACCACAAGCCGGTTCCGAACCCATCAGCGGTTGGAATCACCACTAGTCCAGGGACCGAGACCTTGCACCTCGGCACGGATCAAGTCGACGAGGTCGCCAAGCACCGAGGTCACCTCGTTCGACAGCGCCTCGGAGGACACCGTGAGTACGGGCTCAACCTCGATGGCCACCGTATGGGACGGGAGGACCCCCAAAGCGTGGGCCACCTCGATGATCAAGTCGATGCCCACATAGCCGGTCACGGCATCGCCCACGGCCGCTTGGACCCGTTCCACTGGTTGATCCTCGGGTATCACCACTCGGCGATCAACCGTTCCTGGCCGTCGCCCCCGCTGCTCCGCTCCCACCAAGACCAGCGCCTGAACCTTCAGCTCCTGCAGGCGCTGGACCACCGCCACCGCCCCGTAGTGGAGATCCTCCACCACTACCCCCGGCCCGAGGTCGTGCTCGCCCAGCTCTTCCACGAGAAGCCGGCCGACATCGAGGTCCCCCTGATAGAGCTGGCCGACGCCGCCAATGAGAACTAGCGGTGGCGCCGGCGCCTCACTCGCCACCACAGGAGCAGGTGTTGACCTCTCGCACCACCTTGCCGCCCCCGGTGTCGGTGTGGGTGGTGCAGGGCATGCAGGGATCGAAGCTGCGTACGGCCCGGAGCATGTCGATGGAGGTGAAGCGAGCCGGATCCTCGAACTCCTCGAGGATTGGCGTGTTCATGACCGCCTCCTCATAGGGGCCGGGTTGGTCGAAGGGATCACGGGGCGAGGCGTTGATGGTCGAAGGCGTGCAAATCTGGTAGTTGACCAACTTGCCCTTGTCCATGACCAGGTGGTGGGTGAGCCATCCGCGGCCCGCCCCCCAGAACCCGACACCGACCCGCTCGTCGTTGGGGATCCGGGCCTCGATCTCCTCAGGGGTGTAAGCAGCCACGTCCTCCTCGCCCTCCTTCATCCGCCGGTAGGCGTTGAGAAGGTTCTCGAAGCCCACGAGCTGAGAGAAAAGGTAGTGGTAGGCCCGCCCCCGGTTGCGTTCGAAGGCGTTCCAAACCTGCGGTACGTGCCACTCCACGTGGGAGCCCTGTGAGGTTCCTTTGGGCACATGCATGCGTAGGCTGTTCCCGGTGGCCTCGTAGAAGTCGTTGTCGGGGTGCTTCTTGGCCATGGCGGTCATGAACAGCCGGGCGTAGGCACCGGCCTCGACCACCTGGCGGTCCCAGCGCGGCGCCGTTCCCCACGTGTACTTCTCCTGCCAGTTCTTACCGGTGGGCTTGGGCAGGGTGCGTTTGTTCCACGGGTGGTAGGGGCTGATGGGGTTGCCCGCGGGCCCCTGCTGGTAGCGCTGGCCGTCCCACTCGTCGTAGTAGGAGTGCTCCACAAACTCCTCCCACCCCGAATCGATGTCGGTGAGGCGGGTGGTCACCAATTCCCCGTCGATCACGATGCCCGGGGTGGAGTAGCGACGCTCCCCCCATTCGTCGCAGGTGGCGTAGTTCGCCTCGTAGGCGTCGGGGTGGTCCCAGTAGCCGGTGTCGATGAGATTCATGGGCCGGGCCCCGACTTGCTTGTAGCGCTCGTCGCAGTCGTAGAAGAACTCCGGGATGTCGTCCCAAACCGCCAGCATGCGTTGGGCGTAGTCGAAGATCTTGCCCAGCCGGGAGTGGTACTCGTTGAGCGTCTGAAGCGTCAGAGTGGTCGACACGCCGCCCGGCACCAGTGCCTGGGGGTGGGGGTATTTGCCGTAGAGCAGAGAGAACATCTCCCGGGCCAGCCGGGTGAACTCCAAGCCCTCCCGATAGAGCTCACCGGTCAGGGGGTTCAGTGCCTCCATCAGGTCGGCCATCGTGGCGAAGCCGTGCTGTTGCTCGCCGGGACACTTCCACGCCGCCGCCTTCGACCACAGGCTGGGAGTGGTGGCTCGCACCACCGACTCGGAGTAGTCGGGCCCGGCCAGCAGGTAGAGGTGCAGGGGATTGTCGTAGCCCATCTCCGCCGCCTCGCCCAGGTTGCGCACCACCGTTCCCAATTTGGGCGGGGTGATGCCCATGGCCATCTCGATGGCCATGGCGGCGGCGTGGGAGTGCACCCCACCGCACACCCCGCAGGCCCGGGAGGCGATGAAAATGGCGTCACGCGGATCACGGTTGATGAGGATCACCTCGTAGCCCCGGAACAACGTGGCCTGGGAGTGGGCATCGAGGTAGCTTCTTTGATCCAGGTCGGCGGTCATGTGCACCGCCAGGGCACCGGCTACTCGGGTGACCGGGTCCATGTCGTGATCCTTGATGTGGCCATTGCGGGCCATCAACCGCTTGATGTTCGACTGGCGCTCGTCCTCGGTCATATCGACCTCGGGCCGGGCCGTGCGCAGTGAGTACGGATCCACCACGTCTTGCTTCAGCGTGGCCCGACCAACCGAATCGAACTCGATGGGAAGGTTCTTGAAGCACATGGAGAGTTCTCGATTCGGCTAGCGGCGGGAGGGGGCGCGCAGTGGGTGAAGACGGGGTCGTCGCCGATCCCGGGAGACATACTTGGCCCCGGCACCGTCGCGGGCTCGAGCGTCGTCGGTGGAACGGTTGCCGTTGCTGTGGGAACTCGGTGTCTCGGGAAGCCGGCCCGAATCGTCGACCGTTTCGTGCTCGCCTCCATGCGGGAGCTGTCGGTCGATGGCTGGGTCGCTGCGAGCGGGCAGATCCTGGCGCCGTCCCCAAGGCTGGGCGCTGCTCTTGCCGTTGCCGCGATCGTTGGATCGACGCAGGTGGTCGTAGAAGCGGTGGGCGACGTTTTCCCACACCCGCGGCTCGGGCTCGTGGCGAGCCCAGCCGGTCGGTACCTCGTGTTGGAGGTCCCAGCGCACCTCCCGGTTGAGGTGGTCGTTGGTGATCTTTCGCAGCGGCTTGATCACGCTGCCCAACAACCGGGAAGCCGAGGTCGAAACCAGCGAACCGGGCGAAGTCTTGTAGAACGGGGTGAACTTGTCGGGAAAGCCCGGCATGGTGCAGCCGATGCAAGCGCCGCCGACGTTCATGCATCCGCCCACGTGGTTGATGGCCCCTCGGGAGGTGATGTTGCAGTTGACCACCGGTCCCCAACAACCGACCTCGACCAGGCACTCCGGGTCACCGAACTCCTTGGCGTAGGTGCCTTCCTCGTAGTAGGCGCCGCGTACGCAGTGACGGTGTACGGTCTCGCCGAAGAGCCAGGCCGGTCGGCCCAACTGGTCGAACTCGGGCAGGGGCCCGAAACCCTGAAGGAAGTACAAGATGGCGGCCACGGTCTCGGTGAAGTTGTCTCCGACGGGGGCACAGCCGGGAACGTTGATCACCGGGAGACCGAAGGCGCTGTGGTAGTCCTTGCCGAGGAAGTCCATCAGGCTCATGGCGCCGGTGACGTTGCCCTCCGCGGCGGGGACTCCGCCCCAAGTGGCGCAGGTCCCGATGGCAAGGGAGGCTGCCGCCCCCGGGGCGAGACGGGCAACCCACTCATCGACAGTGACGGCGCGCTTGGCCCCGTCCGGACCCCAAGGCTCCTCTCCCTGGGCGCTCCAGTAGCCGCCGGTGGCGGTGGCGAGTCCTTCCTCGGTGGCAGAACCCTCCAGGATGATGACGTAGGGGTCTTCCAGCTCGCCCCGCAGTGCCTGCTCGTGAGCCCGTAGGTAGGCAGGGCCCGACTCCATGTTGACAACCGGATGATGGAGCACGATGGGTGGGATACCGGGGTGGGCGCCAAGCAGCAGGCTCTCGACACTCGGTGTCGTGGCACCGGTCACCGACACGGTGCACCCGTCGCAGCTCATGCCGGCGAACCAGAAGGCATGGACCTTGCGCAGCGGCCCGAGGTGCTGGTCGGCGAATCCACTCTGGCTGGCGTTCGGCGCCAGCATTTCCTCGGTCGTCTTCCGGGTGGGCAGACCGAAATCACCCACGTCCTCGTGATCGGGGAGTTGATCGACTGGCCCGAGCTGATCCAACAACCGCTGGGCCGGGCTCTTGTCCGACATCGTTTCCGCCATGTCCGCCGTCCCTGTCTGGTCGTCGCGCTCCGAGTCATCCTTCGGGTTCTCGTCTCTCACGTGAGGCCACCCTACTCATGACGGAGCGGAGTTCGGAAGGTCCAGGGACCCGATGTCACCACCCTGTAAGAGGCGGCGCCGACGAGGCTGAGCC
>JBBSLT010000085.1:0-10127 GCA_038233555.1 Acidimicrobiales bacterium
CGGGTCGTCGCCGGCACCCACTCCGACAGCGCCGCCATGCCGGCGTCGCGCTGGGGGATCGACGCCCGCTTCTCCAGGTAGGCCGACGCGTGCGACGCCTCGCTCCAGAGGTTGGTGGCGCTCACGGGGTGACCTCGGGCTGGCGGACCTGCTCCTGGCGCCGGCGGACGCGGACCACCTTGTTGACGGCGCTGAGGAAGGCCCGGGCCGAGGCCTCCACCACGTCGGTCGACAGGCCCCGGCCCGACACCTTGATGCCGCCGGCGTCGAACTGGACGATGACGTCGCCCAGGGCGTCGACCCCCCCGGTGACCGACGAGACGTTGAAGTCGGTGAGGATGCCGTCGATGCCGGTGGCTGCCTTGATGGCGCTGCAGGCGGCGTCGATCATCCCGTCGCCCTCAGCGCTGGCCTCGAGCTTCTCGCCGTCGTGGACCAGCACCACCGTGGCCAGCGGCGTGCCCACCGTCCCCCCGCGCACGTCGAGCGAGTCCAGCTCGAAGCCGTCGTCGACCTTGCCCCCGAGCTCCTCGGCCACGATGGCCTCCAGGTCGGCGTCGGTGAGGCTGACCTTGCGGTCGGCCAATTCCTTGAAGCGCTGGAAGGCGGCGTTGAGGGCGTCGCCGCTGATGCGCAGGCCCATGCGCTCGAGCGTCTCGGAGAAGGCGTGGCGCCCGGAGTGCTTGCCCAACACGATCTGGCGCCCGGTCTGGCCCACGGCGGCGGCGTCGATGATCTCGTAGGTGCCGCTGTCGGCCAGCACCCCATGCTGGTGGATACCCGACTCGTGGGCGAAGGCGTTGCGCCCCACCACCGCCTTGTTGTACTGCACCGGGTAGCCGGTGAGGCGAGCCACGAGGCGGCTGGTGCGGGCCAGCTCCTCGGTGTTGATCCCGACCTCGACGCCGGGGAACTGGTCGGCCCGGATGCGCAGCGCCATGACCACCTCCTCCAGGGCGGCGTTGCCGGCCCGCTCCCCCAACCCGTTGACGCACACCTCGACCTGGCGAGCGCCGGCTTGGATGCCGGCCAGCGAGTTGGCCGTAGCCAGCCCCAGGTCGTTGTGACAGTGGGTAGACGTGATGTAGTCGCCTTTGACCTCCCGACGCACGTACTGGATGAGAGCACCAAAGTCCCAGGGGATGCCATAGCCGACGGTGTCAGGGATGTTCAGGGTGGTGGCGCCAGCTTCGACGGCGGCCTGGAGCACCTCGATCATGAAGTCGAGCGGCGTGCGGGTGGCGTCTTGGGGGCTGAACTCGACGTCGTCGGTGTGCTCCCGGGCCCGACTCACGCCCCGGCGGGTCTCGGCCAAGACCTGGGCCTCGTTCATCTTCAGCATGTGCTCCATGTGGCTGGGGCTGGTGGAGATGAACACGTGGATTCGGGCCCGCTCGGCCGGGCTCACCGCCTCCCAGCAGCGGTCGACGTCACCCAGGTGGGTACGCGACAGCCCACAGATCACCGGTCCGGCGATGGACCGGGCGATGGCCTGGACGGCTTCGAAGTCGCCCAAGCTGGCGACGGGGAACCCGGCCTCGAGCACGTCGACGCCCAGCCGGGCGAGTTGCTCGGCGATCTCCAGCTTCTCGCCGGCATCGAGGGAGATGCCGGGCGACTGCTCGCCGTCTCGCAGCGTGGTGTCGAAGATGGTGACCCGATCGGCCATGTCGATGCCCTTTCTGAGGGGTGCTGGGGGAAAAGAAAACCTCCTGGCCAGAAAGGCGCAGGAGGTCGTGGCGAGCACCGTCTGGGGTGCCCGCCTCAGGTAAGCAGGAGAACGCAGGAGCGCAGTTGCCGCAACATCACCTTCAAGGGAACCATGATCCGGGCTCGGCGTCAACCGGTTTCGGCGTCGTTGCAGAACTCTTGCACCTGATCCATACGGTGCGAACGTGACGAGAAGAGGCCGGCGGAGCCGCTGCCTCGGTGCTCGGCTACCCCTTCCCTGACAACGTGGCCGACTTCGACGCCAAGGCCCTTGAGGCCTCCAACTCGCCTGTGGGGCGGGATCCATTGGCGAGCGGACAACGAGGTGGGCCTGGTCGTGGGGCGCCAGGTGGGCGACCTGGTGGTGGAACGAGCGGAGCGCGACGGCGCCGGATCCACCATCTGAAGGTGAGGCTGGCGGCATTGGGGTGTGCTGCGGGGGTAGCCTCGCCACGATGATCCGCCGCCTGTTCCGCATCCTCCTCAAGCTGGGGGTGGTCACTTCGGTGGCGGCCGTCGCCGTCAAGGCGCTCGGCCGTCGCCGGTCCGCCTCCCCGGCCTCCGACTGGTCAGCCAGCACCGAGCCCTGGCCGCCCATCGACTTGTCCGACAAGCAGGCCGCTGCGCCGGTGCCTGCGCCTGGCCCTGAGCCGGAGCTCCTGCATGCTCGTGGTCCGGGGCCTGTGCCTGCGCCGACCGTGCCCGCCGAGGTCACCGAGGTCACTGAGGTCACTGAGGTCACCGAGATCACTGAGCTCATCGAGCCCGAGCCCGAGCCCGAGCCCGAGCCGGCCGAGCCTGTTGCCGCCGAAGCTCAGGAGGTCGGGCCAGAAGCGGACGCCGCCGGTGCGCCCGAGTCGTGGAGCGATCCCGACGACGACGGGTCGTGCCCCGCCTCGTACCCGATCAAGGCCAAGCTGGCGAGCAAGGTCTTCCACCTTCCGGGCATGGCCAACTACGAGCGCACCAAGGCCGACCGCTGCTACCTCGACGCCAGTGCGGCCGAAGCCGACGGCCTGCGCCAGGCCAAGCGGTAGGGGGCTTCATGCGAGTGATCGTCGATTACGACCGTTGCATCTCCAGCGGCTCCTGTGCCAGGGCCGCCCCCGAGGTCTTCGATCTGCGTGAGGACGGCTTCCTCTACGTGCTCCAGGACGAGCCGGGCGAGGAGCTCCGTACCGCCGTGCAAGAGGCGGCCGACTCCTGCCCCACCGCCGCCATCACCGTCGAGGGCTGACCTCGCACCGCCTGCCTCCCCTTCCCACTACCACTAGCACTAGCTAGCTCTCGCAGCCCACCCCGTCGCCGTTGCCATCGAAGCGGTGCGGGTCGGGAGGCAGCACCTGGAAGCGGCGATCGGCGATGTCCCCGCAGTCGAGGTCGGGCGGCGCCGGGGGAATGCAGACCCCGGGGTAGGACGGGTCGCAGGAGTCGCCGGCTGACGGCGGGGCCGCGGCGGGGGGCGGGGCGGGTGCCGGTTCCGTTTGGTCGGCGCAGGCCGACCACAGGCCCCGGTTGGCGTCCCGGGCGGCGCCGGCCAGGGCGGTGAAGTCGTCGACGTGGGCCACGTTGGGCGGGAAGGTGGCGACCAGGGCGTACCCGTCGGCCACCAGGGCGGCGTTGACGAACAGCCCGTCGGCCCGTCGGTAGACGTAGGCGAGGGTGCGGCCGTAGCGGTCGAGGCGTTCGACGTCGTAGACCAGTCGTACCGGTGTCCCCGACTGCAGCAGCGACGAGGTGAAGGCCGACGCCTCCCGGCCGAAGCATTGCACCGGCTTGCGGGGGTCCTTGGTCTCGGGGGTGTCCACGCCGATGAGGCGCACCCTTGTCCCCCCGGCGACCACGATGGTGTCGCCGTCGACCACCGACTCCACGGTGGTGTCCTCGCCCTCGGGCAACGCCGCCGCCGTCGGCTCCTGGTCGGTCACCGCCGGCGCCGGGGACTCGGCGGACCCCTCGGGCTCGGGCGCCGGCGGAGCGGGCGTGATCGTCGGGGACGGACCCGCGATCACGGAGCTCGACGTGGTCGATCCCTCGTCGGCGACCGTCGCCGAGGTCGGCGCCGGGGCGCCACCGGTGCTGCGCACCGGCACGTCGCCGGCACACGAGACGAGCACGAGGGCGGCGGCGGTCATCATGGTCGCGAACCAACGTCGTGGAGACACCCCCTCGTATCGACGGACCGACGGTCGGCCTGAAGGCAGCAGGAGACCCGCTCCCCTCATCAGCACCCTCGCCCGCTGCCCTGGTCCTCCCACCACCGGCGGATCAGCACCGAGACCCGGGTCCGGCAGGGCCGCCACGTCTCGGCCACGTCAGCCAGCTGCTCCAGATTCGGCTGATCGAGGTCGTAGCAGACGGGCTCGGGAAGGCGGTGAGCGGCCAGGCCGAAGCCTTCGAGGAAGCGAATCGATGCGATCAGCGAGAAGGGGCCGGCGACCGGCAGGCGGAAGCGCCGCTCACCCCAGGGCGTGGACCGAGAAGATGCCCGCCGCCTCCCGAAGGCGCTCGACAAGATCGGCCGGGGCGGCCTCGTCGGTGGCCAGCACCATGAGGGCGGCCGAACCTTCGGGGGAGCGGCCCACGTGGATGTCGGAGATGTTGATGCCGGCGTCGCCGAGGGCAGAGGTGACCAGCCCGATCATCCCGGGCCGGTCGTCGTTGCGCAACACCAGCATGTTCTGCGCTGGGGGCACCTCGACGCTGTGGTCGTCGACCATCACGATGCGGGGCTCGCCCCGCAACCCGGCCAGCGTGCCGCCGATGGCGTGGTCGCCACCCCGCAGCGTGATCAGGTTCACGAAGTCCATGACCGACGACGTCGTCGTCTCCCGCACCTCGACCCCCCGCTCCTCGGCCAGCTGGGGGGCGTTGACGTAGGAGACCGGCTCGTGAACGACACCGCCGAAGATGCCCTTGAGCACGGCCAGGGTGAGGATGCGGGTGTCGTAGTCGGCCAGCTGGCCCTGGTAGGTGACCTCCAGCATCTGAGGCACGCCCTCGTTCAGGCGGGCGAAGAGGGCGCCCAGGCGCTCGGCCAGGGGCAGGAACGGGCGCACCGTCTCCGACGCCTCGCCAGCGCTGACGTTGACGGCGAAGGGCACGAAGTCGCCGGCCAGGGCCAGGATGACCTGCTCAGCGATAGTGACGCCGGCCTTGTCCTGGGCCTCGGCGGTGCTGGCGCCCAGGTGAGGGGTGACCACCACCGAGTCGAGCCCGAACAGCGGCGAGGAGGTGGTGGGCTCGGTGGCGAAGACGTCGAGGGCGGCGCCGCCCACCATGCCCTGCTCGATGGCCCAGGCCAGGGCTTCCTCGTCGACGATGCCACCGCGAGCGGTGTTGACCACCCGCAAGCCGGGCTTGGCCCGGCTGAGAAGCTCCTTGTCGAGCAGGCCCATGGTCTCGGGCGTGCGGGCCACGTGGATGGTGACGAAGTCGGCCCGGGCCATGAGGTCGGCCAGGTCGAGCAGCTCGATGCCCAGCTGGCGGGCCCGGTCGGCCGAGACGTAGGGGTCATGCGCCACCAGGCGCATCCCGAAGGCCGCCGCCCGCTGGGCCACCAGGGTGCCGATGCGGCCGAGGCCGATCACCCCGAGGGTCTTGCCGTGCAGCTCGACGCCCTCCCAGCGCGAGCGCTCCCACGAACCCGCCCGCAGGGCGGCGCTGGCCTGGGGGATGTTGCGGGCTTGGGCCAGCAGCAGGGCCATGGCGTGCTCGGCGGCCGACAGCACGTTCGACTGCGGGGCGTTGACCACCATCACGCCCCGCCGGGTGGCGGCGGCCACGTCGACGTTGTCGAGGCCGATGCCGGCCCGTCCCACCACCACCAGGTCGTCGCCGGCCGCCAGCGCCTCGGCGGTCACGTCGGTGGCCGAGCGCACGATCAGCGCCGCTGCCCCCGGCAGCGTCTCCACCAGCTGAGCGGCCGACAGCCCGAGGCGCTCGTCGACCTCATGGCCGGCCGCAGCCAAGCGCTCCAGGCCGGCCGGAGCCAGCTTTTCGGTGACGAGGACTCGTGCCATGCCCCCATGGTGGCCGCTCAGCCCGCCGAGGGGCGAACCGCCGTGGCGTATTGCCGCCGGCCACACACGCCGCCGAAGGCGGCCCCACCCTGGCTGGCGGCCCAGCCGAGCGAAGCTCGGCCAGGAGGTGGTCAGCGCTCCGGTCGTCGGCTTGGCCGGCGGCTGGAGCACGAACGGCTCGCCGAGCAACCTCCGGTTGCGAAGGCGATCAGGCGAGCAGCTTGGCCAGGCGGACCATGCCCTCCTCGAGGTCGTCGTCGCCGAGGGCGAAGGAGAGCCGGGCGTAGCCGGGGGTGCCGAACGCCTCGCCGGGCACGAGGGCCACCTTGGCCTCCTCCAGGATCACCTCGGCCAGCTCCAGGGTGGAGTCGACCTGGCGGCCGGCGATCTGGCGGCCCAGCACCCCCTCGAAGGACGGATAGGCGTAGAAGGCCCCCTCGGGACGCAGGCAGGTCACCCCGGGGAGGGCCGAGAGCAGCTCGAACATGCGCAGGCGGCGGCGGTCGAAGGCCTCCCGCATGCGCACCACGTCGTCGAGGCTGCCCGACACCGCCGCCAGGGCGGCGCGCTGGGAGACGTTGGCCACGTTGGAGGTGGTGTGGGACTGGAGGCCGGCGGCGGCGGCGCTGACGTCGGGGGGGGCGATCATCCACCCCACCCTCCAGCCGGTCATGGCGTAGGTCTTGGCCACCCCGTTGACCACCACGCAGCGGTCGGCCAGCTCCGGCACCAGCACCGGCATGGACGAGAACCGGTGGTGGTCGTAGGTCAGGTGCTCGTAAATCTCGTCGGTGAGCACCCAGATGCCCCGCTCGGCCGCCCACCGGCCGACGGCCTCGGTCTGCTCGGGCGAGTACACCGCGCCGCTGGGGTTGGAGGGGGACACAAAGACCAGCACCTTGGTGCGCTCGGTGGTGGCTGCCTGCAGTTGCTCGACGCTCACCTTGAACCCGCTGGCGGCATCGGTGGGCACCACCACGGCGGTGGCGCCGAAGAGGGCGACGGGCTCGGGATAGGTGGTCCAGTAGGGGGCGGGCAACAGGACTTCGTCGCCGGGGTCGAGCAGCGTGGCGAACGCGGTGTAGATGGCGTGCTTGCCCCCGTTGGTGACGAGCACCTGCGACGCCTCCACCTCCAGGCCGGAGTCCCGCTTGGTCTTGGCGGCGATGGCCGCCCGCAGCTCGGGCAGGCCGGCGGCGGGGGTGTAGCGGTGGTTGCGGGGGTCGTGGCAGGCGGCGGCGGCCGCCTCCACCACGTGGGCGGGGCTGGGGAAGTCGGGCTCGCCGGCGGCGAAGACGATGACGTCCTCGCCGGCGGCCTTGAGGGCCTTGGCCCGAGCGTCCACGGCCAGGGTGGCGGAAGGGGTGATGGCTCCCACGCGTTCGGAGATGCGAGGCATGTCCGCCATAGTGGCAGAGTGACGACCGCAGACCTACCCGACATCCGTATCCCCACCGACCTGCTCCCCGCCGACGGCCGCTTCGGCTGCGGGCCCTCCAAGGTCAGGCCCGAGGCCCTCGCTGCGCTGGCCGAGGTGGGAGCCTCCTGGATGGGCACCAGCCACCGCCAGAAGCCGGTCAAGGCGGTGGTGGCCTCGGTGCGCCAGGGCCTGGCCGAGCTGTTGCGCCTGCCCGACGGCTACGAGGTGCTGCTGGGCAACGGCGGCACCACCGCCTTTTGGGATGCCGCCGTCTTCGGGCTCATCCAGACCCGCAGCCAGCATCTGGCCTTCGGCGAGTTCTCCTCCAAGTTCGGCGCCGCCGTGGCCGCCGCCCCTCACCTGAAGACGCCCAGCATCATCGAGTCGCCGCCCGGCACCCATCCCCTCGCCCATGCCGAGGACGGCATCGACCTCTATGCCCTTACCCACAACGAGACGTCCACCGGGGTGGCCATGCCCCTGCACCGCCCCGACGGCGTGGCCCCGACCGAGGCGCTAGTGGCCGTCGACGCCACCTCGGGGGCTGGGGCCATCGACTTCGACCCCACCGAGGTCGACGTCTACTACTTCGCCCCCCAAAAGGCGCTCGGCAGCGACGGCGGCCTGTGGCTGGCGGCGTGCTCCCCTGCCGCAGTCGAGCGCATCGGGGCGGTGGCCGCCTCGGGCCGGTGGCGCCCATCGTCGCTCGACCTCGTCATCGCCCTCGACAACAGCCGCCTGGACCAGACCTACAACACCCCGGCGCTGGCCACCCTGTTCCTGCTCGACCACCAGCTCCAGTGGCTCAACGGCCAGGGCGGTCTGGCCTGGTCGGCCGGGCGCTGCGGGCGCTCGGCGGCCACCATCTACGGCTGGGCCGAGGCCAGCGACTACGCCAGCCCGTTCGTGGCCGACCCGGCCCAGCGCAGCCCGGTGGTGGCCACCATCGATCTGGCCGACGGCGCCGCCGACGCCGGGGTCGTGAGCAGAGTGCTACGGGCCAACGGCATCGTCGACACCGAGGCCTACCGCAAGCTCGGCCGCAACCAGGTGCGCATCGGCCTGTTCCCGGCGGTGGACCCCGACGACGTGGCCGCCTTGGTGGGCTGCATCGACCACGTGGTGGCGGCGCTGGCGTAGCCCGCGGCAGCGGTCCGCCCACCCCACCGGCCCGACCGCCGCCCTTCAACCCGTCGTGGCGTGTTGCAGGACGGTCGTACCTTGCGGAAACCGGGCGGTGCTCAGCCGGCGTCGACGAGCGCCACGTCGTAGGCAGCGATGCGCCGGTCGGCCGTAATGAGCGTCAGGCGCTCAGCACGGGCCTGCGCCACGAGCAGGCGGTCGAACGGGTCACGATGGTGCATCGGTAGGTCCGCCACCGCAAGGCCATGATCGGCATCGAGCCGCAGAACCTGAACGCCGCTTTGCACCACATGCTCACGCAGGTCGCGCGGGACCGAGAGCTTGCCGATCGCAGCCTTCACGCCGATCTCTGCGAACGACACGACGCTGAACAGCACGTCGGTAGCCTGCTCGATCGCCTCTCGCGCGGCCGAGGAGACGGTTCGTGATCCTCCCAGCTCCCAAAGCACGACGTGGGTATCCAGCAGCAGCCTCATGTGGGCTCGTCGAGAAGCTCATCGAGTTCATCCTCGGTGAACTCGAAGTCGTCGGCCATCGAGATGCGGCCGGCAAGTGAACCGCGCGCCGCGAGGAACCGCGACCCGGGTGTGGTCCGCTCGATCCGGGTGAGCCGCGCCACGGGAACGCCGTCGCGGGCAATCTCGACGTCCTCCCCCGCTTCCACCCTCGCGAGCAGCTTCGAGAGGTCCGTCTTGGCTTGGCCGACATTCACCAACATGCCAGGAAGCGTACTCCTCTTGGTCAAGGTTGGCTAAGCCGAATGAGCCGCCGGGTTCCAGACCTATCCTCCCGAGGCGTCCTGCACCCGTTGGCGGCCGGCGGAGACGAAGGGCATCATCGCCCGCAGCTCCTCGCCCACCTGCTCGATCTGGTGGCTGGCCCCCTGCTCGCGTAGCTCGTTGAACCGCTGGCGACCGCCCCGGCTCTCGGCGATCCACTCCTCGGCAAAGGTGCCGTCGCGGATCTCCTCGAGGATGCGGCGCATCTCCGCCTTGGTCTCCGGACCCACGATGCGCGGCCCCCGGGTGAGGTCGCCGTACTCGGCGGTATCGGAGATGGAGTAGCGCATGCCGGTGATGCCCTGCTCGTACATCAGGTCGACGATGAGCTTGAGCTCGTGCAGGCACTCGAAGTAGGCCGACTCCGGCTGGTAGCCGGCCTCCACCAGGGTCTCGAACCCGGCTTGGACCAGAGCGGTGATGCCCCCGCAGAGCACCACCTGCTCACCGAAGAGGTCGGTCTCGGTCTCTTCGTCGAAGGTGGTCTCGAGCACCCCAGCCCGGGTCCCGCCGATGGCCTGGGCGTAGGACAGGGCCAGTTCCCGGGCCTTGCCCGAGGCGTCTTGGGCCACGGCGATGAGGCAGGGCACGCCGCCGCCGGTCTCGTAGGTGCGCCGCACGAGGTGGCCCGGCCCCTTGGGAGCCACCATGCCCACGTCCACCCCGTCGGGGGGGGTGATCTGGTCGAAGCGGATGTTGAAGCCGTGGGCGAAGAACAGGGCGTCGCCGGGCTGGAGGTTGGGCTCGATCGACTCCTCGTAGACGGCGCCCTGCTCGGTGTCGGGCAGCAGGAGCATCACCAGGTCGGCCTCGGCTGCGGCCTCGGCCACGCTCGTGACCCGGAGCCCGGCGGCCTCGGCCTTGGCCCGCGACGACGAGCCTTCCCGCAGGCCCACCCGCACGTCGACCCCGGCCTCAGCCAGGTTCAGGGCGTGGGCATGGCCTTGGGAGCCGTAGCCGATCACGGCCACCTTCCGGGCCCGGATGAGTCCGGGGTCGGCATCCTTGTCGTAGTACACCGTCGCTGCCATTCAGTGCTCTCCCTTCGGGTTC
>JBBSLT010000086.1:0-10094 GCA_038233555.1 Acidimicrobiales bacterium
AGGCGTTGCAGGGCCACATGGCCATCGTTCGGTCCCTCCCAGCCGCTCAACACCCAGGACCCCTTGGGACCGCCATAGCAGGTGAAGGATCGCCTGGCGGCCGATGCGTCGCCCCCCCCGGGCACCGAGGTAGGTGAACGCGCTCGTGCGGGCCGAGGCGGCCAACTGGTCGAGGTGGGGGTCGAGCGCACTCAAGGCGGGTGCCGACTGCGGCTTGCCGGTGCGGTCGGCGCAGCCCTCGGGATCTACGGCCGCGGCCAGTCGACCGCCGGCCCGTTCCGAGGAGTGGAAGACGAAGTGGTGCAGCCCGGTGTCGCTCACATCCTCGAACAGGTACAGGTCCGGACGAACCCGGTAGATGGCCGAGCGCCTGGTGCCCTCGTCCCGCTCGTCGACGCGCACGCTGATGGCGACCTCGGATTCCTGGCGCAGCTCGCCCACGACGGCGTAGACGCCGACAATCTTGAACTGGCTGAGCGCTGCATCCCAGGTGGCCACTCCCTGGGCCTGCAAGAGCCAGAAGGCGGTCTCGAGGGCGATGTCCTGGTCGTGCTCGTCGAGCTTGGCCAGGCGGGGGGCATCGATGAACGCCTCGGGACGGTCGTCGGCCCGGCCGGTCATGATGTGGACCTCTTCGTCGGCGAAGATGCCGGCGTCGACGTCGGCCCGCTGCACCGCTCGGGCCAGCGGCTGCAGGTCCGAAGGCCCCTCGGGGATGTCGCCCATGACCTCCTCGAACAGCACCACCGGGTAGCTCCGCCGCTTCACCACACCGGTCTCACCGAGTCGGACCGAAGCTCGCTGAGCGCGGCCAACAGGCCCTCAGGGTCGGCGCTGGCGATCAGCCAACCCGGGCGGCCAAGGTGCTTGCGCGTCTGTACGACGAACACCGCCGGACCGCTGTTGGGAAGGTTGTTGTACGACATCCTCCTGCGTCCCATTCGAATGTCTAGTGCTCGGCGTACCCCCAAGCGAGCCCGAGAGCCATGCAGAGCCCGAGGCCCACGAAGGTGCGGGTGAAGCCCCGGTGCTCCTCGAACAAGGTGTCGGTAGCCGGCTGCGGACCGGCGTGGCCCGATCCGAACTGGCGGGTCGCCGGCTCAGAGGCCAAGGAGGTTGCCCAACCCTTCGACCGCGCCCGAAGCCTTGTTGCCCACCCAACCAGCGGCCTGGCCAATCTCGTTCCGGAACTCGTAGATGAGCGACCCGGCGATCAGCACGGCGCCGATGGGGCGAACGGGGTGTACATGTACACCACGGCCATCGAGTGACACGCTACCGCAGCGTCCAGGGCACACGTTCTGGTGGCAGGAACGCGGGGAGAACGGCCGGTTTCTGCCACCAGAAGCGTGAGCGGAAGTTAGTTTGCTAGCGATGACCACACGGGTGATGGGCGTGTTGAACGTGACGCCCGACTCGTTCTCCGACGGGGGACGCTGGACTGATCCCAACCAGGCCGTCGACCGGGGACTGGCCATGGTGGCCGAGGGGGCTGACGTGATCGACGTGGGCGGGGAGTCGACCCGACCAGGCGCCGAGCCCGTCAGCGACGCTGAGCAGTGCCGACGGGTGCTTCCGGTGATCGCTGCCCTGGCGCCTCTCGTCCGGGTCTCGGTCGACACCCGCTCGACGGCCGTGGCCGAAGCCGCCGTCGAGGCCGGTGCCACCCTCGTCAACGATGTGTCGGCGTCCCTGTGGCGGGTGGCGGCGGGCGCCGGTCGCCCGGTGGGCTGGGTGGCCATGCACATGCAGGGTGAGCCTCCCACCATGCAGGTCGATCCCCGCTACGGCGACGTGGTGGCCGAGGTGCAGGCATTCCTGGTGGCTCGGGCGCAAGTGGCGCTGGAGGGCGGGGTGGGCGAGGTGTGGATCGACCCGGGGATCGGCTTCGGCAAGACCTTGGAGCACAACCTCGCACTGCTCGCCCGCGTGGGAGACCTCGTGGCCACCGGCCTCCCGGTGATGGTCGGCACCAGCCGAAAGGGGTTTCTCGGTGCCCTCCTCGGCGGTGCCTCCACCGACGACCGTCTGGAGGCCTCGCTGGCCACCGCGGTGTGGTCGGCCCGCCAGGGCGCGAGCATGGTCCGGGTCCACGACGTAGCCGCCACCGTCGGTGGCATGCGCCTGGTCGGCGATCTCCCGGCGCAGGATGACGCGTGAGGGGGAGGTGGGCACAGGGCATGGCTCCTCGGAGCTTTGCCTGGGCGCTGCGCGACCACCTGGCCGTTTGCGAGCGTCCTGGTGGCTACGGCCCCAGCCATCGGCGCATCCGGCGCACGGAGGAGATCGTTTGGCTGAAGGCCCAGGGTTTCACCATCGTGGTGAGCACGCTGGCCGCACCCCACAACCTGCATGCCTACGACGAAGCGGAGCTGGCCTACCGCCACCGGCCCTTGGGACGCCATGACGACCCTTCAGTAGTGCTCGCTGCGCTCTATCCCGAGGTCCGGGCCCTGCTGGCCGACGGCGAGCGGGTGGTGATGCACCATGATGAGGTTGGCGACCGGCTGGAGGGCGTGGTCGCCGGGTACCTGGTTCACGCTGGTCTGGTGGAAGAGCCAGCCCGGGCCATCGCCATGGTGGAGCGCCTGCTCCGTCGGCCCATGGGCCCGGTCGGCCGGGAGCTGGTCGCCGTCGCCGCGGCCCTGGCGGCCTCCTCGTGAACGGCGAGTCCATCGAGTTGCGAGGGTTGCGGGTGCTCGGACGTTGTGGCGCTGGGGGAGCCGAGCGGTCCGTCCCCCAGCCGTTGGAGATCGACCTGTCCATCGGTGCCTCGCTGGCGGCGGCGTCGACCAGCGACGAGCTGGTCGACACGATCGACTACGGACGGCTGTGCGACGTGGTGGTCGGTGCAGTGGCGGCCGGCGCCGTTGCCCTGCTCGAGCATCTGGCCGAGGTGATCGCCCAGGCGGTCCTCGATGCCGATGGCCGGGTGGAGGTGGTCGAGGTGGCGCTGCGCAAGCTCCGCCCCCCCGTGCCTCACGATCTTGCCTCCGCCGGCGTCCGCCTCACCCGCTCCCGGTGAGGAGCCTGAGAGCCTTCCTCGGGCTGGGGTCGAACCTGGGTGACCGGCAGGCCTACCTTCGGGGCGCCGTGGCCGCACTGCCGGATGTGGTGGCGGTCTCTCCCGTGTACGAGACCGAGCCGCTCGGCGGCCCGAACCAGGACGCCTACCTCAACGCCGTGGTGGAGATGGTCACCGAACGTGGCCCTCGCGAGCTGCTGGCCCTGGCCCACCACCTGGAGGAGGGCGCCGGCCGAACCCGGGGCGAGCGCTTCGCCCCCCGCACCCTCGACGTCGATCTCCTGTTGGTGGGCGACCTCACCATCGACGAGGCCGACCTGGTCGTCCCTCACCCCCGCATGTGGCAACGCCGCTTCGTCGTCGCCCCCCTCGCCGACCTGGCCCCCGAACTGGTTCCCGCTGGAGCGCTGGCGGCCAGCGAGGGAAGCGTCCGTCGGCTCGACCTCGCGCTCGGCTCGATGGCGCCAGGTACGATCGACCCTGCGAACGGCACCCGGTCCGGGGCTGGAACGTGAGGGGGTACACACGGTGCAGGTGAGCAAGCGGGTGGTGGAGCTGTCCGACGCCCTCGACCGAGAGCGCCGGGCGGGGAGAAGCATCGGACTGGTCCCGACCATGGGAGCCCTCCACGACGGCCACGCCAGCCTGATCGAGCGGGCCGCCGTCGAGTGCGATGTGGTCGCCGTCACCGTGTTCGTCAACCCTCTCCAATTCGGCTCCGGCGAGGACTACGACGCCTACCCCCGAGACCTCGACGCCGACCTGGTCACCACCGAGCGGGCGGGAGCCGGCCTGGTGTTCGCCCCGTCACCCGAGGCGATGTTCCCGCCCGAACGGTGCACCTCGGTGGGTGTCGGCGCTCTGGGCGAGGTGTTGGAGGGTGCCAGCCGTCCCGGCCACCTCGACGGCGTGGCCACGGTGGTGACCAAGCTGTTCGCCCTGGCCGGGCACTGCCGGGCCTACTTCGGCGACAAGGACTACCAGCAGCTCATGGTGGTGCGCCGGCTGGTGGCCGACCTCTCGTTCCCGGTCGAGGTGGTGGCCTGCCCCACGGTGAGGGACGTCGACGGCCTGGCCCTGTCCAGTCGCAATCGCTACCTCGGGGCCGACGAGCGGGCCGCCGCCCCCGTCCTATTCCGGGCCCTGCGGGCGGGCGCCGCCTCGATCCTGGCCGGTGAGCTCGACCCGGCCGAGGTGCGGTCACTGGTGGCCGCCATCATGGAGGCCGAGCCCCTGGTCGACCTTGACTACGCCGAGGTGGTGGAGGCCGCCACCCTCGAGGTCCCCGAGAAGCTTCACGGCGAGCTCCGACTGCTGGTGGCGGCCCGCATCGGCGCCACCCGGCTGGTCGACAACGTAGGAGTACGGCTGTGAAGCCGGCGTCGTGGCGAGGAAATCGACGCTCGATACCCTTGTCGGCTCCGCCGACGGCTGGCGTCCGGGTACCGGCATGAGGCGCCGGATGTTGAAGTCGAAGATCCACCGAGCCACGGTCACGGGGGCCGACGTCGATTACGTGGGCTCCATCTCGCTCGACCCCCGGCTCATGAAGCTCGCCGACATCCTGGCCCACGAGCAGGTGCAGGTCCTCGACGTCGACAACGGGGCCCGGCTGGAGACCTACGCCATCCCCGGTCAGCCCGGCGAGGTGACCATGAACGGAGCCGCCGCCCATCTGGTGGGCGTGGGTGACCGGGTCATCGTCCTCACCTACGCCGAGGTCGACGACGCCGAGCTCGACACCTGGGTGCCCGTGGTGGTCCACGTCGACGACACCAACCGCCCCCACGACCCATGACGATCAGCCAAAGAGCGGCCGCCGGACACACCCGCCGCCGAAGGCGGCCCCGCTCTGGCTGGTGGCTGGGCGAGTGAGTGAGTCCGATGGACCTTGACCTGCTCGTACTTGGGAGCGGGGTGGCCGGGCTGTCGGCCGCAGTGAGGGCGGCCGCCCTCCCCGGCATGCGGGTGGGCGTGCTCACCAAGGCTGAACTCGACCAGGCCACCACCCGCTGGGCCCAGGGGGGCGTGGCCGCGGTGTTGTCGACCGACGAGGACTCAACCGACCTGCACCTGGCCGACACCCTCGCCGCTGGTGCCGGCCTGTGCGACATCGACGCCGTGCGGGTGATGGTCGACGAGGGCCCGGGGCGCGTGCATGAGCTGATCGCTCTCGGGGCGGTGTTCGACCGAGACCAGGGCGGAGCCTTGGAGCTCGCCCGAGAAGGCGGTCACTCCAGCCCCCGGGTGGTCCACGCCGGCGGGGCGGCGACGGGCGTGGAGGTGGAGCGGGCGCTGGTGGAGGCGGTGCGCGCCACCGCCACCGCCGTGCTGGAAGGCTGGTTCGCCCTCGACCTGGTGGTCGAAGGCGAGCGATGCCGGGGCGTGGTGGCTCTTGACCCCGAGGGTGTGCGCCAGGAGGTCCGGGCCACCCACGTGCTGCTGGCCACCGGGGGAATGGGCCAGCTTTTCGCCGTGACCACCAACCCGGCGGAGTCCACCGGCGACGGCCTGGCCATGGCCCTGCGGGCGGGGGTGGCGGTGGCCGATCTGGAGTTCGTTCAGTTTCACCCCACCGCCCTCCACCACCCGGCCATGCCCCGTCCCTTGTTGTCCGAGGCGCTGCGGGGCCACGGGGCGTTGCTGCGCGACGCCAAGGGCGAGCGCTTCGTCGACGAGCTCCTGCCGCGTGACCAGGTCAGCCGGGCCATGACCTCGCGCATGCTCGATCAGGGCGTCGACCATCTGTGGCTCGATGCCAGTGCCCTGGAGCACTTCGACCGTCGCTTTCCCACCATCGCCGCCTCCGTTCGGGGCGCCGGGCTCGACCCGGGCACCGACTGGCTGCCCATCGCTCCCGCCGCCCATTACGTCTGTGGCGGGGTGATCACCGACCTCGACGGCGCCACCTCCCTGGCCGGACTCTGGGCGTGCGGCGAGGTGGCCTGCACCGGCGTGCACGGTGCCAACCGGCTCGCCTCCAACTCTCTCCTGGAAGGGATGGTCTTTGCCCCCCGGGTGGTCGAGGCCATCGATGCGGGGCGGGAGGTGGCCCGACCTACCGGGGCCATGCGGGCGATGCTGGCTGGCGGCGACGACGCCAACGGCGGGGAGGCCGACGTCGTCGGCGGCAGGCTGCTGGCGAAGGCCGAGATTTCGTTCGACGACCCGCCGCCACGTCGGCCCGAGACCGAGGTGCGGGCCGAGCTCCAGGGCGTGATGACCACCGGTGCCGGTGTGGTCCGTGATGCTGACTCGTTGCGCTCCGTTGCTGCATCTCTGCGCATCGTGATGCCGGGCGGCGGCGTCACGCCGGACGAAGACCGGTCGACCTGCGAGGTTCGCAACCTGGTTGTCGTCGGCTTGGCGGTGGTGGCCGCCGCCTTGGCCCGTACCGAGAGTCGCGGCTGCCACTGGCGAGCCGACCACCCCGAACGGGACCCCGCACTGCGCCTTCGTCTGGTGAACCACCCGTGACGATGCACCCGCCGGTCAACACCGTGGCCGCCCTCGTGGCCCGGGCCCTGGCCGAGGATCTCGAGCCGCTGGGCGACCTCACCGCTGCCCTCCTTGCCCCTGCGGTACTCGCTCGGGGCGCCATCGTGGCCCGGTCTCCGGGCGTCATCGCCGGGCGCCTCGCCGCCGTGGAGTCCTTTCGCCAGGTCGACCCGGCCGTCGAGGTCGAGTGGTGGCACGACGACGGCAGTGCGGTCGAGGCCGGCACCGCGGTGGCGGGCGTCAGCGGGCCGGCGGCGTCGGTCCTCACCGCCGAACGCACGGCCTTGAACTTCCTCGGTCACCTCTCGGGCATCGCCACCCTTACCCGGGCTTTCGTGGAGGCCGCCGCCCGGGGAGGACCGGCGCGCGTCTGGGACACCCGCAAGACCACTCCGGGTCTGCGGGCCCTGGAGAAGGCGGCGGTACGAGCCGGCGGTGGCGCCAACCACCGAGGCAACCTCAGCGAGTGGGTGCTGCTCAAGGACAACCACCTGGCCGGGATGGGGATCGCCGAGGCGGTGAGTCGAGCCCGTGAACTCTGGCCCGGACGAACCGTCGAGGTCGAGGCCGACCGTCTCTACCAGGTCCGGGAGGCCATCGCCGCCGGCGCCGATCTCGTCCTGCTCGACAACATGACCCCCGGCGAGGTCAGCCGGTGCGTGGCCGAGCGGGGCGCCGCCGCCCGACCTCTGCTGGAGGTGTCCGGTGGGGTGAGCCTGGAGAATGTGGCCGACTACGCCGGCACCGGTGTCGAGCTCATCTCGGTCGGCGCCCTCACCCACTCGGCCAAGGCGCTCGATCTCGGCCTCGACCTCGACCTCGGCTTTGCCCCGGAGTCAGGCTGATGCTCCTGGCCGTCGACGTAGGAAATACCGAGACGGTGGTGGGACTCTTCGACCACAGCTCGGTCAACGCCGCACCCTCCAACGCCGCACCCGCCGATGGCTTGCTCGACCACTGGCGGCTCGCGACCGAGGTGTCCCGCACGTCCGACGAGCTGGCCTTGCTCATGGGCCAGCTGCTGACCCTTCGGGGCCTGCGCCTTGACGTCGACGTCACCGGCATGGCTGTGTGCTCAGGGGTTCCACGCCTCACCGTTGCCTTGAGGGAGATGGCGGCGCGTCACCTCAGCCTCAATCCGGTGGTCATCGGGCCCGGCACCCGCACAGGCGTGCCCATCCGCTACGAGAACCCGAGGGAGGTGGGAGCCGACCGCATCGCCAACGCGGTGGGCGCTCTCGAACGCTTCGACCCTCCTCTCGTCATCGTCGACTTCGGGACCGCCACCACCCTCGACGCCATCTCGCCGGCCGGGGAGTACCTGGGCGGGGCCATCGTCCCCGGGGTGGAGATCGCCCTCGACGCCCTCTACTCGGCTGCTGCGCTGCTGCGGCGCATCGAGCTGGTGGAGCCTCGCCGGGTGATCGGGACCAGCACCGAGGCGGCCATCCAGTCGGGCACCCTCTACGGGACGGCGGCCATGGTCGACGGCATGGTGGCCCGCATGGAGGTCGAGCTCGGAAGGTCCACGGTGGTTGCCACCGGCGGGTTGGGTCATCTGATCGCTCCCCTCACCCGCAGGGTGCAGCGCCTCGAGCCCTGGCTGACGCTGCACGGTCTGCGGGTCGTCTACGAGAAGAACCTGCCGTAAGCGCTTCACAGGGAGCGCTTACGGCAGGTTCAGGGTGACTCAGGGAAGCTGAGGGTGCTTCGCCTTCGGACTACCCGCGGGAGTTGTCGCCTCCCCGCCGGTCGAAGATCCCGTCGAGGATTCCGCCGAGGTCAAGGTCGCCCAGCAGGTCGTCGAGGAAGTTCCGGCGGTCGGGGCGGTCGGGGCGGTCGGGACGGTTGTCGCCGGGGTCGTCCACCCGCTCCGGGTTCTCGAGCTCGTAGCCCTGGTGAGGAGTGGCCAGGTAGGGAAAGCTCTCCAGGTAGGGCCGGTCGTTCTCGTCGACCCCGTCGGTAAGGGCATTGTTGGGAGCGACGTTGAAGTCGGGGGTGAACGGCGTGCCGCCCGCCACCGCTCGCAGGGCGATGTCAACCACGTCGTCGCCCACCCGGCGGCCATTGGGGAACCCGTCGGGCTGGCCGGCCAGGAGGCCGAGGCGGTCCTGGTCGTCGAAGGGCGTCGGCTCCACCGAGGTGTTGAGGCGGAGCATCTCGGCCGGCTGCACGGTCTCGGGCATGTTGACCCCGGGGATGCCGGTGAGGAAGATGGACACCAGGTCGTCGCGCGGTGCCGGCGGGGTCTCGATCCCGTAGAGCTCCTCGATGTAGAAGCCGAGGATTGGGTCTTGAACCAGCGGGATGTCACCCTCGGTGGAGAAGGGCGGGGCGGCTGCCCCGGTGAGGGTGGCGGCGTCGTTGACCGGCTCGAGGGAGTTGAAGGCGTCCTTGAGGGCGAGGGGGATGACCACCTCATTCACCAGCGGGTTGCCGAGGCGGGACACCTGGACGAACGGCCCGCTGTTCATCGGGCTCGAGCCGTCGGCCTGAAGCACCTGCGTCTGGAAGCGGGAGGCGGTGGCCCACACGCCGATGACCTCGTCGTCGCTGACGACCTCGCTCTTCGGCACCTGGAGAGCGATCGACTGCACGTTGTAGCCGGCGAAGGTGTCGATACCGTCCTCCTCCGGTAGCGGGATGACGTGTGCCTGGTTGAACGGTCGCAGACCACCGAGGTCGAAGATGGAGGCGATGTCGACGTAGAAGCCCTCCTCGCGCTGGCCGGCGAACACCTGGCCATCAGCGTCGAGGGAGTGAATCGCCCCTTGGGCCAGCGATGGGTAGTCGGGGGTGCTGCGAGGTCCGACGTTGGACGGGGCGGTGCGCAGGCCCGACGCCACCTCGGTGCGGCTCCCGTTGGCGACCTTGGTCACGGTGTAGGTCTGCGGACGGTTCCAATCCTCGTCCTCGACGCTGTCGATGGGCCCGGTGGCGTAGAGGAAGGTGTTGGGCTCGACGGTGGTGGTGGAAAAGCGGAACTCATAGGTCACGTTGGGGATGGCGTCTCCGTCGTTGTCCACGTTGATCTCGTAGAGCACGTCCTCGCCGAACTCGAAGTAGTTCGGACCTCCGCCGGGCTCCTGAAAACCCTGATAGTTGGCGATCAGGGTGACGCTGTCGGGCGCATCGGGTGCGACGAAGGCATAGACGTCGGTGTTGTCGGCGACCGGATCCTTGGAGATCATCGGTGCCTCACGGTGGCTGGAGGCGTCGGCCGACACCAGTAGTGCCGAGCACAAGACGCCAGCAAGACCGAGAGCAAGGAGCACTCGATCTTTGCCTAGACGGCGGAAATTGATAGGTGGCGATGACATATAGGGGGGGTTCCTCTCCGGGGGGCTGACGTAGACCTTGGCGTCGTTACCCGAGGCGTTCGCAAGGTATGCGCACGGTCCGGAAGTTCACCCGATGCCCTACCATGTGTTGCCCGCTGTTCACCCGCCGGCGGGCACCCTTGCCCATGTCTGACGCCGCCGACCTTCCCTACCGCTTCGACGTGACCCGTACGACGGCGTCGCTCCAGGACGAGTTCGGGGACCTGGCCCCCGGGACCGAGACCGGGGTC
>JBBSLT010000087.1:0-10072 GCA_038233555.1 Acidimicrobiales bacterium
GAGGCCGAGGACCGATACCTTGCCTGCGTCGGGCCGGCGGTAGCCCTCCAGGGTCTCCACCGTTGAGGTCTTGCCCGCGCCGTTGGGGCCGAGCAGCGCCAGCACCTGGCCGGCCTCGGCGGTGAAGGACACGCCGTCGACTGCGGTGACGGCTCCGTAGCGCACCACCAGCCCGGCCACTGAGACGGCGGGCGGAGGCGGCGTGGACGCGGCGACGGGCACGTATCGGGACGTTACCGTCCACCCGCTCCCTGTTCTTTGTCGACTCAGCAGTGCCAGGGACGGCCCCTTCGACAAAGAACGAAGAGGTGAGGAGCTGTGGGGCCCGGCTACCGTCCCACCCATGCTCGACGTCCGCCGGGTCCGCACCGAGCTCGAGGTTCTCAAGGCCGGGTTGGCCCGCAAGGGGGCCGACCTCGGGGAGCTCGACCGTCTGGCCGAGGTCGATCGCCGGCACCGGGCCATAGCCGAGCGCCGCGACACCGCCCGGGGCCAGATCAACGCGCTCTCCAAGGAGGTGGGCCGGCTGCGCCGGGAAGGCGACACCGACGGGGCCGAGGCCCGTATGGCCGCCAGCCGGCGCCTGGGTGAGGCCGAGAAGGCCATGGCCAGCGAGGCCGACCGGCTCGGTACCGAGCTGCGCGACCTGTTGTTGCGCATTCCCAACCTGCCGGCGGCCGACGCTCCTGACGGCGGCGGCGAGGTCGACAACCGCATCGTCCGGGAGGTGGGATACGACCCTGACGCCTACGGAGAGCACCAGCGGGTCCCGCACTGGGACGTGGGGGCGGCCCTCGGCATCCTCGATCTGGAGCGGGGGGCCAAGATCGCTGGCTCCATGTTCCCGCTCTACCGCAAGGCGGGGGCCGGCTTGATCCGAGCCCTGACGGCGTGGGCGCTGGCCAGCCACGCCGACGCCTTCGAGGAGATCCGCCCGCCCACCCTGGTGCGCACGGCCACCATCACCGCCAGCGGCCAGCTCCCCAAGTTCGCCGACGACGCCTATCACCTCGAGCGCGACGACCTGTGGGCCATCCCCACCGCCGAGGTGCCCCTCACCTCGTTGGCGGCGGGGGAGATCCTGGCCGAGGCCGACCTGCCCATGCGCTTCGCAGCAGCGACACCCTGCTACCGGCGGGAGGCGGGAGCCGCCGGGCGCGACACTCGGGGCCTGTTGCGGGTGCACGAGTTCGAGAAGGTGGAGATCCTCGCCTACTGCACGCCCGAGCAGGCCGGCGACGTCCACGCCGAGCTGTTGGCCCGGGCCGAGGGCCTGCTGGTGGATCTGGGCCTGGCCTATCGCGTACTTGACATCTGCACCGGCGACCTCGGCCAGTCACAGGCCCGCCAGTTCGACCTGGAGGTCTACGCCCCCGGCTGCGACCAGTGGCTGGAGGTGTCGTCGGTGTCGTGGTTCGCCGACTACCAGGCCCGTCGGGCCGACGTCCGTTACCGCCGGGACGTCGACGCCAAGGTGGAACACGTCCACACCCTCAACGGCTCGGCCCTGGCTTGGCCGCGGATCTGGGCCGCCTTGATCGAGACCGGTCGCCAAGCCGACGGCACCGTGGTCCTGCCCGAGGTGTTGGCTCCGTGGCTGGGAGGGTCGGCGACGATAGGTTGAGCGGCGGTGACGACTGCGATGACGACGGCCCAGGTGGTGTTCTCCGTGGCCCTCGCCTTGGTGAGCGTGCTCATCACCGCCTTCGCCCTGCACGTGGTGGCCACCACCATGCGCAGCGGCCGCTGGTTCCGCCGCCGGTGATCTCGTGAGCATCGACACGGTGTACAAGGGCCGCTCGGGCCAGTGGGCGTTCGTGGGCCACCGGGTCTCGGGTGTGCTGGTGTTCCTCTTCCTGCTGCTCCACATCGTCGACGTATCGCTCATCAACATCAGCGCCGAGGTCTACGACGAGGTGCACCAGCTCTACGGCAACGTCGTGCTACGGATCTTCGAGGTCGGGCTGCTCTTCGCCCTGTTGTTCCACTCCCTCAACGGGCTGCGCATCGTGGCCCTCGACTTCTTCCCCGGAGCCGTGCGCCAGGAGCGCCGCCTGCTGTCGGTGGTGGTCTTGCTCACCGTGGCCGTCGGAGTGCCCTGTGGCTACGTCATCCTCGAGCCCTTCATCAACGGGACGCTTCGCGGATGAGCACGTCGGTGTCCACCGATCCCCCGCCCCCGTCACCGCCGGCCCGGCGACGGGCTCGCCGTTCCCGCCAGAGCTTCGAGACGTGGTCGTGGTTCTTCATGCGGGTCTCGGGCTTGGTGCTGGTGTTCTTGGCCCTCACCCACTTCGCCATCACCCACATCATCTACGACGTGGTCGAGACCGACGCCGCCTTCGTGGCCGACCGGTGGGAAAACCCGCTGTGGCGCCTGTTCGACTGGAGCCTGCTGGCGCTGGCCCTCCTCCACGGCCTCAACGGACTGCGGTGGAGCATCGACGACTACATCGCCTCACCGGGGGTGCGGACCTGGGTGAAGGCGGGGGTGTACAGCCTCAGCGCCGTCCTCTTCGCCTACGGCACCTTCACGATCGTCACCTACCGGTGACTCTTCGCCCTCACTTCGTTCGGCCGAGCTTGGTTGAGGGAAGGACGCCGGCAAAGCCGGCACCCTCCCCGCTGACCACCTTCTGGGGGCGAGCTCCGCTCGCCCGGGGCTGGGGCTGATCGGTGTTGAGGGATGTGCAGGTGCCCACCAAGCCGCCGGTGGGGCTGCGGTGTCCTGCTTGTGGGGGCACGCTCATCGTTGGGCGCAGTGCGTGTCCTGCTTGTGGGCTTCCGTTGCCCGTTGCGGATCCGGTTGCTCCGCCGGTGGTGGCCAAGCGTCTCGACATGCGCCTGCTGGCGCTGGCCTCGGCCCTCGCTCTCGGCCTCGTCGTTGCCGTGGTTGTGTCGCGCCGGGGGCCGCCCGACCTCGTCCCTCGATGGCGTCTCCAGGCCGACTCGGCGGTGGTGGGCAGTCCCCAGGTGGAGGGACCCGACCTCTTCGTGGCTACTCGGGCCGGTTCGGTGGTGGCGGTCGACGCCGATACCGGCGAAGCCCAGTGGCGCTTCGAGACCGGGGAGCGGGTGATGGCCGAGCCGGTGGTGGAGGGTGGGCTCGTCTATGTCTCCACCGAGGTGTCGAACTCGAACGAGGGAAATATCTTCGCCCTCGACACCCGCACCGGTGAGGAGCAGTGGCGCTTCGCCACCGAGGTTCCCAAGGTCGGGCCTCTGGCGCTGGCCGGGGGAGCGGTCTACCTCAGTATCGGTGACGTGGTCGCCCTCGACGCCGTGAGCGGCGAGATCCGTTGGCGCCAAGCTATCCCCGGTGCGGGAACCATTGCCGCCGGGGCTGACGTGGTGGTGACGTCGACGCCGGCCGGGCTGGTCGCCCTCGATTCCGCCAGCGGAGGACCGCGTTGGGTGCTGGTCACACCGGCGTCGCCCCAGGGCTCGCCATCAGTGGCCGGCGACGTGGTGGTCATCGACGACGGGGCGGGGACGCTGGTCGGGCTCGACCCGGCCGAGGGGAGCGAGCGCTGGCGGGCACCCCTTGCCCGACTCCTCCAGAGTCCGGCGGCGGCTGGGAACCTCGTGGTTGTTGCCACCGTCGACGGCGTGGTCGCCTTCGACGCCCGTTCCGGCGAGCAGCGGTGGCAGCGGGACAGTGACGGCGATGCTCTTCGCGTCGCTACCGACGGGTCGGCGGTCGTGCTGGCCACGGCGGCGCGTCTCGAGCTGTTGGACGGGACGACGGGCGAGGTCGTAAGCCGGAGCCCGCTCGACGCCGAGGTGCCGGCCCAGCCGGCGGTGGCCGGAATCTCGGTCTACGTCGCCGCCGGAGAGGTGGTAGAGGCGCTGGACCGGGCGCCGTCCTGATCGGCGGGAGGTCGACGGGCGGACGCATGCAGCGCGCCCGGGCTGAGCACTCCGCAGTAGCGCTCGCCGTCGAGCACCGCCACCCAAGGGGCCTCGGCCAACAGCAACGCCGACAGGGCATCCCGGAGGCTGGCGGGCAGGGTCACGGCAGCGTCAACCGGTCGGGCATGGGCGACGGCGGTGCCGTCGCCGTCGGCCTGCTCCCGGCCCAGCCAGCCCTCGAGCCGGCCGTCGGCGTTCACCACCACGACGTAGCCGTCGCCCCCTGACGCCAGCATGCCCCGGACGTCGGCGAGCGGCGTCTCCAGCGCCACCACCGGGGGCTGCTCGAGCTGGTGACGCTCGATTGGCGTGACGGCCAGCCGCTTGAGGCCGCGGTCGGCCCCCACGAAGTCGGCCACGAAGCTGCTTGACGGGTGGGACAAGATCTCTGCCGGCGTGTCATGCTGGGCCAGGAGCCCGCCCTGGGCTAGCACGGCGATGCGGTCGCCGAGCTTCACCGCTTCGTCCACGTCGTGGGTGACAAAGACGACGGTCTTGCGCAGGCGGCCCTGGAGGCGGAGGAACTCGTCCTGCAGTCGTTCACGGCTGATGGGATCGATGGCGCCGAAGGGCTCGTCCATCAACAGCACCGGAGGGTCGGCCCCCAGCGCCCGGGCCACCCCCACCCGCTGGCGCTGCCCTCCCGAGAGCTGGTGGGGATAGCGGTCCCGGTAGGTGGCGGGGTCGAGGCCGACCAGGTCGAGCAACTCGTCGACCCGGTCGGCCACCCGGACCTTGTCCCAACCGAGCAGCCGACAGACCGTGCCCACGTTGGTGGCGATGCTCTGATGGGGGAACAGGCCCACCTGTTGGATCACGTAGCCGATGCGCCGGCGCAGGATGACGGGGTCACCATTGGTCACGTCGTCACCGTCGAGGAGGATGCGCCCACTGGTCGGCTCGATCAGGCGGTTCACCATCTTCATGGTGGTCGTCTTGCCGCAACCCGATGGCCCCACCAACACGCACAGCTCGCCCTCGGCCACCTCCAGGCTGAGGTCGTCGACGGCCAACTGGCCATTGAAGCGCTTGGTGAGGTGCTCGAGACGCAACACGGCGAGCTGACGCTACCCGTACCGTGTGTGGCCAGTGGAGGAGCCGTGGGTGGACTGGACCTGGGTGGCCGACCACCGGGGCCTCATCCTCGAGCTGGTCCGGGCCCATGTCGAGCTGACGGTGCTCGCCGTGGTGTTCGGCCTGGTGCTGTCGTTCCCCCTGGCGCTGGCGGCCCGGCGCTGGCGCCGGCTCGGCGGGCCCATCGTGAGCGCCACCGGGGTGCTCTACGCCATCCCCTCGCTGGCGCTGTTCGCCCTGTTGCTGCCCTGGACCGGCCTCACCCGTACCACCGCCCTCATCGGCCTGGTGAGCTACACGCTGCTGATCCTGGTGCGCAACATCGTGGCCGGCCTCGACGGGGTGGCCCCGGAGGTGTTTGAGGCGGCCACGGCCATGGGCATGCGGGCTCCACTCCGCCTGCTTTCGGTGGAGCTTCCGCTGGCCCTGCCGGCCGTGGTGGCAGGGATCCGGGTGGCCACCGTGACCACCATCGGCCTGGTGACCGTCGCCGCCCTCATCGGCCACGGCGGCCTCGGCCAGCTCATCCTCGACGGGTTGAACCGGGACTTCCCCACCCCCTTGGTCGTCGGGTCCACCCTCTCGGTCGCCCTTGCCGCCGTCGCCGACCTTACGTTGGTGGGAGCACAGCGTCTCCTCAGCCCGTGGGCGGACAGGGACAGCTGATGGACTTCCTAGCCGACGTGATCGCCTTCTTCGGAGATCGTGCCAACTGGCGGGGCGCCAACGGACTGACCCAACTTGTCGTCGAGCACCTGGTCGTCTCGGTGACGGCCATGGCGATCGCCATGGCTCTGGCCCTGCCCCTCGGCTTGGTGCTGGGCCATGTGGGTCGGGGTGGCCTGGTGGCGGTCAACGTCTCCAATGTGGGCCGGGCTCTGCCGTCATTCGCCGTGCTGGTCATCGCTCTGCAACTCAGCTCCATCGGCGTCACGCCCACGTTGGTGGCCCTGGTGCTCCTCGCCGTGCCGCCCATGGTCACCAACAGCTTCGTGGGCGTGCAAGGCACCGATCCCGACATGGTGGAGGCGGCTCGGGCCATGGGCATGACCGGACGCCAGGTCTTCACCGAGGTGGAACTGCCCTCCGCGTTGCCCCTCGTCATGGCCGGGGTGCGCACCGCCGCTGTGCAGGTGGTGGCCACCGCCACCCTCGCCGCCCTGGTGGGCTTCGGTGGTCTCGGTGCCCTCATTCTGGTGGGCCTGCGCACCGGGGACAACGTCGAGGTCTTCGCCGGCGCCCTCACCGTCACCGTGCTGGCCATGGCCACCGAGATCGGCCTGGGGGCGCTGCAGCGGTGCCTGTCGCCCGGGCACCGTCTCGGCCGCGATTCGCCTCAGGAGACGTCGAAATCGTCCCTGCGGGTCTCGATCAGTTCCCGATAGGTACGGGGCGGGTGCCCCGTGACCAGCTCGACGGTGTTGGTCACGGTGGCGGCGTGCCCGTTGCGGGTGGTCTGGTAAAGCGCCACCACGGCGTCGGCGAGCCAGTCGGGCAGACCGGCCCCGGCCAGGTTGGCCCGGAACACCTCGGCGGGGAGGTCGACGTAGGCGACGGGGCGGCCGAGGACGTCGCTGAGTTGGGTGGCGGCCTCGGGCTGGGAGAGGGCCGCCGGACCGGTCAGCTCGTAGACGGCGCCGGTGTGACCCGGCGTGGTGAGGACGGTGGCGGCCACGGCGGACACGTCCCGGAGATCCACGTAGGCCGTGGCTCCGTCGCCGGTCATGCCGTACCACCGGCCCTCGGCCGTGACCGTCGCCACCGGCAGGAGGTGGGCCTGCATGAACCCTGACGGTCGCAGGATGGTCCAGCCCAGCCCCGACGCCCTGAGGTGCTCGTCGATCTCAGCGTGCCAGCGGGCGAAGGCAATGGGGGAGTCGGCGCCGGCTCCCATGACCGAGAGGACGACCACGTGGGCGATACCGGCGCGCCCGGCGGCGTCAATGGCCGCCTGCTCCCGGGCGACCTGGTCGGGATGCGGCGGCGACACCAGGAAGACCCGGTCGCATCCCTCCACGGCCCGATCGAGGGTGGCGGGCTGATCGAGGTCCCCCTCGACGGCCTCGACCCCCAACGCCTCGATGCGTTCCCGGCCGGCCTCGGAGTGCGCCAGTGCCCGCAGGGAGACGTCCTGGCCGGCCAGGAGCGGAAGCAGGGCGGAGCCGACGGTCCCCGTGGCACCGATCACCAGGATCATGGCTGCTCGCCGGCGGCGTAGGTGGTGGCGGTGACGGCGCCGTAGGCCAGGTGGGGAACGATGTCGCTCACCCAGTCGACGGCGGCCCAGGTGCGGGGATCGGTGACCCCGAGCACGGTCATGGGCCCGATGGTGGCGATCAGGGCGCCGACGGTGGCCAGTACCGCCCCGGTGGCCACCGACGGGCGCCACCCGAGGCCACGGGCCAGCCCGTAGGCAGCGCCGACCCCGACGCCGGCGGCGATACCCGACATGGCGCCGAGGGCCGAGAGGCGGTTGCTGCGAGCGTCGTCGTCGCCGGGCACTGCCACCCCCGCCCGCTCGGCCATGACCTCGACGGTCCGCTCGGGGGTGGAGCTGGCGGGGCGGGCCCGGGTCAGCATGTCGAGGTAGGTGACGACGTTGAGGGCGGTGGTCCCCGCTGCACCGGCAGCGGCACCGAGCATCAGGGAGCGGAGCACGCCGACGTCCTCCCCGAAGCCACCCCGACGGAAACGGAGCCAGATGGCCGACGGGCGCTCGACGTGCTGTCATTGGCGCCATGACGACCCCGCTCACCCGACGTCCGGCGCCTCGTTCTCGGCTGCTCCTCCTCGGCCTCGTCCTGCCCGCCACCGTGGCGCTGGGGGCATGTACCGACTCCGACCCCTCCACGGTCGAGGCCCCTCCCGGCGAAGAGGCGAACGGGCCGGCGGCCACCTTCAGCTTCCAGCCTCTCGATCCCGGAGCCATCACCGTCACCGCCCTGGAACAGGGCTCCATCGACGTGGCCGTGCTCTTTTCCACCAACTCCGCCATCGCCGCCAACGACTGGGTGGTGCTGGAGGACGACAAGGAGCTGCAGGGGGCCGAGAACATCGTGCCCCTGGTGCGCTCGGAGGTGGTGGACGAGACGGCGGCCGAGGCGCTGAACGAAGTGTCGGCGGCGTTGTCCACCGAGGACATCACCGAGCTGAACCGGCGGGTGGACGCCGACCGGGAGGACCCCGAGGCCGTGGCCCTCGACTACCTGGAGAGCAACGGGCTGCTCGACGTGGACGCCCCGGAGGGGTCTGGTGCCCTCACGGTCGGATCGTTCAACTTCACCGAGAGCCAGATCCTTGCCCACATGTATGCCCACGCCCTGCGGGCGCACGGCTACGACGTGACCGTGAATGCCAACCTGGGCGCCCGCGAGCAGGTCGTGTACCCGGCCATCGAGCGGGGTGAAATCGACATCGTCCCCGAGTACGTCCAGAGTCTGCTCACCCTCTTGGTGGGCGAGGACGCCGAGGCCGTGCAGGCCGAGGAAGGGGTGGAGCTGGTCGAGGGCCTGCTGCCCGAGGGCCTCGAGCTCTTGGAACCGTCCGAGGCCCAGGACCAGAATGCCCTGGTGGTCACGGCCGAGACGGCCGAGCAGTACGGCCTGGAGAAGGTCTCCGACCTGGCCGGCGTCGAGGAGCCGCTGGTGCTCGGCGGCCCGCCCGAGTGCGCCGAGCGCCCCCAGTGCTTGCTCGGCTACGAGTCCCTCTACGGGCTGCAGTTCGACCGCTGAGCTAAGGTCATCGAGTGACATATAGCCGGGTACAGCTATCAATGCCCCGCTGGGCCAGCCTGTTGGTCGTCAGTGCCGTGCTGGCGGGCGCCGGCCAGCCAGTGACCGCCCAGGAGCTTGACCAAGCCGTGGTCACGGCGGCCGTGCAGGTCACCGACAATCCTGCCCCGATCCGGGCACATTCGTCCCCTCGGCTGGTGCGCAACCCCGAGAACGGCGAGCTGGTCATCGTCGAAGCCGATGTGCGAGGCGATCTTGAGTGCAAGGTCCACATCTCCGTTGACGACGGCCGGAGCTGGTTCCCCGGTGGCAGCCTCATGACCGAGGCCGCCCCGGTATGCGCCCCCGGCGCCGAGTACGGTCCACTCGCCTGGCCGGCCTTCGGGTCTGACGGCGTGCTGTACATCGCCTACTCGGCCGGTCCAGATCTGGGTCAAGGTCGGGACAACACCCCACGGAGCCTGTATCTGGCCCGCTCAGCGGACAGCGGTCGGACCTTCACCACGACCGGGGTGTTCGACGCCCCCGAGGACAACCCCGACAGAGGCCTGAACAAGGGCCCCACCGTGGCCGTAGATCCCAGCGATTCCGACCGTGTCTACGTGGGCTGGCGCCAGGGCGTGTTCCGCAACGCCACGGAGAAGCTCAAGAGCACCATCGCCGCCACTAGCGACGGGGGCAAGACGTTCGGGGCGCCGGTGGACCTCACCGACGACCGGGGAGGGGACTACCCGGTGATCACCGTCGACGGGCAGGGAGTGGTCCACGCCGCCTACTGGACCCGCGAGTACCCGCCGGGGGACAACCCCAACGGCGATGACGGTCCCGTGCGGCCTATCCAGTACGTCCGGTCAACCGACAACGGCCAGACCTTCTCACCAGGCAGGGACATCGATCCCGGCAACCAACAGGCGCCCCGACCTGGCGTGCTCGTCGCTGATCCCAACTCCCAGGCGATCTACCTTGCGTGGCACGCCAACGAGGAAGAGATGAACTCGAGGGAGGACTTCGAGGGCGACTTCGAGATCTTCCTCCGGGCGTCGCTGGACGGGGGCGAGAGCTGGGGTGAGCGCAAGGTGTTGAACGACGACCAGGGAGCCGTGGCACCAGCCAGCCAGTTCCATCCCAACGTTTCGGTCGCCCCCAACGGTCGCGTCGACGTGGCCTGGTACGACGGACGCCTCAGCCCGGCCGCGCCGCCGCCTTCGGGCGAGGACGAAACCGGCTTCCAGGACGTGTACTACGCCTCGTCGACCGATCAGGGCGCCACGTTCGGGCCGAACCTCCGCATCACCGACCGGAGCATCGATCGCTCCATCGGCGTCTACTCCAACCGCATTGACAGCAAGACGAAC
>JBBSLT010000088.1:0-10023 GCA_038233555.1 Acidimicrobiales bacterium
GCCATGTCGCTCGTCGCCATGTCGCTCGTCGCCCCGTCGAGCTCGGCGACGACCGACTCCACCGTCAGCGCCATGTTGGTGCCGGTGTCGCCGTCGGGGACCGGGTAGACGTTCAGTCGGTTGATGGGCTCCTGGTGGGCCCGCAGGGCGTCTCGGAAGGCCACGACGACGGCTCGCAGATCGCCGGCCGCGAGACGCGCCAGGGTGGTCATGGCCGCCGATGGTAGTGGCCCGACCCGGGCCGATCCTGTTCCGACGGGCTGACGCTGGTAGCGTCGTCCCCTTATGGCATCGGTCTGTCAGATGTGCGGCAAGCACCCCTCCTTCGGCATGAGCATCAGTCACTCTCACCGACGGACCAAGCGTCGCTGGAACCCCAACATCCAGCGGGTACGGGCCGTGGTCAACGGTGCCCCCAAGCGGCTGGCGGTCTGCACCTCGTGCATCAAGGCCGGTCGGGTCGTCAAGCCCACCCGTCGAGCCTCCTAGCCGGCATCGTCCAGGCGGGGCTGAATGCAGGGAGTGGTCAAGTCCTACGACCCGGGAACCCGCCAGGGCACCCTGGCCTGCGACACCGACATGGCCGACTACGACATGGCCGCCGGCGCCCTCGACGGCTCGGTGTTCCGCATGCTCCGCCAGGGCCAGCGGGTGGTCTTCGATCTCGACGACGCCGGTCGGGCGACTCGGTTGCGCCTGGGCTCGGAGGTCGACATGGGAACTCCGGGCTTCACCTCCGACGGCGTCGCCATCCCGAAGACGTAGCTTCGCCGACATCCCAGAATGACCGAGGTCAAGCGACAGCCTCCCGGGCGGGAGGTGGACTGGAAGCCGGGCGGCGCCGGCCGAGGTCCCCAGAGCAAGCGGAACGTCGTCATCGCCGCCCTCTTGGCTGTGGTCGCCGTGCTCGCCGTCGTGGCCCTTACCGGTGGAGGTGACGAGGACGACACCGAGCTCCCTACCGCCGCCGGGCGATGGACGCCCATGAGCGACGGTCCCCTTTCGCCCCGCATCGGTGCCGCCAACGTGTGGACCGGCGAGGAGCTGCTCTTGTGGGGTGGACGCGACTGTCCGAACGGGCGCTGCGACGACGAGAGCGTCCCGGCGCTGGCCGACGGGGCCGCCTACGACGCGGCCGGCGACTCCTGGCGGGGCCTCGCCCCATCGCCCCTATCGCCCCGGTCCGGCGCGTCGGCGCAATGGACCGGCACCGAAGCGCTCATGTGGGGCGGAAGGTCCGCCGACGGCCCCTTGGTCGACGGGGCCGCCTACGACCCGGCCGCCGACACCTGGCGGATGCTGGCGCCTTCGCCCCTGTCACCCCGCAGCGCCCAGTCGGTGTGGACGGGGACCGAGATGCTGGTCTGGGGCGGATCGGTGGATGCCTCGGGCCAGGAGGTCTTCTCCGACGGGGCGGCCTACAACCCGGTCACCGACACCTGGCGGATGCTGGCCGCCGCTCCCGTCGAGGGCCGCTTCGACATGGTGATCAATTGGACCGACGGCGAGATGATCGTCTGGGGCGGCCGAGCCGGGGCCGAGAACCTGGGTGACGGAGCTGCCTACGACCCGGTCACCGACACCTGGCGGGTGCTGGCCCCGTCACCCCTGTCGCCCCGGGTGGTGCGCAGTGAGTGGACCGGCCGCGAGCTGTTGATCTGGGGTGGCGAGCAGGGGGCTGACGCACTGGTCGACGGCGCCGCCTACGACCCGGCCGCCGACACCTGGCGGATGCTGGCACCGTCGCCCCTGACCGCCCGCCGCGGCCACGTCATGGAGTGGACCGGCACCGAGCTGTTGGTGTGGGGCGGTGGCGGCGGGACCGGCGCCTTCTTGTTCGGCACCGGCGCCGGCTACGACCCCAGCACCGACGCCTGGCGCAATCTCCCGCCCTCCCCCGGCCGCTTCATCCCCGTGGCCACCTGGACCGGCGAGGACATGCTGGTGTGGGGCGGCATCGTCCCCGGCGACCGTCCCGCCACCGTGGCGGCCACGGCCGACGGGGTACGGCTTACGCCGTGACGTCGCCCTCACTCGCTTCGCTCCGTTCGGGCGAGCTTGGTTGAGCACAATCGACCGGCAAAGCCGGCCGATTGTGCACTGAACACCTTCCTGGCGGGCTTCGCCCGCATGCCTAGTCGACTTTGGCCTCGGCCACGACGGAAACGCCGTCGTCGTCGCGGAGGTCGATGACGCCGTCTTCGGCGGAGCGGATGACCTCGAGGATCTCCTCGCCCACCAGCTCCTCTCGGGTGAGCAGGGCGTCGCGCAGGGCCTCGAGGATGTGGCCGTTGGCGTGGATGAGCTGCTCGGCCACCACCTTGGCGTCGTCGAGCAGGCCGTCGACGGCCTTGCGCCCTTGCTCGTCGGCCAGCACCTTGGCCGTGGTGTTGTGGGCGCCACCCACCGACGCTGCCTCCCAGCTCACAAGGGATCCCCCCATCCCCAGTGACCCCACCATCTGGGCGGCGGCGTCGGTGGCGGCCTGGAGGTCGCCTGCGGGGCCGGTGCTGACCTCGCTGAAGTAGGTCTCTTCGGCCACCAGGCCGCCCATAGCGATCTGGATGCGGGCCACGATCTCCGAGCGGGTCTTGGTGAAGCGCTCCTCGAGGTCGGAATGCGCCAGCAGGCCGAGGGCATCTTTGCGCTTGATGATCGACAGCACCTCGAGCTTGCGGTCCTTACCCACCAGATAGCAGACCGTGGCATGGCCCGCCTCGTGGGTGGCGATGCGCCGACGCTCCTCGTCGGTGTACTCCACGGGCTGGCGCAGCCCGATCTCCTCGGTCATCTTGGCCTGCTGGAGGTCGTGCCAGTCGAGGGCCTCGGCCCCCCGGCGCAGGGCCCACACCAGGGCCTCGTCGAAGAGGTGCTCGATCATCACCGGGGAGTAGCCGGCGGTCATGGCCGCCAGGGTCTCCCGGCGGGCCGGGTCGTCTAGGTCGTCCACGTGTGACTTCTTGGCCAGGTAGTAGTCGATGATCTCCCGGCGATCACCCCGGCCGGGCAAGCCGATGTGCACGGTGCGGTCGAAGCGCCCGGGGCGCAAAAGGGCGGGGTCGAGGTCGGCGGCCCGGTTGGTGGCGCCCACGATGAGCACGTTGGCCGTTACCGGGCGGGGCTTGCGGAACTGGCTGGCCGGAGGCAGGAAGCGGTTCACCAGGTCGATGAACCAGCCCCGCAGGCGGGTCAGGCGAGGGGGCTCGTCGAAGCTCTGGAGCTGGATCAGCAACTCGTTGACCACGCCGGAGATGCTGTCGCGCTGACCACCGCCACCCATGCCCGAGCGGGCGCCGCCGATGGCGTCAATCTCCTCGATGAAGCCGATGGCCCCACCCTCCTTGCGGGCGGCGGTGCGCAGGGCCCGGAAGTAGCTCCGGATCTTGCGGTTGGTCTGGCCGTAGTACATGGACTGGAATGCTGAGGAGGACACGAAGAGAAAGGGCACCCCGGCCTCGGCGGCCATGGCCTTGGCCATGTAGGTCTTGCCCGTGCCCGGCGGTCCCTCGAAGAGGATGGCCCGCCGGGGGGTGCCGCCCATGCGCTCCCGAAAGGTCTTGTAGGCCAGGAAGAGGTTCAGGGTGCGCACTACCTCGTCCTTGACGATGCCTGCGCCGGCCACGTCGTCGAGGCTGATGTCGATTTCGCTGGGCCGGTACAGCACGTGCGGTGACCGACCGGCCCCGAGCATGGGCCCGATGAAGATGGCGGCGAAGAGAACGACGATGATGAGCATCGGCGCCAGCTCGCCCAAGCCGGGGGGCAGAGCAGGCAGGGCCGGCTGGCCGGACAGGGCCTGAACCCACAACCACCCCGCCAGCAGCGAGACGAGGGCCGTCAGCCACCGCAGGCGGCGGCGGCGGGCTCGCTCCCGGGCCGCAGCCACGTCGGCCAGGGCATGGCCCAGCACCTCACCTTGGCCGAGAGATCCAATGGCGTTCATGGGCACGCTCCGTGGTCGTCAGCGGGGGAACCTCAGAGTACTGCACCCTATCCGGCCACTGGTAGTGGCAAGAGAGAACTGTCACAAGATGTCGACCCGAGGCTGGCCGTCGTCCCCGGCCGGAGCGATCGTAGGATCGGTCGATGGCCATCCTCTCCCTCGACTGGTACATCTGGGTCGGCCTCGGCCTGTTGTTCCTCTACGCCCTGGTGCGGCGCCTGGTGCGCTCGTGGCAGGCAAAGCGGCGTCCGGTGCCGGCGCGGCCCACGCCTCCACGGGTTGGCCGAGCGTCGTGGGCCAGCCGAGCGGGACGTGCCTACGGCTCGAAGCGGCCGTAGCCCCCCCGGTAGAACACCAGCGGCCCGTCCTCCCGTTCCACCTCGAGCGCCCGCACCCTGCCCACACAGATCTCGTGGTCGCCTCCGGGATGGATGGCATCGATGTCGCAGTCGATCCAGGCCAGGGCGCCCTGGAGCCGGGGGGCACCTGAGGGCGAGGGGACCCAGCCGACGTTCCGGAACCGGTCAGCGCCCGGCGTGGCGAACACTCGCGCCACTGCCTCCTGGTCCTCGGCCAGCATGTTGACACAAAAGGCCCCAGCAGGGCGGATCGCCGCCCAGGTACCCGAGCGTAGGGCGGCGCAGAAGGCCACCAGCGGAGGTTCGAGCGACACCGCCGTAAAGGAGTTGACCGATAGGCCCACCGCAAGACCTTCGGCCAGGGCGGTCACCACGACCACCCCGGTGGGGAAGTGGCCGAGCACCTGACGGAACTCGGCCGTGCCGAACGCGACGTGATCGCTCATCGTCCGATTGTCCCACGCCCGGCCAACCCGGCAGACGAGGAAGGACGAAACGAGAGATGGGCCGTAAGGTCACGCCCGTGGACGACGACCGACAGACCGCCCTAGCTGACCTGGGCCGCACCCGCCGGCGGAACCGTTTGGCCACGGTCGACTGGTTCGACTCCTTCTACCACGCCTACCTGACCGCGCTGGGCGTGGGCGCGGCCATCATCGTCGGCTCGACCTTTATCCCCGACGAGGAGGTGACGACGGCCAGCGCCCTGCAGGTGGCCAGCGACGGCCCCGCCCTGGTCGGCCTCGCCATCGCCGTGATCTTCGCCCTCGGGCTGCGATCGGGTGGACGGGGCGGGCCGCTGTCATTGGAGGCAGCCACCGTCGCCCATGTCCTGTTGGCGCCGGTGGACCGGGCCGCAGCAATGCGCTCTCCGGCGGTGCGCCAACTCCGCTTCGGTGCCTACGCCGGTGTCCTGGTGGGCGCCGTGGCCGGGTTGCTGGCGGCACGCCGCCTCCCCGTCGATGCCTACGCCTCCGTGCTCTGCGGTGCCGTCACCGGCGCCGTGGTGGCCCTGGGTGCGGTCGGGGCGGCACTGGTGGTATCGGGCCGGCGGGCGTCGCCGGCCGTCGCCAACGTGGTGGCCCTGGCCGTGGTGGGAGCGGCGGCGGCCGACGTGGTCGCCGGCACCGCCCTGGTACCCACCAGTGCCCTCGCCCGACTCGCCTTGTGGCCACTGGCCTTCGAGCCCGTGGCCCTGGTCGGCGCCGCCCTGGCGCTGGCCATCGCTGGGCTGGGGCTGGCGGGCGTGGGGGGGATCTCGCTCGAGGCGGCCCGGCGCCGCGCCGGCCTGGTCAGCGAGCTACGCTTTGCGGTAACGCTCCAGGACCTTCGCACCGTCGTCCTCTTGCGCCGGCGACTGGCTCAGGAGCGGCCCCGCAGCCGTCCATGGGTCCGGGTACCGGCGTCCCTCGGCCATCGGTTCCCAGTGCTGCGCCGCGACCTTGGGGGCATCCTCCGCTTCCCCACCACCCGGGTGGTGCGCCTGGTCGCGCTCGGCGCGGTGGCCGGCCTCGCCCTGGCCGGTGCCTGGGCCGGAACCTCCGCCCTGCTCCTGGTGGCCGGGCTCGCCCTCTACGTGGCTGCCCTCGACGCCGTCGAGCCCCTGGCCCAAGAGGTCGACCACCCCGACCGCTGGGCCGGCTTCCCCCTCGACCTCGGCGGGTTGCTCCTGCGCCACCTAGGGGCGTCGGTGGCCGTCATGGTGACGGTGACCGCGGTGACCGTCCTCACCGTCGCCATCCTGGCGCCGGCGTCGGTGGTCGTCCCTTTGGGAGCTGCGCTGCTCCTGCCGGTCAGCCTGGCGGCGACGGCCGCGGCGGCGGCCAGCACGTCCCAGGGATTGGCCCAGCCCAAGGCCACCTCCAGTGCCGTGCCCGAGTTCGCGGGGATGGCCCTGGTGGTGCGCAACGCCTGGCCGCCGGCCCTGGTGGTGGTGTCGCTGGTCCCCGTGCTGGCCGCCCGCAGCGCCGTCGCCGACGGATTATCGCCGGCGCCGGTGGCTGCAGCGGTGGCTAGCATCCCAGTCCTGTTCACCGGTATCGCCCTGCTGTGGTTGTCTCAGCGGGCGCCGGCCCGATTGTGACCTCCGTGCTCAGCGTCTCCGGCCTGGCCAAAGATTACGGAGACGGCTTCGGCCTCGACCCCGTCGACCTCGCCCTCGGGCCCGGCGAGCTGGTGGTCCTGGTAGGGCCCAACGGAGCGGGCAAGTCGACCCTGATCGGGCTGTGCGCCGGCTTGCTCGAACCCACTGCCGGAGAGGTGGAGGTGCTGGGCCAGCCTGTCGGTTCGCTCGAGGCCCGGGCGGCCACCTCCTACCTCCCGGACAACCCCGTGCTCTACGACGACCTGAGCGTGCGCGAGCACCTCGAGTACGTCGCCCGCCTGCACGGGGTGGAGGAGTGGGAGGCGCCGGCCGAGGTGTTGCTCGACCGGCTCGACCTGTCCTCGCGAGCCGACGACCTTCCCTCGCGCTTCAGCCGGGGCATGCGCCAGAAGGTGTCGCTGGCCCTCGCCCTGGTGCGTCCCTTCGACCTGCTGCTGGTCGACGAGCCCTTCGTCGGCCTCGACGCTCCCGCCCAGGCCACCCTGGTGGAGCTGCTCCTGACCGAGGTGGCCGGCGGGGCCAGCGCCCTGGTCTCCACCCACCAGCTCGACCTGGCCGACGAGGCCAGCCGCTGCCTAGGCCTGCGAGACGGCAACCTCATCCACGACGGCCCGTCCAGCCGCCAGCAGGTGCTGTCCCTCGTCTCGGGCTAGAACCTGTGCCGAGACATCAATCCACCGTCCCCCGGGGCACGATCCATGCCGCGGCTTGGCCGGTCACGGCGGCGATCACATCGAAGTCAGCGTCGTAGTGCCAGATGGTCAGCCCCTCGACCTCGGCGGTGGCGGCGAGGAGGAGATCGGCCACACCGGCACAACGATGCTGACCACGTTCCACCAACATCCGCTGCACCTCCCTGGCCCTTGCTTCGGCCTGGTATGGGGTGGTGACCGGTAGCAGGTGTTCAATGAGCTTCTGGCGGGTCTCCCGGTAGTCAGATGCCGAACGGGCGGAATAGCCCATTTCCAACTCTGTGACGATGCTGACGCCGACTCGTCCGGCGGCGAGGTGCTCGCGGAGCACCTCCGCCACTTCCGGATGATTGATTCGGTAGAGCGCCGACTTGTCGATGAGCCATCGGGCCGGGCTCAGTCCCACGCCTTTGCCATCAGCTCGGGGTCACCAAGGTCCTGCAGGAGCTCGCCCACTCGCTGCAGGTCTTCCTTGGTAACGGCCTGGCGGCGGGCCGCCTTGACCGATTCGGCCAGCGCCGTGTTTACCGTCTCTTTGATGGTGGCCGTCCCGAGCAGTCGCCGGGCATTCTCGAGCACCTCGTCGTCGATGTCCACGAGTCGCTTCGTCATGCGCGTACCTCCGATATATCTCGCCTGGGACCACGATATACCGGACGTAGTCCCTCTCCCTCGCCACGACTGAACCCTCACGCAGCCGACGGGTCGCCGAAGAGGGTCTGCCGCTCCTCTGCGCCTGCCGGGGGCGGGTCGGGGCCCGGGCCGGCCGGTTGCACCCCGGCCTCGCCCGGCCCCACCCATCGTCGCTCGCCGGGCGGCCCCTCCAGGCGCCAGCCCCCGTTGGGTCTTGGCCGTGTGGTGGACGCCACACAGCCACGCCATCGCATCGAGCTTGGTGCGGTAGGTCTTGTGCCAGTCGTCGATGTGGTCGATCTCCAAGGCCGTGGTGGCGCCGCAGCCGGGCACTTCGCAGTGATAGCCCCGGGCCTCTAAGGCGCTGCGCTGGTGCGCCGTGGCCGAGCGCCCCAGGTGGGCCACGGTGAAGACGTCCACCCCGTCGGTCACGATGGCGGCCCCGAAGGCGTCGCCCATCAGCGAGTTCGCCGTGGCCACCGACACCGGCCCCACGCCGGCGATCTCGCAGGTCTCGTCGGCCTCGGCCAGGCCCCGCTTGAGCGCCTCATAGGAGATCAAGACGATGACCTTGGTGTCGGGGCGCCGGGAGCGAGCCGGCTTGCGAGCTGGGGTGGTGACCTCGGCCGCAGGATCGCCGGCGGCAGCGCCCCTGGCGTCGGCCCCTGAGCTGGCACCAACGCCCTCAGTGGCCGGGACATGGTCGGGATGGCCGGCGGGGACGTCGCCGGGGCGAGCGTCGTCGGCCGCCACCGAGCGCCGGGCCATCTCGGCCAGGGCGTCGGCGCCGTAGGCCTCGCCCGGCTCGTGGTGGCCCGCTCGCCGGGCGCCCTGGAAGATCGCCTCCTTGAGCGGGGCCAGCGCCGCCTCGATCTGGGCTCCCACCTCGGGGGTGTGCTTGGCCAGGAGGTTCCACGAGCCGTCGGCCGCCGTCCAGGTACGAAGCGAGCGCTGGCGCCGGAGGCGCTCGGCCCGGGCGGCCTCGTCCTCGGCCCGGGCCTGGGTGCGGGCGCACTCCTCGCGCAGGCGGCGCAGGTCCCGGCGCTTGGCCAGCGCCACCAGCCGGGCCTCGGCGCCGGGATCGGCCTTGGCCGCCTGGGTGATGGCCTCGGCCTGTTGGTCGGACAGCTCACCGTTGGCCACGGCGGCGTCGGCGGCGGGAAGCGCCGCCAAGGCCTTGGAGCTCTCCAGCTCGGCTCGGGCCCGACCGGTGGTGGTGCCTGACAGCGCCCCCAGGTGCTCGGCTGCCGAGCGGGCACCGTGGGCCTGCCACGAGCGGGACTCCTCCACCCGCCGAGCCAGGCGGCACTTGGCCCCCGCCGCCAGGCGAGCGATGGCATCGAAGGTCTCCCACAGGGGCGTGGCCTCGGGCAGGGGGACCGAGTCGGGATCAAGGGCCGAGCACAGGGCGGCCAAGTCGCTACGGACCTGGCCCACATCCCCCAGAGTGTGTCTGTCACCAACATACGTTCGTATCTTACTACCCTTGCTGATGTTTCCCAAGCAGTTTCTCTAGGTTTCTTGGTTCATCAGTGGATGGTATGTCGGGTTGTGCCTCGCCACGGACGACGGTGAGGGGCAGTACTCCGGCCCAATATGGGAGGTCGTAGTCGGTGGCCTCGTCGATGGGCCCGCCGGTTCGCACCTTGGCCGAGGCCTCGTCGATGGCAATCCGCACGACCAGTGTGGATCGCAACTCCGAGGCCGTCGGCGGTCGAGTGGCGTTGCTTCGTCCAGGCACCATGTGCTCGACGATGGCGAGGAGGGCGGCCCGCTTCTCGGCATCGTCGGTCACCGCTTCGGCGGAACCGAACACCATGACCGAGCGGTAGTTCAACGAGTGGTGGAAGGCAGATCGGGCGAGGACCAGGCCGTCGAGCAAAGTGACTGACACACACGCCTCAGCGCCGGCCGTCAGCGCCTTGAGGGCGAAGTTGGCGACGGCCCCGTGGAGGTACAGATCGTCACCGATCCGAGCGAAGGCAGTGGGAAAGACCCAGGGCAGACCCTCGACCGAGAAGCCGACATGGCAGACGATGGCCTCGTCGAGGATGGCCACGATGGTTTCCCGGTCGTAGCGACCACGGTCGGCCTTGCGACGAAGCTTGGTCCGCTCGGTCGGAGGAGGCGGTCCGTTTGGCATGACCGCATCATGGCCTGCCACCGACACAGCGCGAGGTTGTATTTGCGAGCCGCCGCTGATGATGGAACCTCGTCCTCCATGGGCCGTCACGGCAAACGGAGTTGCCCCCCGCCGGCCACGGCCAAGCCGTCGGCCACCAGCCCGGCGGC
>JBBSLT010000089.1:0-9923 GCA_038233555.1 Acidimicrobiales bacterium
CGGCCGGCCGCCTCGTCCTCGACCGCCTGGTCCCAGGCCGAGCCCAGCCTGATCCACTGATCGACCGAGCGGGCCACGGTGGTGAGCTGGCGGTTGAGCAGGTCGCACGCCACCAAGGTCTCACCGATGGCCTGAGCCACGCGTTCCAGACCCTGATGGTCATGGGGCAGGCCGAAGCTCGACGCAGTCCTGCGGCTGGTATCGACGGCCTCCCCGTGGGCAACCTCGGCGCTCTGCTGGTGGCGGTGGCGCTCACGGAGCCGTGCGAGGCTGTGCTCGGCCCGGCCGGTGGCGTGGTCCACCGCCAGGAGAGCCTCGCTCACGGCCCGGGCGTTGGGCAGGGCTTGGTGCATGGCGACGGCCTCTTGGACCAACGCGTGTCGGCGGGCCCGCTCGGCACCGGTGGCCACCAGTGCCTGCTCGGCTTCGACGAGGCGGGCCTTCGCCTCCGCCCGCTGGCGCTCAAGGGCAGCTCGACGGGCGGTCACACCGATGTGCTCGGCCTCGGCCTTGAGGTGGCGTCCCCGGAGCAGGCCGATGCGAAAGTGACCCTCAGCCGTCACCACGGTCTGCTGGGCGGAGCCGGCGAGGTCTTCGGCCCGGGTGGAGATGGCGTCGAGCACACCCTTGACGGCATCGGCGATGGGCCCGTCGGGCTCGTCGGGGATGGCCGCCATAAGCAGGATGCTCAACGGCTGCTCGACAGTGCCTCCGCCGAGGGCCACGAGCCGGCCGTCGGTCAGGGCCAGGGTGCCGTCGGCCATCACCTCCGCACTCAGCAGGCCGGCGGCCTCCATAGCTGCCTCCAGTCCCGGTCGGTCCCCGGGATCGAGGTCGGACCGGAAGTCGACGAGCTCGGACAGGCAACGGCCACGGTCCGGGCGCTGCCACGATGCCGACGGCGGATCCGGCAGGACGCGCGCCGCCAGCTCGGTGAGTCGCTCCCGGCACTCGCTCACCACCGTCTCGTCGGCTTCGTGGCGGACCGCCAGCGCGGCACTGATCGCCCGGTGGTGCTCGATCGTGGCCTGGGCCAGGTCGAGGAGCGTGGACGTGACCTTCTCTCGATCTCCGGCCAGGTCGGTGGTGGCCAGAGGATCAGATTCGGTGGCCGCCAGTCCCTGGGCCCCACGATGGTCGTCGAGTCGGACGAGCCAGGCGTGGAGCTCGTGACGCCACCTCTCGATCGTCTCGGTGGCGGTCGTGCGGGCCCGGGCCAGGTCCTCCCGGTCCGAGCCTTCGGCTTCTTCGGCATCGGCCACCCGGCGCTCGGCATCGCGGACGCCGCCGAGGGCCCGCTCCACCTGCTCCCGGGTGGCCGTGACCTCCCTGACGTCGCCTCGGCGGTGCTGCGCATCGGCTCTCACCTCGGACAGTCGGCGCCGTGATCCTTCGACCTCGGGATTCCCCATGGGGATCTCGAGGTTGTCGGGCGGCCTCGCCCGGGTCTCGACCCGTAGTGCGTCAGGAGGCCGGAGCGAGAGGCCGGCTTCGAGGCCCAGGCGACCGAGGTCGGAGAGCCCATGGCGAAGCGAGGTGAGGTCGGCCTCGGCGTCGCTGCGGGCGGCATCGACTGCGGACTGGGCGTCGCGGTGCCGCCCCGCCCGGACCTCCACCTCCGCGACCACCACCGTGATCTGCCGATCGAGCGAGCCGAGGTGCTCCCGGAGGTGGGTCAGCTCGGCACCGGCCTGGTAGGCATCTCGCGACTTGAGGGTCTCGATCTCCAGAGCCAGACGGCGGGTGTTGCTCTCGAGTTGTTCGATGGCGCCGGCGGCTTGGTCCCGCTCGGCTATGGCCTCCGCCTGTCGGGCCCGGACGTCGGCCTCCTCGCGCTCACGGGTCCGAAGCGCCTCTACCAGGCCGTCGGCTTCTCCGGTCCGCAGGTACAGCTCGGTGCGGGCGTAGTTCCGGTACACGGCATCGAGGCCGTCGAGGGCGCTAGCCGTGCGGGTCAGGTCTTCGACGTTGCGCCGGTGCTCCTCCAGGTCCTCCAGCGGTTGGGCGGCGTCGTCGAGGGCGCCTTCGGAAAGCTGCGGGAGTGCGTCCTGCAGATAGTTCGCCAGATCGAGATCGACACGATCACCGACGCGCGGGTTGCGCACCACGTGCAACAGACGCAGGTGCTGTTCGAGGTCCTGGCCGCCGTAGAGGCGGCGGCGGACCTCGGCCCGATAGGCCGGTCGTTGGTCAGATGCAAAGACGTCGTCGGATCCCAGCGCAGCCCGCAGGGCATCGACGCCCAGCGGTGTGCGGTTCTCCACCAGGGCCACGTCGATGCCCGGCCGGCGGGAGGTGACGAACCACCAGGTGTTGACCCGTTCGGTGGACCGGTTGGCACGGATCCCGCAGCCGCAGGTGAGGTGCTCGTAGCCTCGAGCGAACTCGATCCACAGATACCCCACCGGCTGTTGCTCCTCCCGGCCGGACAGCATCCACGACCGGAGCACACCGGCCTGCTCGCCGGCGGCATCGATGCGGCGGGTGTCGGCCTCGAGGAGGAACGGCAGCAGCATGTTCATGGCCGTGGACTTGCCCGAGCCGTTCACTCCCCGCAGGAGGAGCCGCCCGCCGCCGAAGCGCAGCGTCTCCTCCCCGTACTGGTACACGTTGGTGATCCCGGCCCGCTCGAGTCTCCAGCGGTCGGCCATCGGCCCAGCGTAGGAAAGGTCAGGGTCGCGTGCGCGACTCAACTTAGGGCCGGCAGCTCCTGGCGCAGGGTGATGGTGCGGGCGAAGAGGTCGCCCAGCCGTTCGATTCGCTTCAGCACCTCGTCCGCTTCGATGGCGAGGATGCCCGGGTCGCCGGCATCGAGGGCGTGCTCCACCTCATCCCATGCCAACGGGGCGGAGACCGTGGGTCGCTCCCGCGCTCGCAGCGAGTAGGCGCACACGGTCGTCTTGTGGCGGGCGTTCTGGCTCCAGTCGACCAGGACCTTGCCCCGGCGCAGGTCCTTGCGCTGCACGCTCACGACCTGGTCGGGGCCCTGGCGCTCCAGGAGCTGGGCCAGATGGCGGGAGAAGGCGGCGGTGGATTGGTAGGTGGCCGGGGTGTTGAGCGGGAGGTACACCTGCAGGCCTTTGGACCCGCTGGTCTTGACCACGGTCTGGAGGCCGAGGTCGGCGAGGACGTCGCGGATCCACACCGCCACCTCGGCGCATTCCAGCACGGCGGCGGGCGCCCCGGGATCGAGATCGAAGACGACCATGGTGGGAGCGTCGGGATCGACGGCCCGGGCCATCGACGTGTGCAGCTCCAGGGCGGCCAGGTTGGAGACCCAGGTGAGGGCGGCGAGGGAGTCGATGCGGCAGAAGTCGATGGTGCCGTCGTCCCCGCTCACCCGGTGCACGCCCACCCATTCGGGGCGGTGGCGGGGGCAGTTCTTCTCGTAGAACGAACCTTCCTCCACCCCGTTGGGAAAGCGCCGCAGGGTGAGGGCCCGGTCGCCGAGATGAGCCAACAGCACCGGCGCCACCCGGGCGTAGTAGTCGATCACCTCCCCCTTGGTGAATCCGGTGGCGGGATACAAGACCTTGTCGAGGTTGGAGAGCTTGAGGGAGCGGCCCTCCACCTCGATGGTGGTCACGCCCTGCCTCCGGCCACCCGGCTCAACTCAGCGTCGACGACCACCTCGGTGGCGACGATGTCGGTGCGCAGACCCTTGATCGAGGGATGGCGCAACAGGCCGTCCTCGGTGACCTCGGTGAAGGCGACCTCGACCACCAACAGAGGCCGGACGAAGCGCAGCGCCAGCGAAGGCGGGTCGGCGAACGGGGGCTCCGTCAGCGCGATCTGGTCGAACAGCCGCCGTAGCTGGGCGATCATCATCTCGGTCAGTCCGGAGCCGGCTTGGCCGACGTAGACGAACTCCGCTGGGCGGCCCCGCCTCTCAGCCTCTTCTGGGCCCACATCAAAACAGCCCAGGGCCAGTGAGCCGATGCTCGATGCCCGGCCGCCCTGGCCCGCCGACCATCCCCCCACCACCAGCTCGCGTTGGCGCACGCACTTGATCTTCCACCACGCCCTCGACCGCCGGCCGGGTTGATAGGGAGCATCCCGCCGCTTGGCCATGAACCCTTCGAGCCCGAGAGTCTGACAGGCCTCGAGCGCCTCCGCGGGGGAAGCATCGAGCACCGGTACCTTTCGCCAGAAGGGGCCGGCCAGGCCTAGGTCGTCGAGCACCATCCGACGCTCGCTCTGGGGCCGGCCCACCAGTGACTCCCCGTCGAGCCACAACACGTCGAAGGCCACAAAGACCACGGGACAGTCAGCCACGAGGCGGGCTGACGGGCGAGCAACATGCATGCGGCGCTGGAGGCGCTGGAAGCTGGTCCGGCCCTCGGCATCCAAGGTCACCACCTCGCCGTCGAGGACGGCGGCGTGGCCGGATAGCGCGCCGGCCAACCCGGCGATCTCGGGATAGGCACTGATCTCACCGCCCCGGCGGTTGGTCAACGTCACCTGCCCGTCTTCCACCGTGGCCATCACTCGCTGGCCGTCGAGCTTGGGTTCGAGCTGGTAAGCCTCGGGATGGGGAGGGACCCCGATACCGCCCGCCAGCATGGGCAACAGCCGGGGGACGTTCACGAGCGGTTCCAGGAGAGCCGCCACGACCCCTCGGCGTCCCGGCCCAGTTGAGCGGAAGCGACCACGGGGAGCGCTCCTCCGTCGGGCTGGGCCTCCCAGCGCACCGCCCTCGCCTCGTTTCCCGAGGGCGAACGGGTCAGCTCGAGCACGAACCCGTCGTCGACCACCGCCAGGCCTCGGGCCCAGACCTCGAGAACCCAGCGGACTCCCAGGCCGGCGGTTACCCGGGCCGAGAAGCGGTCGATGGCCCCCGTCATCCGAGGGGCCTGGCCTGGCCGTCGGAGCTTCACCTCAACAGAGACGGCCTGAGGGCACCCCAGGCGGGCCGCCCACATGGACAGGTGGCTGGTGAGGGGCTCGACGGCACGCGTCCGGAGCTGTTCGGCCAGCAGTCGCTCGTGGCCGGTGCCGTAGTACGACGACATCCGCCACGCCCGTTCCCAAGTGAGCAGGAGGGCGAGCTCATGGCGCTGGCCGAGGGCGCCGGGGGCAAGGATGCGCTCGTCACCCAGCCGAGAGCGCATCTGGACGAACAGCTCGGTGGAGGTGGCCCAGGAGTTGAGATCACGCCAGCGCTTGAGCAGGCGCAGGCAATCGGGTGTCTCGGCGCCGAGGGCTCGCATGGCCCGCTCGGCGGCGAGGTCGTGATCCTCGACCACCAGACTCCCGCCCCGCCAACTCACTCGATGGTGTTGGCCGCTGCACTCGACCAGCTCGGTCACCGACTCCAGACGATCGCACCAACGGCGGGCCAACGCCGGTCTCCTAGGCGGCGTCGACGTGGACGACGCGGGCCCACGTCGGCGTGGCCCACACCTGGCCTCCTCGGGACTCGTCCTCGGCCCCGATCAAGCCCACGACCACCACCATCCCCTTCGGTGCCTCGGCCGGCCAGGGCGTCATCCCGTCGGTCAGGACCACCAGCACCGACGGACGGGGCCGCATCCGAGCCACGGCCTCGAGGCCAGCTCCCATGTCGGTGCCGCCCCCGCCCACCAGCTCGACCTGGCTGACGTTGGTGACCGCCCGGGTGGTGTGCACGGCGGCGTCGACGGCCACCACCCGTAGCCGGGAGCGGCCTACGCCCACGCCTCGCAACAGGCCCTCCACCTCGGCCAGGGCGGCGGCCAGCTCGCCGGCACCCATGCTTCCCGAGGTGTCGCAGAGCACGGCGATCTCGGGAACGGGCCGCTCCAGGGCGGGGAGCACCACGTCGGGGCTCGCGCCGGCCCGGCGCGAAGGTCGCCGGTAGCTGTAGTCGCTCCTGCCCGCCACCGTGGTGATGCCCTTGCGGACCTCGGCGGCGAGCACCCGCCGCCAGTCGATCTTCGGTTCGAGCAGCTCCTCGGCCCAGCGGCGCCACCCCGTGGCCACCCGGCCGCGGCCGGCCCGGGCATAGTCGACCACCCGGCTGGCCGTCTGGGCCTGGAGGAGCTCCCGCTCACCGACGGGCACCCCGCCGCCGGCGTCGCCGGCCAGTTCCCAGGGGCGAGGTTGGGCATCCGCCCCGCTCCCGCAGTCCGGATGGTCGGGCATCTCGAAATCGCCCAGGTGGAGGTACTCCTCGGCCAGGCGGCCCGGTTCGCATCCGAGGGTGTGGGGAAGCACCACATCGCCGGGCAGGCGCAGGTCGGGATGGGCCAGGTCGTCGTTGATCTCGGCATCGGCGGCCAGCGCCCAGTCGTCGGCCTGAGCCGGGCTCAGGCCGAGGCTGGCAGCCCGGCCGGCGTGGTCACGCACCAGGTGGCCGGTGTGATGCACCATGAGGCTGCCCAGCTCGGCGACGCTCCATGATTTGACCACCTCCGGGTCGACGTAGAGCCGCCAGGCCTGGTCGACGCTGGCTCCGCCGAGACCGGGCACGGCCACGACGGTGGAGGCGAACAGCGCCGAGGCCAGGTACGGATGGCGAACCACCGCCCACAGCCGGGCCGACGCCAGCTTGGCGTGGTCGACCTCAGCCACAGAACGTCCATCCGCCCCCGACCTCGAACTTTGTCGACTGAGCAGTCCTAGGCACTGCTGAGTCGACAAAGAACAGGGGGAGGGGGCCGCTCACAGCAAGCCGGCCTCGGCGAGCATGGGGGCGAAGAGCTTGACCTCCGGCGGTGCTACCGCCCCGGGAGGGCGGCACTGGGCCAGGGTGCGGGCGGCCACCGCAGCCACGTCGGGCGTCGCCTCACCCACCCGGATCACGACCTGCCAGCCGGCGAGCCAGCGCTCCACGGTCGGCTTGGCCGCCACCGCCGCCGCCACCGCCGACAGGGCGGCATAGGCCCGGTCGGCTCGTTCGGGCACGGCGAAGCGACTCGGGTCGGCCAGCACCTCCTCGGGGTCGGGAAGATCCATCTCCGAGCGCCACAACAAGAACTCGGTGCCGGGTCCGGGCCCGAGGGCGCCGTTGAGCAGGATGGTGATGGCTTGGGACGAGGCCCCTGCCGCCTCACCAGCGGCGAGGAGGCGGGCGGCCATGTCCCAGGTGCGGGGGCTGGGCCAGCCCCGACCCGCCCCGGCGGCATCGGTGGGCACGGCGCACACCAGGGCGGGGCGCACGGTGACGAAGGCGGCCACCTGGGCTTGGGCCTGGGTGTAGACGTCGCCGCGGTCCCAGCCTTCGGCCAACGTGGGAATGATCGCTACCGGCCACCCGCCCACCAAGCCTTGGGCGAAGGCGGCGGGGTCGACGTGCCAGTCGAGGTGGCAGAAGCGGTTGGCCAGCGGTGCCGACAGGTCCCAGCCGTCGGCTGCCTGCTCGGGCGGGTTGGCGGCGGCCACCACCACGACCTCCTCAGGAAGGGTGAGGTCGCCCACCACCCGCTCGAGCACGACCCGCAACAAGGCCGCCTGCACCGCCGGCGGGGCGGTGGAGATCTCGTCGAGGAACAACAGCCCCCGGCCGGCGGCGGCCAGGCGCTCGGCCCAGCGGGGCGGGGCGAAATGGACCACGCCGTCGACGACCACGGGCAGGCCGGAGAAGTCCGAAGGCTCCCGGATGGCAGCGATCACCGTTTCGCACGGCCAACCGCCGGCATCGGCCATGGCCCGGATGGCCGAGGTCTTGCCCGTTCCCGGTGCGCCCCACAACAGCACCGGCACCCCGGCGGCGACGGCTATCCCCATGGCCTCGACCGTTGCCGGCTGATCGCTCACCTCCTGCACCCTACGGCGTGGGGGGTACGACCGGGGCCGCACCGCTCAGTCGCGTATTTCAACAGTCGACCTAGTCAGCTAGAGTCCGCAGCGCTCGCACAGTCGAATAATTGGGGGCATTGTGAACCACGTCCGCTCGACTTGTCTCTTCAGCGTCGTCGCGCTCGTCGGAGTGGTGGTGTGGAGCTCTGGTGGCGGTCCCGGTATTTCGCTGCCTCAGAGCGCCGAGATCGACCGCGCCGGCCTGGCCTCGGTGCGAGACATCCAGGGACGCTTGCCGGCTGAGCTGCACCAGTGGTCCGCCTGGCTGCAGCCCGGCGCATCTCTGCCCGAGGCGCCTGGTGGTGACCGGGAAGGCGACGACTCCGAGGACGGAACCTCCTCGCCGTTCCCGGGGCGGCGTACCTACATCGTCACCCTTGAGAACCAGCTGCGGCCCCGACTCCAGGGCTTCGCCGAAGGGACCGGGGGTGATGTTGTCCACCTCTACGACGACGCGCTCACCGGCTTCTCGGTCGAGCTCGTCCCCCAGGCGGCCGATGCGCTGCGCAGGGTCGACCAGGTCGTCAGCGTCGAGGAGGATCAGCCGGTGGAGGCCGACGCCCAGACCACGCCCACCGGCGTCGATCGGGTAGCCGATCCCGACGTGGCGAGCCCCACCATCCCGAACCTCGGTATCGACGGGGTCGACGCCCCCCGGGTAGACGCTGGCGTCGCCATCCTCGACACCGGCGTGGCCATCCACCCAGACCTCAACGTGGCCGGCCAGGTCGACTGCACCCAGAGGGGGTGCACGAGCGGGGGCACCGATCGCACGGGCCACGGCACCCATGTGGCCGGCATCGCCGCCGCCATCGACAACGACTACGGCGTTGTGGGTGTGGCGCCCGGGGCCCGCATCCACTCCGTGAAGGTGCTGGGTGACGACGGCAGGGGCTACTTCAGCGACGTCATCGCCGGCATCGACTGGGCGACGGCGCGCGCCGGCACCATTGACGTGATCAACATGAGTCTCAGCGGGGCGGGCACTTTGAGCTCCCTCGACCGGGCCATCGACAATGCCGTCGACGCCGGCATCGCCGTCGTGGTCGCCGCTGGAAACGACGGGGGAGGCGAGGACGACGTGATCCCCGCCAACCACCCTGACGTCCTAGCCGTATCGGCCCTGGCCGACAGCGACGGCGTCTCCGGTGGGCGCGGAGGCTACTGCGGTGGCTTCGACGACCGACTGGCCGTGTTCAGCAACTTCGGGCGCAACGTCGACGTGATCGCGCCCGGCACCTGTATCCGTTCGACCGTGCCCGGTGGCTACGGGACCATGAGCGGCACCAGCATGGCGGCCGCCCACGTGGCCGGCGCCGCCGCGCTGTTGGCGGCCAACGGTCGGTCGGTCGCGAGCATCCGCTCCACCATTCTCGGCGAGGGAAACCTCGACTGGGTCGACACCAGCGGGGACGGGCGTAAGGAGCCCCTCGCCGACGTCAGCGGTCCGGCGTTCACCGTATCGGGGGTGCCCACTCCGACCACCACTTCGACGTCGACCACCTCCACGTCGACTACTTCGACATCGACCACCTCCACGTCGACATCTACTTCTACCAGCACCACCTCCACCACGGTGGCCCCGACGACCACCACGACGGCACCGTCGAGTGGTAATCAGACGCCTACCGCCACGTTCGATTACGAATGTCGCCGCTTGGGATGCCTTCTCGACGGAGGTGGCTCCTCCGACAGCGACGGTGACATTCAGTCCTACGACTGGAACTTCGGCGACGGGTCGGTCGGCTCGGGTAGCACGGTGAGGCACGTCTATCGCAGCAGCGGCACCTTCTCGGTGATGCTGACCGTGGTCGACGACGACGGCGCACGTGCCACCGCCACCCGCACGCTGAGCTGCACCTCGGCCGGGAGCCGCGTGACCTGTCGCTGATCTCGGTCTGACGATGGCTGACGGAGCGCCGCCGGTAGCGTCAGATGGTGGGGAAGAGACGGCGACGGATGCAGCGCGATCTGCTGGTGGCGGCTGCCGCTCTGCTGGTGGTGGTCACGAGCGGGTGCAAGATGCAGATCGATGTGGGCATCGACGTCGAACGGGATGGATCGGGCGAGTTGGCCGTGGCCGTCGACCTCGACGCCGAGGCCGCCGACCGACTCCCCGACCTGGCCGCCCAGCTCCGCCTCGA
>JBBSLT010000090.1:0-9620 GCA_038233555.1 Acidimicrobiales bacterium
GGTCACGAGCGGGTGCAAGATGCAGATCGATGTGGGCATCGACGTCGAACGGGATGGATCGGGCGAGTTGGCCGTGGCCGTCGACCTCGACGCCGAGGCCGCCGACCGACTCCCCGACCTGGCCGCCCAGCTCCGCCTCGAAGATCTAGGGGCCGCCGGTTGGGTGGTCGAGGGTCCGACGACCACCGCCGGCGGCTCCACCGCCATCACCGCCACCAGAGCCTTCAACACTCCCGAGGAGGCCACTCGGGTGCTCCAAGACGTCAGTGGCGCCCAAGGGCCGTTCCAGGGGCTGGAGTTGGTCCGCCGGTCGTCGTTCCTGGCCACTGACTACACCTTCACCGGAGTAGTCGACCTTGCGGCCGGCGTCGAGGCCTTTGCCGACGAAGAGCTGAAGAGCCGGCTGGAGGGCAGCGGCTTCAGCCTGGAGACGCCGGTGTTGGAGCAGGCGATCGGTGCGCCGGTGGAGGAGACCTTCTCCTTCGAGGTGCGGGCCTCCCTGCCTGGATCGATCACCGTGGAAGGCTCGGGGGTCGAGGAGGGCGACAGCATCGTGTGGAACCCGGTGGTAGGTGAGCGCCTCGCCCTGGCGGCCAGCTCCGAGGTGCTGCACGGCCAGCGGCTGGTTTGGTTGGCCGCCTCGGGCGGGGCCTTCTTGGTCATGGTGGTCATGGTGGTCGTCGTGGTCCTCGGTCGTCGTCGCCAGCGCTGACACACCGGTCCGGCCGCAGCTAGCGGTTCTTGTCCCAAGGGTTCTCTATCCTCGCCCTCGTGACCCGATCCCGGCCTCTCCACCGCTGTAGCGAGTGCGGGGCCACGAGCCCGCGATGGCTCGGTCGCTGCCCGGCCTGTGACGCCTGGAGCAGCCTGGTGGAGGAGCTGCAACCGGTGACCGTGGCGCCAAGAAGCTGGGCGCCTGCGGGCGCTGCCTCCCGCCCGGTTCCCATCGCCGAGGTCGATCTCGACCGTTGTGGTCCGCGCTCTACCGGGTTGGGCGAGCTCGACCGCGTGCTCGGCGGCGGCCTCGTGCCGGGCTCGGTCACCCTCCTCGGGGGTGAGCCGGGGATCGGCAAGTCCACCCTTTTGCTCCAGGCCCTGGCGGCCATGGCCGCCTCCGAGCGACCGGTGCTGTTGGTCACCGCCGAGGAGTCGGCCCGCCAGGTCCGCCTGCGAGCCGAGCGCCTCGGTGCCCTGGTCCCCGACCTTCACCTGGTGGCCGAGAACGCCCTTGCGACCATCCTCGGCCACGTCGGCGACCTCCGGCCCGAGGTGGTGGTGGTGGACTCCATCCAGACGATCTTCGACCCGGATCTTGGTTCGGCGCCGGGCTCGGTCACCCAGGTGCGCGAGTGTGCGCACCGCCTGGTGGTGGCGGCCAAGGAGCTTGACGTGAGCATCGTGCTCGTGGGCCACGTGACCAAGGAGGGGGCCCTGGCCGGGCCCCGGGTGCTGGAGCACGTGGTCGACACCGTGCTCAGCTTCGAGGGCGACCGCCACCACTCCCTTCGCCTGCTGCGGGCGGTGAAGCATCGCTTCGGGTCTTCGGACGAGCTGGGATTGTTCGAGATGGGGGAGCGGGGCCTGACGGGGGTCCCTGATGCCAGCGGCCTGCTTCTCACCGACCGCCGCCCTGGCGTGGCTGGTTCGGTGGTGGTACCGACCATGGACGGGCATCGGCCGCTACTCGTCGAGATCCAGACCTTGGTGTCGTCCTCGACGCTTGCGCAGCCCCGCCGGTCGGCCCAGGGCCTCGACCACGGGCGCCTCACCCTGCTGCTCGCTGTCCTTGACCGTCGGGTGGGCCTCGCATCCTTCGCCAAGTCCGACGTGTACGCCTCTGCGGTCGGCGGGGTGCGGGTAGCCGAGCCCGGGGCCGATCTCGCCCTCGCCCTTGCCCTGGTGTCGTCGCTCACCAATCGCACCCTGCCCGCCGACCTGGTGGCGGTGGGGGAGGTCGGTCTCGGAGGTGAGCTGCGCCAAGCGCCGCAGCTGTCTCGCCGTCTGGCGGAGGCGGCCCGGCTGGGCTTCCGCCGGGCGGTGGTCCCGGTCTCGGCCCCCGACGCCCCGACCGGCCTCACCCTCATCCGGGCCACCACCCTGGCCGAGGCCGTCCGCCACCTGCAGCTCTAGCTTAGCTTAGCTTAGCTAGCCACCAGCCGAGGTGAAGGAGGCCAGTGCTTGACCACACCAGGTGCACGATGGACCGCGCTGGGGAAGACTTCATCCAGTCATGGCTGGCGACCCCGACACTAGGATCCTGACGATGGGGCTTCGGCGCGACAGCATGCTCCTGGACGCACTGGCGGCGGTGGCGCCCGGCAACCCGCTGCGAGAGGGCCTCGACCGCATCCTCCAAGCGGAGATGGGAGCGCTGATCGTCGTCGGTGACGGTCCGGAGGTGCTCAATATCTGCTCGGGTGGTTTCCTGCTCGACGCCGCCTTCAGCCCCCAGCGGCTCTCCGAGCTGGCCAAGATGGACGGCGCCATCATCCTCGCCGCCGACGCCAGCCGCATCGCCCGGGCCAACGTGCACCTGGTGCCCAACCCCAACGTGGCCACCTCCGAGACCGGTACCCGCCACCGCACCGCCGAGCGGGTGGCGCGCTCCATCTCCGTCCCGGTGATCTCGGTCTCCGAGGACCAGTCGGTCATCGCCGTCTACGTCAACGACGAGAAGCACCCCCTCGATCCCATCCCCAGGCTGCTGGCCCGGGCCAACCAGGCGCTGTCCACCCTCGAGCGCTACAAGGCTCGCCTCGACACCGTGGCCGGATCGCTCTCGGCCCTGGAGATCGAGGACCTCGTCACCATCCGCGACGTGGTGACGGTGTTGCAGCGCACCGAGATGGTGCGGCGCATCTCCGAGGAGATCGACCGCCACATCATCCAGCTAGGCGTCGACGGTCGTCTGGTCCGCCTCCAGCTCGAGGAGCTGATGGGCGGGGTAGAGGACGACCACCGGCTGATGATCCGCGACTATTTCCAGGAGGGGCCGGCCTGGCATCTGGCCGACGCCCTCGACGGGTTGGTGGTGCTGGGCACCGACGACCTGCTTGACCTCAAGACCGTCGCCACCGTGCTCCACCTACCCGGCGGCGTCTCTGATCTCGAGCTGCCGCTGTCGCCCCGGGGCTACCGGATGCTGTCGAAGGTCCCCCGACTTCCCGAGTCGGTGGTGGACGGCATCGTGAGCCACTTCGGCAGCCTGCAGAAGATCATGCGGGCGTCCATCGCCGACCTCGACACGGTCAAGGAGGTGGGCGACACCCGGGCCCGGGTGGTCAAGGAGGGCCTATCCCGACTGGCGGAGACGAGCATCCTGGACCGCTACAACTAGTCACCACCAGACCGCTTCGGGCGCCTGTGCCGCTCAACAGGTGTTCGAGCTTGCTGAGCGATGGCTTCGGGTGTCGCCTCCTAGTGTCACTGCCCATGAAGGTGTGGAGCATCGTCGTCGCTGCCGGGCGCGGCAAAAGGTTCGGTAGGGCCAAGCAGTACGAGGTGGTGGCGGGGCGTCGGGTGTTGGACTGGGCTTTGGCGGCGGCCCGGTCGGCGAGCGACGGGGTGGTGGTGGTGGTCGACGAGGCCCGGGTGCCGGAGGGCGAGGTGCTGGCCGACGTGGTGGTGGCCGGGGGGGCGACGCGTTCGGCGTCGGTGCGGGCCGGACTGGCAGCGGTGCCTGAGGGCGTCGACGTGGTGGTGGTCCACGATGCCGCCCGGCCGTGTGCCTCGCCGGCGCTCTTCGCCGCCACCGTCGCCGCGGTGGTAGAGGGGGCCGACGCCGCAGTGCCCGGTGTGGCCGTAGTCGACACCGTCAAGCGCGTCGATACCGACGGGATGGTGGAAGTCACCCTGGACCGAGCCAGCCTGGTGAGCGTGCAGACGCCGCAAGCCTTCGCTGCCGCCGCCCTGCGCGCCGCCCACGCCGGGGGTGGCGACGCCACCGACGATGCTGGCCTGGTGGAGGCGGCCGGTGGGCGGGTGGCGGTGGTGGCGGGCGAGGTGGCCAACGTCAAGGTGACCGGACCGGGCGACCTGGCCGCCGCCGGCCGCTATCTGGCCGGGAGAGGGACCCGACCGCCGGCGGGGGCTCGCGTCGGGCTCGGCTTCGACGTCCACTCCTTCGCCGACACCGTCGACCGGCCGCTGGTGCTCGGCGGGGTGGTGTTCGAAGGTGAGCGGGGCCTGGCCGGCCATAGCGACGCCGACGTGGTGGCCCACGCCGCCGCCGAAGCGCTGCTGGGCGCAGCCGGGCTCGACGACCTCGGAACCCAGTTTCCCGACACCGATCCAACGTGGAAGGGAGCCGACAGCCTCCTCCTGTTGACCACCGTCGGCCGTCTCGTGCGCCATGCCGGGTGGGCGCCGGCCAACGTCGACTGCTCGGTGGTGCTTGACGCCCCCCGGCTGGCGCCACGGCGAAGTGAGATGCAACAGCGTCTTGGCCAAGCCATCGGCGCCGAGGTGACGGTCAGAGGCCGGCGCACCGAAGGCCTCGGCGCCCTGGGCCGGGGCGAGGGCATCGCCTGTTGGGCGGTGGCCCTGGTCGAGCGAGCCGAGCCCGAGGCGCTGTGAGTCCCCCCCGCCCCCGCCATCCCGGCTCCCGCAAGCCTTCCGCCCGACCGGGCTCCGCCAAGGCGCCTCGTTCAGGCTCCGCCAAGGCCCGTTCCCGCCTCGGCAAGCCGCCCCGTTCCGGCTCCGGCGGCCCCCGCTCCGGCTCGGACGACTCCCGCTCTGATAGGCCGTCGCGCTCCGGCTCGGCCCGACCGCCGAGCGCCAGCTCTGGCCGATCCGGCCTCGGGCCTCGCCGGCCCTCCGTCGGTCCACGACCGGCCCGCCGGCCGGCCGGCCGCCTGCCCCTGGAACCGCCCCCGGCCAGATCTCGCGCGGGCGGGCCGAAGCTTCTCGGGGGCGAGCAGGTCGAAGGGCGCCAGGCCGTCCGGGAGCTGCTCATCGCCGGTCGGCGACGGGTGCGCGACCTGTGGATGGTCGAGGACGCCGACCAAGCCCCGATCCTGGGCGACATTCTGGAGCTGGCCACCGAGGCCGGGGTACGCATACGCCGGGTCGCTTCGCTTTCCCTCGCCGGCGAGGCCCGCTCGGAGGCGCCCCAAGGCGTCCTCGCCCACGCCGATCCTTTGCCCGAGGCCGACTTCGACACCCTCTTGGCCCCCGAGGGCGGGATGGCGCCGTTCCTGGTCTTCCTCGACGGGGTCACCGATCCCCAGAACCTCGGAGCCCTGCTGCGCTCGGCCGAAGGTGCCGGGGCCACCGGCGTCGTCCTCCCGCGCCACCGGGCCGCCCATGTCACCCCCACGGTGGCCAAGGCGGCTGCCGGCGCCGTCGAGCACCTTCCCCTCGCCGTGGTCGCCGGGCTGCCCGCCGCCCTGGCCGAGGCGAAGCGAGCCGGCGTGTGGGTGATCGGTCTCGACAGCGCAGGCGACACCAACCTCTTCGAGCTCCCGTTCGGGGCAGAACCCGTGGGCCTGGTGCTCGGCGCCGAGGGCAGGGGCCTGGGCCGCCTCGTCCGCCAGCGCTGCGACGTCGTTGCCTCCATCCCCCTGAAGGGAGCGCTGGGCTCACTCAACGTGGCCAGCGCCGGCGCGCTGGCCTGTTTCGAGATCTCTCGCCGTCGGTGAGACTTTTGATGGCTTACTACTGACCTCGGCGACATGGGCACGACTTTGTCACGGTCTTGTCACCTGGGGCGTTGGAGCCTCAACACGCTGGGTAGTAATCTGGTGCCACACCCGCCCTACCGCAAGATCCCACATCGCACCACCCAGGAGACCGAGTTGTCGCCTCGATCCGCAATCGCCGCCCTCGAGAGCCTCCATGACGACGCCCTGGTGGCGAAGGCTCAAGACGGCGACGACCTGGCCCAACAGGCGCTCATCCAGCGCTACCGCCGCCTTGCCTGCGCCCGGGGCCGGGGCTACTACCTTCCCGGCGGCGACGCCGACGACATCGTGCAAGAGGCGCTCATCGGCCTCTACAAGGCGGTGCGCGACTACCGCAGCGACCGCCAAGCCTCGTTCCGGGGCTTCGCCGAGGTGTGCATCACCCGCCAGATCATGACCGCGGTCAAGACGGCCGGCCGGCGCAAGCACCAGCCGCTCAACCACTACGTCTCCATCTCCCGTCCCCGGGAAGGTTCGGTCGAGGGCGACCTCGAGCGCATCCTCGACGATCACCACGCCGCCGACCCGGCCGACCACGTGGTAGCCCACCGGGAAGCGGCCGCCGTCGGGCAACGGGTGGCGTCGGTGCTCTCAGGCTTCGAGGTCGACGTCCTGCGGCTGTTCGTGGCCGGCCAGAGCTACCAGGAGATCGGGGCGCTGCTGGGTCACCCGGTCAAGTCAGTCGACAACGCCCTGCAGCGAATCAAGCGCAAGCTGTCCGATCACAGGGTCGACATCGTGGCCGGGGCTGCTCCGGCCTGAGTCGCCTACTTCTTCGCCGCCTCGTAGTAGGGGTTGGCGCCGCTGGCGTGGTCGGTCACGTCGGTCACCTGAATGATCTCGGGCACCGACTCCCGGATGGCCACCTCGATGCCCTGGCTGAGGGTCACCGTGGCCATCCCGCACCCCTGGCAGCCGCCGGACAGGCGCAGGTAGGCGGTGCCGTCGTCTACCGCCACCAGCTCGGCTTGGCCCCCGTGGGAGGCGATGCTGGGATTTACCTGGGTGGCGATGACCTGGGCCACCCGCTGGGCCACGTCGCCGCTCAGGTCGGCCGGCGGGTGGGCGGTGATGGCAGGACTGGCCGGCTGTGGTGGGCGGTTGGGATTGGTGACGGTCATGCCCGGGTTGAGCAGGTCGCGACTCACGCCCAACGTCGCTCCCCGTAGGTCGTCGATGCTGGCGGCCGGGATGACCACCGAGACGTCGTCGTGGCGCTGCACGGCATCGCCCGGCGCCGCCTTGTCGAGGGCGTCGAAGTACAGGTCGTAGGTGAACTCGGCCCCGGCCACGCCGGTGATCTCGAGCCACAGGGCCAGGGTGTCGGCGTTGGCCTCACCCTCGCGCAGCGACACCACCTGGGCTCGAGCCTTGTCGGTGACGGTGAGCACCGGCACCTCGGTGCTCAAGGACTCCTGGATGTTCGCATCAGCCATGCCACCATGATAGGTCCGTGTCCCGGGTCCTCCTGATCTTGCCTACCGGTACCTACCGGGCGGCCGACTTTGTGCGAGCCGCATCAGCGCTGGGGGCCGAGGTGGTGGTGGCCTCGGAGCATCGCCAGGCCATGGCACCGGCCATGGCTGACCGGGCGCTGGTGGTTCCCTTGGCCCGCCCGGACGCCGCCGCCGACGCCATCGTGGCCCTGGCCGGGCGCCGTCGCCTTGACGCCGTGGTGGCCGTCGACGAACAGGGGGTGGTGGCCGCCGCCCTGGCCGGCGAGCGTCTCGGGCTGGCCCACAACCCTCCGGCTGCGGTCGCCGCCACCAGGGACAAGGCGCTTGCCCGGGCCGCTCTCGCCGTTGCCGGGGTGGCCCAGCCCGCCTTCCGGGTGATCCGAGCCGGCGACGACGTGGCCACCGCCGCCGAGACCGTGGGGCTGCCGTGCGTGGTCAAGCCGGTGTCGCTCTCGGGCAGTCGGGGGGTGATCCGAGCCGACGATGCGGCGGCGGCGGTGGCTGCCGCTGCCCGGACGCGAGCCATCCTGGCCGACGCCGGCGAGGACCGGGACGGTGTCCTCCTCATCGAGGCCTTCGTGCCCGGCGCGGAGGTGGCGCTCGAGGGGCTGCTGCGGGACGGCGACCTCGAGGTCCTGGCTCTCTTCGATAAGCCCGACCCACTCGACGGCCCGTACTTCGAGGAGACCATCTACGTCACCCCCTCCCGACTCCCGGCCAGGGTGCAAGGCGACGTGGCTGCGCTCGTCGCCGCCGGGGCCGGCGCCCTCGGCCTGCGGGAGGGCCCGGTGCACGCCGAGGTGCGGGTGGGCGCGGCGTCGGTCAGCCTGTTGGAGGTCGCCGCCCGATCCATCGGTGGCCTGTGCTCGCGGGCCTTGCGCTTCGGGACCGGGATCTCGCTCGAGGAGGTGATCTTGCGCCACGCCCTCGGGCTCGGCCTCGACGATCTCCGGCGGGAAGAGGTGGCGTCGGGCGTGATGATGCTGCCCATTCCCCGCTCGGGGACTCTCGGCGAGGTGCGGGGCGTCGCCGCCGCCCGGGCCGTGCCCGGCATCGAGGGGGTGGAGCTGACCATCCTGCGGGGACGTTCGGTGCAAGCCCTGCCCGAAGGCGACCGATACCTCGGCTTCGCCTTCGCCCGGGGACCGACCCCCGAGGCGGTCGAGAACTCCCTCCGCCGAGCCTCCGCCTGCCTCGAGGTCGACATCACGTGACCAGAACGTCCGGGTGAGCGCCTCGGTAGCGTGGCGAGGTGCGGGTGCTGCTGGTCTCGACCTACGAGCTGGGCCACCAGCCGCTCCACGTGGCCTCGCCCGCCGGCGACCTGCGCCGCCGTGGTCACGAGGTGGCGGCGCTCGACCTCTCCGTGGAGCCCTGGGACCCGGGCCTGGTGGAGTGGGCCGAGGCTGTCGCCTTCTCGGTCCCCATGCACACCGCCATGCGCCTGGCTCTCGCCGCCGCGCGCGCCGTGCGCCGAGACCATCCCGGGCGCCCGGTGTGCTTCTACGGGCTCTATGCCGCGGTAGGGAGCGACGCCACGCTGGCGGTGGCCGACCGCATCATCACCGGTGAGTACGAGGGCCCACTGCGGGCCTGGGTGGAGGAGCTGGCCGCCGGTCGGGAGCCGGTCGGTGCCTCGGTGCACCTCGGTCGCAGCGACTTCGGCCTGCCTGCGCGCGACCTGCTGCCGCCCCTCGATCGCTACGCCCACCTGGCCATCGACGACGAGGAGCGACTGGTGGGCTGTGTGGAGGCCAGCCACGGCTGCGCCTTCCGGTGCCGGCACTGCCCGGTCCCCACGGTCTACGACGGGCGCATTCGCATCGTCGGCCCCGAGGCGGTGCTGGCCGATGTCGCCCAGCTGGTGGCCGCCGGCGCCCGCCACCTCACCTTCGCCGACCCCGACTTCCTCAACGGCGTCCACCACTCCCTGCGGGTGGTGCGGGCCGTGCACGACCGCTTTCCCGAACTCACCTTCGACTGCACCACCAAGGTGGAGCTTGTCCTACGCCACCGGGAGATCTGGTCGGAGATGGCCGAGACCGGCTGCCTGTTCGTGGTGTCGGCCCTGGAGAGCGTGAACGACGACATCCTGGCACGCCTCGACAAGGGCCACACCGCCGCCGACGCCGCCGAGGCCATCGCCGTCCTGCGGGCCGAAGGCATCGAGGTGCGCCCGTCGTTCCTGCCCTTCACCCCCTGGACCACCGCCGCCGACATGGTCGACCTGATCGACTTCGTCGTGGCGCAGGATCTCATTGCCAACGTCGACCCGGTGCAGTTCACCATCCGCCTGCTCTTGCCCGAGGGCTCATTGCTTTTGGACCACCCCGACATGGCTGCCCACCTCGGCCCCTTCGACACCGAACGGCTCAGCTACCGCTGGTCGGCGGCCGACCCCGCCATGGACGAGCTCCAGCTCCGCCTGGCCGAACGGGTGGAGGCCGGCCTCGCCGCCGGGGAGGCGCCGGGGAGCCTCTAC
>JBBSLT010000091.1:0-9559 GCA_038233555.1 Acidimicrobiales bacterium
CCATCTTGGTCCCGCCGATGTCGATCGCCAGCACCGAGCCCACCGCCGGAGATTACGCCGGTATGCTTCCACACGATCGAACTTGCTACCAACGACCCCGGGATGCCACGCGGCAGGAAGGAGGGCCACGTGGCCACAAGAGCGGCGACCCCCCCCCACGTTGCCTTCGCTGAGGTCTTCGACGCCATCGCCACCAACGTCGAGCAAGTCGTTCGAGGCAAGCCCGACGTCATCGAGTTGGTGCTGTTGTGCCTGGTGGCCGAGGGCCACGTCCTGATCGAGGACGTCCCCGGCGTGGGCAAGACCAGTCTGGCCAAGGCTCTGGCCACCTCCCTCGACTGCCGCTGGGGCCGGGTGCAGTTCACCCCCGACCTCCTGCCCACCGACGTCGTCGGAGGCACGGTGTGGAACCGGGCCACGGGCGAGTTCGACTTCCGCCCCGGCGCCGTGTTCGCCAACCTGGTCCTTGGTGACGAGATCAACCGGGCATCGCCCAAGACCCAGTCCGCCCTCCTCGAGGCCATGGAGGAGCGCCAGGTCACCGTCGACGGGGCCACCTACGTGCTGGACGCCCCGTTCATGGTGATCGCCACCCAGAACCCGGTCGACCACGATGGCACCTATCCCCTGCCCCGGAGCCAGCTCGACCGCTTCCTCATGCGCGTCACCGTCGGCTACCCCGGTCGGGAGAGCGAGATCAGGATCCTAGACAGCCACGGCGAACACGACATCCTCGACAGCCTCGCCCCGGTGGCCACGGCCAAAGACGTCTTGGAGATGGCCGCCACCGCCCGGGCCGTGCATGTCGCCCCGAGCCTCCAGGGTTACCTGGTCGACCTGGCCGAGGCCAGCCGTCGCCACCCCGCCCTCTCTCTCGGGATGTCGCCACGGGCCACCCTTGCCCTGCAGCGGGCAGGGCGGGCGCGGGCCGCGGCCAGCGGGCGGGCCTACGTGGTCCCTGACGACCTCAAGGCGCTGGCCCCGCCGGTGATCGCCCACCGCCTCAGCCTCACCCCCGAGGCCCAGATGCAGGGCCTGCGAGCCACCGACGTGGTGGACGACCTGCTTCGCACGGTCTCGGTCCCCACCGCCAAGCCCTCCGCCTGAGCCCCGCCTTGCTCACCCGCCAGGGCGCCATCGCCACCGCCGTCTCCGTCACCCTCGTCGTCGCCGGACGCCTCTTCGCCATCTTCGAGCTGTTCGTGGTGGGAGCCGGCGGCGCCGCCCTCGTGATCGGCGCCGTAGCCGTCACCGGCCTCACCCGCCTGCGCCTCGACGTGGCCAGGCAGCTCCGCCCCCCTCGCGTCCATGCCGGTGAGCCGGTCACGGTGACGCTGCAGGTCACCAACGGTGGCCGGCGCCGCACACCGGTGATCCAGCTTCGAGACGCCGTGGGTCCGGGGCGAACGGCGAGCGTGGTGCTGTCCCCTCTGGCCCCGGGAGAACAGGCCAGCGCCGTCTACTCCCTGCCCGGCGAGCGCCGAGGGCGGGTGGGCATTGGGCCGCTCGAGGTTCGCATCTCCGACCCCTTCGGTCTCGCCGCCCTCTCCACCCCGGCCGCACCCGTGGTGGAGCTCATCGTGTGGCCTGGTGTCGAGCGGGTGATGGCGCCGTCGCCAGGCTCGGGTCGAGAGCACGACATCGGGACGCCGGCGCAACTGGAACAGAGCGGTGACGAGTTCTTTGCCCTGCGTCCCTATGCCGACGGCGACGACCTCCGCCGAGTCCACTGGCGGGCCTCGGCCAAGCGGGACGATCTGGTGGTACGCCAAGACGAGCGCTCCAGCCGGGGGCAGGCGACGATCGTCCTCGACACCCGCACCGGGGCCTACGGGGACGACACCTTCGAGCGGGCGGTGTCGGCGGCCGCCAGCATCGTGGTGGCCGCCGCCCGCCATCGGCTGCTCCTGCGCCTGGTCACCACCGCCGGGCACGACTCCAGCCTGGTAGCGGCCTCGGGGCCGGGCTCCGACGGCGTCGAAGCCATCCTCGATCACCTGGCCGCCGTGGCTCTTCGCGACGTCGGACACCTTCCCACGACGATCTCCACCATGGAGGCCGCCAGTCGCATCCAGGGAGGCAGGGTCGTGGTGCTCACCGGTGACGGGCGCCCGGACGAGCCCGGCGTCGCCCGAACGGCCGTCGGTCCCGCCGCCTCCACCCTCGTGGTGTTCACCTCACGCCCCAGCGGACCAGACCGGCGTACCTCCCCATCGATCATGATCGTGGACGAAGCCACCTCGTTCGCATCGGCTTGGAACCGGGCCATGATCCCAATCGCGCCCTTCGCAGGGGTCTGACCGTGGCGAGCGAGACCCAGGCGTCACCCGATGCACCGCCGCCGCCGTGGCTTCAGGCCTCGGCCGAGGTCGCTCTCGTCTCCCTCACCTTGGCCGCGGTGGTGGGCCTTACCCGACTGTTCGACGATGCCTCCTTCCTGCTTCCCGTGCTTGGCTTCGCCCTGGCCGGCCACGTCCTGGCCATCGTCTGTCGGCGCCTAGGGATCGGACCGGTGCTCACCGCCGCCCTGGCCACGGGCGGCTTGGTGGCCGCCGTCTCATTGGTCCTGCTGCGCGAGACCACCCGCCTCGGCCTTCCCACCACCACCACCTTGGGCCAGGCCAGCCGAGAGCTCAGTGACGCTCTCGCTGCCTTCCGTGACGTGGTCGCCCCAGCGCCGGTCGAGCCCGGCTTCGTCCTCGCCGCCGCTCTGGCCACCTGGACCATTGCGGTGGTGGCCGACACCGCCGCCTTCCGTTCCGGGGCCCGGGTGGAGGCGGTGGTTCCGGCGGCCACCCTCTTCGTCTTCGGTGCCGCTCTCGGTGTGGCCGAGCGGCGGTTGGCCCTCACCGCCCTCTTCCTGGCCACCTTGGCCTTCTACTGGCTCACCCAACGCCTGTTGGTCCACGCCCGTGCTCACAACCGCATGACCACCGACACCAGTGCCGGCTCCCGCTCACTCCTGCGCTCGGGAGCCGTGCTCGGGACGACAGCGGTGGTGGCCGCCGTGGTGGTCGGTCCCTTCCTGCCCGGAGCCGAGGCCAGTGCCGTCATCCCGTGGCGAGCCGGTGAGCGAGACGGCTCCGGGTCCCGGGTCACGGTGAGTCCTCTCGTGGACATCCGCAGCCGCATCGTCGACCAGTCCGAGGTCGAGGTCTTCACGGTCGCCACCGACGCCCGCAGCTACTGGCGCCTCACCTCACTCGAGATCTTCGACGGCCGCATCTGGTCGTCCCGGGGCCAGTACCAGAAGGCCAACGGACGCCTCCCCGACGCGCCCGCCGACGAGCTGGCTACCACCCAGACCGTGGTGCAGGACTTCGAGATCGCGGCCCTGGCCTCGATCTGGCTTCCTGCCGCCTACCTGGCAGTGGGCGTCGCCGGCACCGATGTCCGCTTCGACCCCGACTCGGCAAGCCTGCTGACCGAGGAGGAGACCGCTGCGGGACTCGTCTACCGGGTGGAGTCGGAGGTGAAGACGCTCGGCGCCGAGGAGTTGGACGAGGTGGCGAACTCGGCGCCGGCCGGGCTGGCCGAGACCTACACCGCCCTGCCCCCAGGCTTCAGCCCGGCGGTGATGGCCGAGGCGAAGGCCATCACCCGGGAAGGCCAGACGCAGTACGAGAGGGCTCGGATGCTCCAGGACCACTTCCGCAGCGGGGCCTTCACCTACGACTTGACCATCGCACCCGGCCACGGAGGCGACGACCTCGAGCGCTTCTTGTTCGAGACCCGGCGCGGCTACTGCGAGCAGTTCGCCGGCGCCTTCGCCGCCATGGCCCGTGCCATCGGCCTGCCCGCCCGGGTGGCCGTGGGCTTCACGCCGGGGGAACAAGATTCCGAAGGCGTCTTCCACGTCCGGGGTCTCAACGCCCATGCCTGGCCCGAGGTCTTCTTGTCCGGGTACGGCTGGGTCGCCTTTGAGCCGACGCCGGGACGGGGCATGCCCAACGCCGAGGGCTACACCGGCATCCCCGAGCAGCAAGCCACCCCGGCCGATCCAACCACCGCCACCACCCGGCCGCCGACGCAAGCCACCATCGCCCCCACCAGCGTGCCCGGTGACGAGACGCCGGCCACCGATCCCGGTGACGCCTCGGGTGCTGGAGCCGACGACGGGCCCACGGTTCCCTCGTGGCTGGGACGAGTGGCGCTGATGGCCCTCGTGCCGGTCGTTGCCCTCGCCGGGTGGTTGGCCGTCCTGGAGCTCATCCGGCGGCGGCGGCGGGCTGGCCGGCGAAGCGCAGCCGCCACCCCGGCCGAGCGGGTGCTGGTGACATGGACGGAGGTGGGCGAGGCCCTGACCGTCCTCGGCAGCGCACCCCGGCCCTGGGAGACTCCCATCGAGTACGCCCAGAGAGCCGGCGGGACCACCGGCGTCGACCACCGGCTGCTCAACGCTCTCGCCGGCGTCACCACCACGGCTGGCTACGGGCCCGAGGGGGTCGATGGCGAGGTGGCGGACCGGGCTGCACAAGCTGGCGCCGACGTGGAGCGCAGCATCGACGACCAACTCACCACCCCAGCCCGGGTGCGCCGGGCGTTGGACCCGCGTCCCCTGTTGGCGGGGCGGGAGCGCCGCCTCGACGTGCGCACCACCACCGCCGTCTGAGAGACAGACGGTCGGGACTACTCCTCCTTCTTGTTGAAGCGCTCCCGCACCCGCTGCGAGGTGGTCCCGAAGTAGTCGCGCATGCCAGTGACGCCCATCGATTCGGTCCACTCCCGCCAGCCGGCCCGACCCATCTTGCGCAGGTTGGTCTGGAACACGATCCCTGAGCCGAGCATGGCCAAGAACCCGGCAAAGGCCAAGGCCAGCGTCTGGACGGTCAGGACCATGAGGATAAGGCCGGCGAAGAAGCCGAGCCCGGCCCACTTGAGATTCCGCCCGGCGTGGCGGTAGATGGTGGTGGAGCCGACCTTGCGGGCCAGATCCCGGTCGGAGTCATAGAGCTGCTGCTCGATCTCCTGAAGGATGCGCTGCTCGTTCTCGGAAAGCGGCACGCCTGCTCGGCCTCCGTGCTCGGTCCTGGGCTTGTTGTCACGGGGGAATCCCCGGTCACTCTTGCGCCCTGAAATGTACCCGTTATCTTCGCGCACCACCCCAGCCACCACAACGCACCGGCGGCCCTGCCCGTACCCTGTCTGGATGCCCGATTCGTACCCTGGGCCGGTCGTACGAGCCTACACCCCCACCGCCCTGCCCTCGGTGGGCGCTCGAGCGCTGGCCTTCTTGTCCATCGTCGTCGGCGGCGTCTGCGGCGGTCTCATCGCCTACGCCATCACCGAGCTCCAGTGCGGGCCCGACGACGGGACGCCGGACCGCGGGTGCACCCTCATCGCCGGCGGTGCCGGCTTGATCGGCGCCATCGCCTGCGCCCTCGGCGTCGCCGTGGTCGCCGTCCTGGTGCTCCGCGCCATGGCCGAGTGGCGCAAGGACATCGTCCCAGAACCCTCCGAGTCCTACCGGACCAGGCGCAGCCGTCGGAACCCTTCGGCGTAGCCGACCCCGGCCCGCCGGCCCTCCTCGGCGGCCCGTTGACGCACGAAGTCCCCCAACCACTCGGTGGCGTCGTCGCTCAGCTGGCTGCGGTGGCAGAACATGGCTGCCACCTTGGCGTCGAGGGAGTCCTCCACGTCAACCCAGGCGTCGGGGTCGAGCGTGCCCGAGAGGAGCAGTGTCGCCACCTGGTGAGCTGCGCCCTGCTCGGGAAAATACAGGGGCGAGGAGGCGGCCGGGGCCACGGCATCGAGCAGGGCCCAGCCGATGCTCCGGTGGTCGACGTGATTGACGTAGGCGTCCCCGAAGAACACCGCCGTCGGGTCGACCCCGATGACCACCTGGGGGCGCAGCCGCCTGACGATGCCCACCAACTGGCGGACCAGATGGGGCACCTGCGCCAGCTCCCCGTCGGGGTGGTCGAGCAGCTCGACGCCGGCCAGCCCGAGCACCTCGGCGGCGGCCGCCACCTCAGCCGCCCGGCGCTCGGTCAACTCGACCGGGTCCGTCGCCGGATCGGCGGAGCCCTTGTCACCTCGGGTGGCCACCACCACATGCACCTCGGTGCCGGCCGCCGCCCAGCGGGTCAGGAGCCCGCCACAGGACACCTCGGGGTCGTCAGGGTGGGCATAGACGGCCAACGCCTGCGCCGGCGCCTGTGCGATCAGCTGCGGCGCCACAGCCTCCTAGAGTACGGCGGTGCCGGCCTCCGAGACCGATTCTGAGATCGACGAGGTGTTCGCCCTCGCCCTGCGCCTGGCCCGGGAGGCGGGTGCCCTCCTGCTGCGGCGCCGAGGCACATCGCATGGGCTCATCACCACCAAGACGAGCCTCACCGACCTGGTCAGCGATGTGGACCGGGCGTCGGAGGACCTGGTGGTCGGCGCCATCCGCACCGCCCGCCCCCACGACGGCATCCTGGCCGAGGAGGGGACTGCCGACGCCGGCACCAACGGGTGGCGGTGGGTGATCGACCCCCTCGACGGCACCGTGAACTACCTCTACAACCTGCCCGCCTACGCCGTGTCCATCGCCGTGGAGCACCACGGCCGCCCCGAGGTGGCGGTGGTGGCCGACCCCGTCCACGACGAGACCTTCGCCGCCGTGCGTGGTGCAGGGGCGACCCTCAACGGTGAGTCCATCAGCGTCAGCGACCGGGCCGACCTGGCCCTGGCCCTGGTAGGCACCGGCTTCTCCTATGGGGCGCAGCGTCGGGCCCACCAGGCCGCCATCCTCGCCCAGGTGCTGCCGGTCGTGCGCGACATCCGCCGGGCCGGAGCGGCGTCGGTCGACCTGTGCTGGGTGGCCTGCGGGCGCCTCGACGGCTTCTACGAGCAGGGCCTTCAGCCCTGGGACTTCGCCGCCGGCGCCCTCATCGCCCAAGAGGCCGGCGCCACCATCGGCGACCTCACGGGCCATCCTCCCTCCACCACCTACACCCTGGCCACGACCCCCGCCCTCTTCCACCCCCTGCGAGACCTCCTACTGAGCGCAGGAGCAACCGGCAGCTGAGCGTCGGTCCGGCACGGCCGCCGGCCAACCATGCCGCCCACGGCCGCCGGCCACCCACCCGCCGCCGAAGGCGGCCCCTCTGGATGGCGGCCACGGCGGGCGAGAGCCCGCCCCAGAAGTGGTCAGTGCGGAGGGTGGTCCAGGCGAGCAGAGCGAGCCCGGAAGGTGTTCAGTGCTCCCGGTGGTGGCTCCGCCGCCGCCGGGAGCACCATCAGTTCGCCGAGCAACCTCCGGTTGCGACGGCGAGGTCGCGGTCAGGCGCGTGGATACGCCGCCAAGAGGGCGTCGCGGCCCGGGCCCCGACCCGTGCGGTAGTGGAGGCCCTCGCGCAGGCCGGCGGCCCGGGACCGACAGGCCCGCAGGGCGGCAGCACCCTCGACGGTGAACGACAAGACCGCCCGCAGGTCGATGTCGAGTCGCCGGGCCTGCTGGGCCACCGCCCCTTCGGTGGCTGCCGCCACCGCATCACCGACGGCGGCGTCGAGGTGGCCGCGAACGGTGAGCACCACGATCTCTTCCTCGAACGCCACCTCGAGCCCATCGGGCTCCGAGGCAAAGGTACGCGGGGGCGAAATCATGGCGCCCATCCTTCCAAAACCACCCGACGTCCTCGTGACTCCTGGTTGACGTTCTCGTGACGATCGGCCACTGCCCGACCCGGCTGGAGGTGCTTGGCGCCGCTACACCATCCCGATGAGGCATCCTCATGGGGTGGGTACCCGGATCCTGTCAGTGGAAGACGACGAACGCATCCGCACCGCCGTGCGGATGGGCCTTGAGGACGAGGGCTGGATCGTCGACGAGGCGGCGTCGGGAGAGGACGCCCTCGGGGTGTTCGCCGAACGCCCGGCCGACGTGGTCCTGATCGACATCATGCTGCCGGGCATGGACGGCTTCGCAGTGTGCCGAGCCATCCGTCGCACCAGCGACGTCCCCATCCTCATGGTCACTGCCCGGGCCGACACCCACGACGTGGTGGCGGGCCTGGAAGCGGGCGCGGACGACTACGTCACCAAGCCGTTCCAACCGAAGGAGCTCTCGGCTCGCATCCGGGCCCTGCTTCGTCGGGCCCGTCCCTCCGCCTCCGGCCACTCCCAGCTCAATTTCGGCGAGCTCGAGATCGTCCCCGACGAGGGCTCGGTGCGCCGAGCGGGCACCGAGGTCCACCTCACCAAGACCGAGTTCCGTCTGCTGTGCGAGCTGGCGTCGGTCCCCGGGAGGGTCTTCAGCCGGGAACAGCTCCTTGAGCGGGTGTGGGGTTATGACTACTTCGGTGACGGGCGTTTGGTCGACGTCCACGTCCGCCGGCTGCGCACCAAGGTGGAGGCGGACCCGGCCGCTCCCCGCCATGTCGTCACCGTCCGGGGGCTCGGCTACAAGCTCCAGGCTTGACGAGGCGCCTGGAGATGGGAAACAAGACCACCACCCTCGGCCTGCGGGCCCGAATCCTCGCCGCCTTCACCCTGGGGGCGCTGGTCCTTTCCGCCATCCTGGCGGCGGTGACCTACGGCTTGGTCCGGGAGAGCCTGGTCCGCCAGCGAGAGGCGGTGTCGACCAACCAGGCGTACCTCAACGCCCGTTACCTGCGCGACCGGCTCCGGTCGGCCGGCAGCGACGTGAGCAGCTCGCTCGACGCCCTGGAGACCACCGGTGGGACGCCCGTGTTGTTGCGGGAGGGGGCGTGGTTCGCCCCCCTCGGCATCGGCGAGGACGACCTGCCGCCCGAGCTGCGGTCGACGGTGGCGAGAGGCCAGCCGGCGCGGATGCGCTTCCTCGTCGAGGGCCAGACCCAGCTGGCCGTCGGGTTGCCCCTGCCGGCGGTCAGCTCGGCCTATTTCGAGGTCACCTCCTTCGAGGGGTTGGAGGACACGCTAGCCTCGCTGGGGATCTCCCTGCTCTCGGCCGCCCTCGTCACCACCATCGCCGGGGCGGCGCTGGGCTTCAGCGTCAGCCGCCGGGTGCTACGACCTCTGGCCCACGTGAGTGCCGCCGCCGTGGCTATCGCCGGAGGTCGCCTCGACACCCGGGTGGCCAACATCGACGACGCCGACCTCGGCACGCTGGTGACCTCGTTCAACGACATGGCCGGCGCCCTCCAGGAACGCATCGAGCGAGACGCCCGCTTTGCCTCGGACGTGAGCCACGAGCTGCGGTCCCCGCTGACCACCCTGACCGCGTCGATCGGAGTGCTGGAGGGGCAGCGGGCCGACATGCCCGAACGGGCACGGGCCGCCCTCGACCTCCTCGTGGCCGACGTCACCCGCCTTTCGACCATGGTGGAGGACCTGCTCGAGATCTCCCGCTTCGACGCCGGAGCGGCACGACTCCACCTGGAAGAGGTCCGGATCAGCGAGCTTGTCTTCCACGCCATGGCCGCCGCCACCGACGCCGATATTCCCCTCGCCGTGGGCGCCGACGCCGTCGACTGCATCGTCCAGGCCGACAAGCGACGCTTGGTGCGGGTGATCGCCAACCTCATCGGCAACGCCGAATCCCATGGTGGGGGTGCCGTGGCCATAGGAGTCGTGGGGGGGGGGGGGGGGGGGG
>JBBSLT010000092.1:0-9295 GCA_038233555.1 Acidimicrobiales bacterium
GCCGGCCACCAAGAGGAAGTCCGGATCACCAACCCTTCGGCGATAAGCCGGTCGAGCGCACGTTCGCGTCCGACTGGGAGCACGCCGGTGCGGGAGGAACTCACATCCGCTGCATCGGCCCACCCCATTCGTCGGCGGCGATGACGCTTCCTTGATGACCGGCGAAGCCAACCAGCACGACACCCTCGTCGCCATGGCGTTCCCGCACGAGCTGGCCTACGTTGACCATGCCGGCACTTGCCGAAGCGAAGGTGGGCGGTGCGAACGTCGACCGCTTCCTCGTCGGTGGTGAGCAGATCCATCAACAGGGTAGCGAGCTGGCGGTCCTTGAGCAGGCCGGCGACGTGGCGATTACGGCTGCTGTGCCGGCTTCTGCCGCTGCCGTGTGCGAACACGACCATCCCCTCGGGTTCTCGCACAATGGCCAGATCGCCGTGCACGACAGAGCCACCACCTGTTGGGGTCACAGCTCGTTCCGCCACCGCCGTCACCGGCCCTTGGGGGGACCGACCGACCGAGCCCGATCGAGCAGCGCCAGCACCGTGTCGTCCGCCGTCTGGTCGAACACGTCGTACCACACGCCCACGGCACCGAAGTGCGAGGACGTGACCAGGCACACCACCTCGGCCAGCTCTCCGAGCCGAGATGCCGACTCCTGGCTGCACACCGGCACGGCCAGCACCAGGCGGCGGGGTCGGAGCTCCAGCAGCGCCCGTAGCGACGCCTCCGCCGTCACCCCCGTCGCCAGCCCGTCGTCGATCAGGACGACGTCCCGACCTTCGAGTGGGAGTAGCTGACGGTCGCCCCGGTAGTGGCGAACTCGCCGTTCGAGCTCCTCGTGCGCTCGGGCGGTGAGCTCACGCAGCCTCTCCTCGGAGATGCCCAAGGCGGTGATGAGGTGCTGGGTGAGCACGACCGTGCCTCCCTCGGCGACAGCGCCCATGCCCAGCTCGGGCTGGCTCGGGACACCGATCTTGCGGGCGACGAAGACATCGAGCGGGGCGCCGAGGCGGGTGGCCACCTCGAAGGCGACGGGGACGCCGCCCCGAGGCAGGCCCAGCACCACCGGATCCACCAATGACTCGTTCTGCATTCGGTCGGCCAGCTGTCCCCCGGCCTCGGCTCGGTCGAAGAACTGCATTTGGACCACCCCCTGGCCCTCGCCTACCCGCTGGCCATGTTGCCTACCCGATTCGATGGGAGCCACGTAGCGCTCGCCGATGAGCTGGGCGAGGGAGGCGGTACCTGTTCATTCCTTCGGGTGTTCGGCCATGAGGGCCTAGCCGCCGGCCTCTCCTGGGTGTTGATCGTCGGCTACATCCTCACCATGGCGGTCGATGCCTTCACTTCACCTTCGGCCACTACCCCGGAGAGGCGCTGGGGCCCGGTGCGTGGCGGTGTGGGCCAAGTTGGCCGTCATGGGGCCGCCGGCGACCTTCGCCGCAGCGGCCAGCCTCACCTTCCTCATGACCTTCGCCGCCCTCCACGTCATTGCCGCCGATCACGTTGACACGAACCCGAGCGGAGGACTACCGCCTCATCCGGGCGTGCGGCGAAAACGGTGCAAAGATCGGCACGTCGGGCTAGCCCGCTTCGGCTCGAACTTGTACGGTCGGGGAGCCCACAAGACGTTCCAGAGACGACTGAGGCGACCGGGCACACGACAAAGTCTTCCCGGCCCTAGCGAAGCGAATGCCCAGCGTCGGCTACCGCTGCCGCTGATCCGTCCGCGCCGAGCTTCGCGCTAGGTCACGCAGCCAGGCGAAGCGGTAGTCGAAGTTGAGCTTTCCACGACTCCCAGGCGGCCAGGGTGTCGTCGACCGTTGGAGCCTCAGGATGGGCCACCGCAGCTTCACCGAAGGCGGGTGAGGAGCTGAGACGGAAGTCGACAGTCTCCCCGGCGGCCACCGTGAACGTGGCGCTGGCTGTGGCTCCGAAAACGAGGTCGGGAGCCAGGCGGGGATCGTCGGGGTGCGACGAGTAACCGGCGGTGCCAGCCTGTACGGCAAGGGACTTCCCCGCATGAGCGTCACCTCGCGGATGCAACGCAACGCCGCACCATCTGGGTCTGGTACATATCAGCAGGAGGATGTCGGTCGGCTCTCGCCCTACGCAAGCCATGGTTGAAATGTCAGCCTCCCGACCAGCCTTCGCTACCCTCGCCGGGATGGCCGGACTGGTAGATCCTCAATGGCTGCAGGACCACCTGGACGATCCCTCCGTGCGAGTCGTCCAGGTCGACGAGGACGAGATGCTCTACGAGCTCGGCCACATCCCCGGTGCGCTCTGGCTGCAATGGGATGTCGACTTCTGCCGGCAGGACAGCCGCGACGTGGTGGGCGCCAAGGGCTTTGCCGAGGCGATGTCCCGCCTCGGCGTCGAGCCGGCGACCACGGTCGTGGTCTACGGCGACCAGGGAGGGCTGTGGGCGGCCTACGTCTACTGGGTCCTGCGCTACTGGGGCCACGGCGACGTACGGCTGCTCGACGGAGGCCATGGCGCCTGGACGAGCGAAGGCCGTCCCCTGGTTACCGAGGTACCCCGGGTCACGCCGACGCAGTATCCGCCCCCGGCTGGCGCCAATCGAACGCTTCGAGCCAACTTCGTCGAGGTGGCTGCCCTGGTCGGTGATGGCGGCATCGGGCTCATCGATGCCCGCTCCGAAGGCTTGTATCGGGGTGCGCCGCCGGAGGGATGTCCCTTCCCGATGGCGCATCGACATGGGCACATCCCCGGAGCGGTCAACGTGGGGTGGCCCACGTTGTTCGATCCGGAGACCTTTCGCTTCCTCGACCCCGGCGAGCTACGGGAGCGCTACGAGCAGGTCGGCGTACGCTGGGACCGCCCGGTGGTCTCGTACTGCTTAGTCGGTGCCGCCTCGGCGTTGACCTTCGTGGTGCTGGCCGACCACCTCGGCCATCCCGACGTCCGCAACTACGACGGCTCCTGGATGGAGTGGGGGGGTGCCATCGCCACCCCGGTGGAGGACTGAGCGAGGTCATCCAACAGGAGCTGTGGCCGAGGGCGTTGGGAACACCGACGACGGCGGCGGCGGCGATATCGGGATGGCCGACCAGCAGGTGCTCAAGCTCGACGCTCACCGAGGCATTCGACCGCTCCTGGGCCAGCGCCTCGAGGTCTCCCTGGCGGACGTGGCCGGCGAGGAACGACCCTCGCTCGCCCCGGCCGTCGAGCACCATCATCGCCGAGCTGGGGAAGGGCGCGCCCAGGTAGGCCGAGGCGGCATGGGCCACGTGATGGGGTACGTGGCGCACGATGGAAGGATCGAGGTTGGGAAACAGGGCCTGTAGGAACAACGGCGCCCGCTGGGCGAACAGCGTGCGCAGCCCCTCCCAGTCATCGGCGGTGGGGTCGGGGCCGAGAGGTGGCGCCAGCGCAGGATCGTAGGAGTAGGACACGGCGTCGAGGTCGCCGGCGCTGATGCCCGCTTCGCTTAGGCACCACCGTGCCGCCTGCTCTGGTAGCTCCCACGTGGAGAACGGCACCGGCACCTTGCCGTGCTTGCGACGGCTGAAGCGCTCCTCCTCGGCGGCGGCCACGATGCGGCCGTCGACCACCAGGGCGGCGGCCGGGTCATGGAACACTGCGTTGATCCCGAGGACCAAGGCCACGATTCGCTCCTCTTGCTGCTGCATCGCTTTCCCGGAGTCCGCTGCCCACGCGAGGCAGCCGAGCCCTACCCCCGGCCCCGAGAGACAAACGACCAATAGGGAACTTTCATTCATCATGTGATCCCGTTCTCTCCCGCTACTCGAGCGCTCGCACCGCCCGCTCGACGGCTGCGGGGAGCCGGACGCGAGAGCGCCAGGCATGCGGCAGTCGCACCAAGACCTCGCCGAGGGCGCCTCCGGCCGTACGGTCACCCCGCAGGGCGGCGGCTCCCAAGGCGACGGTGCGGCTCACAGCCACCCGGGCCGGCCGGCGCAACCATGCGGTCAGGACGTCGTTGCGAAGCTGGCGGCGGCGACGTCCGACCGGGTCACCCGGCGGGCTGGGATGGTGGTGTGCCACCACGTCGTCGGCATAGCTCAGATGCCAACCCTGGGCCGAGAGGTCGAGCGCCACCCGCTGCTCCTCTCCGAGGAAGAACAGCAGCTCGTCGAATCCGCCCACCTCCAGGAATGCCGACCGGCGTACGACTGCTCCACAGGCCAAGAAGCCGAGCACCGCCGGCCCGGGGAGTCCGGGTGGAGAGGGCAGCGGGCTGGCGGCCATCACCGCCGCGGTGGGGTCCTCCCGCTCCTCGGGACCGACGAGGATGCGGGCGCCGATCAGGCCGAGTTTTGGGTGGGCATCGAACAGCTCGACCGAACGGGCCAGCGCTCCGGTCGCCCACCAGGAGTCGTCGTCGGCGAAGGCCACGTACGGCGTGCGTGCCAACCGGACCCCGACGTTGCGGGCCGGGGCACCGAGGTTGTGGTCGAGGGCGACGATGTCGACATCGGGATGAGCCGACCGCACGGCGGCGACCGAGCCGTCGCGCGAGCCGTTGTCGACCACGATGACCGGAGGGTCTCCCGACAACGCTCGCAGCCGTTCGAGGGAGTGCAGCAACGACTCCCGCCGGCCACGAGTGGCAATCACGACCGTGCAGCGATGGGCGGTGGGCACCTCGGCCGGGTCGATGATCCTCACGCCTACCCGCCGGGGCGGTGGGCACTCCTTGGCCGGAGGGCGACCGACGACATCCTGGCCGTCCCCTACGCTGGGGCCAGGATGAGCAGGGGGTCGAGATGGGGCTGATCAACAAGCTCAGGGGCGAGCTGGTCGACATCATCGAGTGGATCGACGACTCCCGCTCGACGCTGGCGTGGCGCTTCCCTCGCTACAACAACGAGATCAAGAACGGGGCGCAGCTCATCGTGCGCGAGGGCCAGCGGGCGGTGTTCGTCTACCGGGGCCAGCTGGCCGACTCCTTCGACCCCGGGCCCCACGAGCTGACGACCGAGAACCTGCCGGTCCTCTCCACCCTCGCCGGCTGGAAGCACGGCTTCGATAGCCCCTTCCGCAGCGAGGTGTACTTCATCAACACCCGGCCCGTCACCGATCTGCGGTGGGGGACGGCCCAGCCGGTGACCGTGCGCGACCCGGACTTCGGCATGGTGCAGGTGCGGGCCAACGGGCTGTGCGTGGTGAAGATCCAAGACATCGAGGTCTTCGTGCGCGAGGTCATCGGCACCGACAGCGACGTCCAGGCCGAGGAGATCGCCGAGCTGTTGCGCCGGGTCATCACCCTGGCCTTCTCCGACATGGTGATGGCCACCGGCCAGGGGGCCATCGAGCTCCAGGGGCGCCAGGTCGAACTGTCCGAGAGGCTCCGCGACTTCGTCACCGAGCGCATCGACGACGAGTTCGGCCTGGTCGTCACCCAGATCACCATGAACATCTCCCTGCCCGAGGAGATCACCCAGGCCATGACCGCCGGCGTGGCCCGCGGCGTGGAGGAGAAGGGCTATCTCACCAACCTCGGGCCGATCGACCGCTACCAGCAGGTCCGGGCGGCCGACGCCATGCTGGCCGCCGCCGCCAACCCGGGAGGCGGCACCACCGGTGACTTTGTCCAGGCGGGCCTCGGGGTGGCCCTGGCCGGCCAGATGGCGGGCCAGATGCAGGCGGCCATGTCGCCGGGCGCCAGCGCCGGAACCGGCGTCACGCCGCCCCCGTTGCCGGATGGCGCTCGCTTCCACGTCGACGCCGGCGGACAGCCTGATGGGCCGTTCGACCTGCAGCAGCTCCAAGCGGCCGTGGCCAACGGGCAGGTCGGGCCCACCACGCTCGTGTGGTCGGAGGGGATGGCGGGCTGGGCCGCGGCCGGCACGGTCCCCACCCTGTCGGGGTTGTTCGCAGTGCCGGCGGCCATGCCCCCGCCCCTGCCCGGGCAGGAGTGAGCGCTGTGGACGACGATCTGCCGCTCGCCCCGCCCGCGGGGTCCGACCAGCGGGCCGTGCGCCACGTCACCGAGGAGACCCGCACGTACCCCTGCGCAGCGTGTGGTGGTCAGCTCGAGTTCGACATCGGCGTGCAGCGGCTGCGCTGTCCCCACTGCGGCAACGAGCAGGACATCGTCGAAGACGCCGGCCGGGTGAGCGTCGAGCAGGACTTCCGGGCGGCGGTCGCTGCCTCCCGTACTCGCGCCGCCGCCGAGGGCCCGCGGCTGGTCGGCGAGAAGGAGATCGTGTGCCAGAGCTGCGGGGGCCACACGACCTTCAGCGGCACCCTGACCGCCACCCGCTGCCCCTACTGCGCCACCCCCATCCAACGCGACGACGTGCACGAGGCCCCGGCCCGCCTGCCCGTCGATGGCGTGCTTCCCTTCCAGGTCGACGAGGCCGGTGCCCGGGGAAGTCTCGAAGCATGGATCAAGGTCCGGTGGTTCGCGCCCGGCGAGTTCAAGAAGTACCGCCGGGTGGGATCCTTCGCCAGCGTCTACGCCTCCTACTTCACCTACGACGCCGACGCCACCACGTGGTACGAGGGCCGGCGGGGCGACACCTACACCGTCACTGTGGGCCGCGGTCAACAGCAGCGCACCGAGACGAGGGTCCGCTGGCGCCGGGCGTCGGGCCGGGTGAACAATGTGTTCGACGACATCTGCGTGCTCGCCAACGACGGGTTCGACCGCGACAAGGTGGAAGCCCTCGAACCGTGGCCGACCGCCTCGGCCAAGGCGTTCTCGGCCGAGTACCTGGCCGGCCACCTCTGCCGCACCTACGACCACGACGTCGAGGAGTGCTTCGGCGAGGCCGAGCGGCGCATGGCGGCCGAGATCGACCAGACCGTCCGGCGAGACATCGGCGGTGATCGCCAGGACGTCAATCGAGTCGAGACGACGCTGCGGTCCCTGACCTTTCGCCACCTGCTCCTGCCGATCTGGTTGCTGACCGTGATCTACGCCGGTCAGCCCTTCCAGGTCTTCATCAACGGCATGACCGGTGAGGTGCAGGGCCAGCGACCGTGGAGCACGGTCAAGATCACCGCCGCCGTGGTCGCCGCCCTGATCGTCGCCGCCGCCGTCTACCTCGTGTGGCGGTCAGGGGCGGGCGGGGCATGACGCTCTTGGTGGTGCTGGCAATCCTGGTCGTGCTGGTGGGCTGGGGCGCCACCGTCGCAATCTCGGGGAAGCGACGCTTCGCCCGGGCCGGGGAGATCGTTCCCGGCGTGGCGTCCAAGGCGCCGGCGTCGTGGGCCGGGGCGCACAGCCCCGAGGCCCGGCTGCACCGCCGGCTGCGTGACGCCGTGGCCGCAGCGAGCGCCAACGCCGCCCTCGAAACCGGCGGTCTGACCGACGCCCGGGCGGCTATCGAGGTCCAGGCCTTGGCCATCGACGATGTTCTGGTGGTGACGAGCGCCCTGGCGCAACCGGCGCGAGGTGAGTCACTGGCCAAGGCGGAGCCGGCGGTGGAGGCGCTGGAAGCGGTGGTGACGGCCCTGGTGGCCACCACCGTGGCGGGGACCTTGGCCGAGGTCGACCGCGGCTTGGCCGAGGTGGGCGAACGGGTGGGCCTGCTGGCGGCCGCTCGCGCCGAGCTGGAGGCCGAGACGGGAGGTCCGGGATCGCCGTGACCGAGTCCTTCGACGGCCTCGTTCCCTTCGGCTGGGACGAGCGAGTGGCCACCTTGTACGCCTCGGTCCCCGCCGGCGACCACGTCCCGGGCCGCGTCGTGCGCGTCGAGCGAGGGGCCTGCCTGGTCCAAGGGGCCGACGGATGTCGCCTGGCCGTCGCCGAGCTCCTGCCCGCCGTCGGCGATTGGGTCGCTATGCGCCTCATCGACTCCGAGCGCGCACTGCTCGAGACCATCCTGTCTCGCTGGTCGGTGCTCAGCCGCCAGGACCCGGCTCGTGACGTCGAGCAGGTTCTGGCCGCCAACCTCGACGTCGTCCTCATCGTCGCCCCGACCGACCGCCTCCACCTCGCCCGGGTGGAGCGGGAGCTACTGATGGCCTGGGAGAGCGGTGCCGCCCCCGTCGTCGTGCTCACCAAGGCCGACCTGCTCGAGGCCTCCGACGACATCCGGGTGACCGCCGAGCAGCGACTCGTCGGTGCCGAGATCGTGCTCACCAGCACCGCCACCGGCGACGGGATCGACGACGTCGCCCGGATCTTGCGACCGAACCGGACCGGGGCGCTGATCGGGCCCTCGGGAGCGGGCAAGTCATCCCTCGCCAACGCCCTGCTCGGCACCGACACACTGGCCATCGGCGACGTACGTGACAACGACCGGCGCGGCCGGCACACCACCACCACCCGCCAGCTCGTCCCCGTCCCTGGCGGAGGCGTGCTGATCGATACGCCCGGCCTGCGCTCGCTGCCGCTCTGGCGAGGAGACGAAGGGCTGGCGGCCGCCTTTGCCGACGTCGAGGAGCTGGCTCGGCGCTGTCGCTTCGGCGACTGTCAGCACGACCGCGAACCGAGCTGCGCGGTGCTGGCTGCCGTGGCCGGCGGCTCGCTCGATCGGCAGCGGTTCGACTCCTACCGCAAGCTCTCCGGCGAGGTGGTCTCGGCCGAGGCGGCCCACGACGAACGCGCTCGGCGGTCCGAGCACCCGCCGGGAAGGTCGGTCACGAGGGCGCAGCGTCAGGGAAGGGCTCCAGGACGGCCTCGCTGATCTCGGCCATGGCCCGCACCTGATCCGGCGATAACCGGTCGAGCAGATGGCGGCGGACGCCTTCCAGATGTCCGGGAGCGGCTGCCTCGATGGCAGCCAGACCGGCAGAGGTGAGGGTGGCGAAGGCGCCGCGGGCGTCGGTGAGGCAGTCTTCCCGGCGCAGCAGGCCACGGTCCTGCATCCGGCTCACCTGATGCGACAGCCGGCTGCGTGACCACTGGAGAATGCTGGCCAAAGCCCACATCCGCAGCCGTCGCCCCTCGGCCTCCGAGAGGGCCACCAACACCTCGTAGTCGGCCAACGAGAGGCCGGCGTCACGGGTCAGTTCCCGCTCGAGCTCGGCCCGCAGCACCTGATGCAGGCGCAGGAAGCCCCGCCACGCCCTGGTCTCGTCCTCGTTTAACCACCTCGGTTCGCTCACCTCGAAGAAAGATAGCTACTGGAATAGTTGACGTATCAAGAGTGTTGGAAAAGAGTAGATCATTCACCATCTGCAAGGAGGTACCTCTCATGCCTGCGGTCGTCGTCGACACCCTCGCCCTGCCTCGTCTCCCGGTCCCCGACCCCGCCGCGGTCACCCGCCCGATCCGGTCGGTGACCACGGCGCCGGGCGGCTACGAGGGCGAGGGCTTTCCCGTCCGCCGGGCCTTCGCCGGGGTCGACAAGGC
>JBBSLT010000093.1:0-9225 GCA_038233555.1 Acidimicrobiales bacterium
CCCACCCAAGCCGTCTGGGAGGCCAGTGAGATCCGCCCAGCCGGCGGCTGGCCCTGAGCTCCGGCCGGCGGACCGAAGGGGCCGAAGGGAAGGAGGATGAGGACGGCCATCAAGACGGCGGTGCCCGCAGCACAAATAGCTTGCCGAGCAACCTCCGGTTGCGATGGCGATGTCACCCTCAGGACGTCAGCTCCCGGTCCTCTAGGCGTCGGGTGAGCACGGCGAGGCCTGTGAGCTCGAGCCGGAAGCCCAGGTGCTGGTAGAGGCGCAGGGCCCGCTCGTTGCCCACCTGGGTGTTCACCACCACTTGCGACGCCCCCCGGCGCCGCATCCAGCGCAACCCGTCCACGACCAGTGCCCGTCCCAATCCTCGACCCTCGACGGTGGGGTCGACGGCCAGGCGCTGCAGGTAGCCCCTCGATCCCGAGCGTCCCGAGATGGCATAGCCGAGCACCCCGTCCTTGGCTGCCACCCGGAAGCGAGCGTTGCGGGTGGCAGCCAGGGCTTCGGAGAAGCCGGCGTCGTCGAGGCGCCAGAAGGGAGGGAAGGCGAGGGCGTCGATGTCGAGGGCATCGCTGCGGTCCCGACGCTGTCCCCGGCGCAACGGCGCCGCGGGAACAGGAGGAAGGTCGGCCAGAGGGCGCGACAGTAGATGAAGCTCCTCGCGTACGGCGAAGCCGGCCTCGAGGAAGCCGCGTTGCTCGCTCTGGCCGAGGGCCCCGGTAACGACCTCCACGTAGCCCTGCCCGGCGAGAACGCCGCAGCAGTAGCGGACCAAGCCGGCGGTGGCCGGTGGCGTCTCGGCCACGGGAGCCAGGTAGGCGAGGCGGGCATCGCCCCGCCACGGTCCCACCCGGAGACGCTCGGTCCCCCAGCGGACGACCCGCAGCCCCGACATCAGCCCGAGGCTACCGACGCGGACGAGCCGCCCGTTGGAGGGGCGGCTCGTTCGCAGTGTTGATCAGGCGGGCCGGGGCGACTGCTCCGACTGGGCGGGGTAGCCGTTACAGCCGTCCCGGGCCCACCTTCTACAAGAGGTATCGACGCCTTCCCGGACTCCTTGAGCGATTTCCGGAACTTTTTTCGGCCACGGGTAAGAGGGTCCGCCGAAAGGCGGACCCGTGGCCCGAGCGGCCCGCTGGCGAAGCCGGCAAGAGCGGGAGATACAGGGCCTTCTCTCGGCGGCGAAGCCGCCGAGCCCTGAGGCGCTCCCCTATCCGCTGAGGCTCTAGGTTGGCGCGATGGTCCCCGAGCGGTTGCAGCCGGTGCTCGCCGAGGTGGCGCCGCTGGCCGAGCGCTTCGCCGCCGCCGGCCATCGCCTCTACCTGGTGGGGGGCACGGTACGAGACCTCCTGCTCGGTCGGACCCTCGAACGCATCGACTTCGACCTCACCACCGACGCCCGGCCCGAGCAGATCGAGGCGGTCGTACGCCCCTGGGCCCATGCCGTATGGCTTCAGGGCAAGCGCTTCGGCACCATCGGCGCCCGCCGGGACGGGCGTGACTTCGAGATCACCACCCATCGAGCCGAGGCCTACCAGCCCGATTCCCGCAAGCCCGACGTCAGCTTCTCTGCCGAGGTGGAGGCCGACCTCTCCCGACGCGACTTCACCGTCAACGCCATGGCGCTGGCCCTCGGAGCGAGCGACGCCCCCGAGCTGGTTGATCCCTTCGGCGGTGCCGTCGACTTGGCCACCTCCCGCCTACGCACGCCGCTCTCACCCGAGGAGTCCTTTAGCGACGATCCTTTGCGGATGCTGCGAGCGGCCCGGTTCATCGCCGGCTACCGACTCGCCCCCGACGCCGAACTAGTCGCCGCCGTGCGGGCGATGCACCCCCGCCTGGAGATCGTCTCGGCCGAGCGCATCCGTGACGAGCTCGACAAGCTGGTGGTGGTGGACGAGCCCGAGGCGGGGTTGCAGTTCCTGGTCGAGACCGGCCTGGCCGAGGAGTTCCTGCCCGAGCTGCCCGGCCTGGCCCTGGAGGTGGATCCGATCCACCACCACAAGGACGTGCTGGCCCACACCATCGCCGTGATGGCCAAGACCCGTCCAGAGCGCATCGTTCGCCTCGCCGCCCTCTTCCACGACGTGGGCAAGCCCAAGACCCGCTCTTTCGGTCCCAAGGGCAAGGTCAGCTTCCACCACCACGAGGTGGTGGGGGCGCGCATGACCCGGGAGCGGATGTCCGCCCTGCGCTACCCGGCCGAGGACATCGACGCCGTCTCCCGCCTGGTCGAACTACATCTGCGCTTCCACACCTACAAGATGGGCTGGACCGACAGCGCGGTACGCCGCTACGTGCGCGACGCCGGGCCGCTGCTCGAACAGCTCAACGAGCTCACCCGCTGCGACTGCACCACCCGCAACCAGCGCAAGGCCGAGGAGCTGGCCCGACGCATGGACACCCTGGAGGAGCGCATCGTGGCCCTGGCCGCCGAGGAGGAGCTGGGCCGCATCCGCCCCGACCTCGACGGCACCCAGGTGATGGCCCACCTCGGCCTGGCCCCCGGTCCCGAGATCGGCCGGGCCCTCGATTTTCTCCTGGAGCTACGCCTCGAAGAAGGACCGCTCGGCGAGGAGGAGGCCTTCCGGCGCCTCGACGCCTGGTGGGCGCAACGACAGGAACGGTGAACGGGACCATCTGCAGCGAGCGTTCACGCTCGGGTAACAATCCGGAAACAACGTGTCGTCAACCTGTCGGTCGACCCCTTTCGATCTTCCGACCACGAGACAGGACCGAGACATGGACGCTGGCAACACCGCCTGGATGTTGACCTCGACCGCCCTGGTGCTGTTCATGACGCCGGGGCTGGCGCTGTTCTACGGAGGGATGGTGCGCTCCAAGCACGTGCTGGGGATGCTCATGCAGAACTTCGCGGCCATGGGCCTCGTCGCCGTGCTCTGGGCGTTGATCGGCTTCTCCCTGGCCTTCGGCGATCTCGGCAACGGTGGCATCCTCGGCAACCTCGACTTCATCGGTCTGTCCGGCGTCGGTCCCGAGCCGGGCACCCTGATCGAGGGCCTGACCATCCCCCTCATCCTCTTCGCCGCCTACCAGATGACCTTCGCCGTCATCACCCCGGCCCTCATCACCGGCGCCACCGCCGACCGCATGAAGTTCGGGCCCTACCTGGTGTTCATCGGCGCCTGGCTGGTCCTGGTCTACGCCCCCGTGGCCCACTGGGTCTTCGCCGGCGGCTGGTTGGCCGAGCTCGGCGCCCTCGACTTCGCCGGAGGTGCGGTGGTCCACATCAATGCCGGGGCCGCCGCCCTCGGGGTGATCCTCGTGCTCGGCCGGCGCCGGGGGTGGCGCTCCGAGGCCATGCCTCCCCACTCGCTGCCCCTCACCATGATCGGTACCGGGATCCTGTGGTTCGGCTGGTTCGGGTTCAACGCCGGCTCAGCGCTGGCCGCCGACGGCGTGGCCGCCCAGGCGGCCATGAACACCTTCTTGGCCGCCTCGGCCGGGATGCTGGCGTGGATGCTCGTGGAGAGACTCCGCGACGGCCACGCCACCACCCTCGGCGCCGCCTCGGGGGTGGTGGCCGGCCTGGTCGCCATCACGCCCTGTGCCGGGTTCGTGGGCGGGATGAGCCCCATCCTCATCGGCGCCGCCGCCGGGGTCATCTGCCTGCTGGCCATCAGCCTCAAGTTCCGTTTCGGCTACGACGACTCCCTCGACGTCATCGGCATCCACCTGGTCGGTGGCCTCCTCGGGTCGGTGCTGCTGGGCTTCTTCGCCGACAGCTCGATCAATGCCGTGGCCGTCGACGGCTTGTTCCTCGGCGGCGGTGGTGGTCTGGTGGTGGACCAGATCGTGGCCAGCGTCGCCGTGCTCGCCTACTCGCTGGTGGTGTCCTACGCCCTGGCCAAGGTGATCGACGTCACCATGGGCCTGCGCATCAGTGAGGAGGAGGAACTCGTTGGCCTCGACCGTAGCCAGCACGCCGAAACTGCCTACGCCCTCTCCGACCTCGGCTCATCCCTAGGCACCCCAGTAAGCCACCAGAGCGACCGCATCCCAGCGTCGTGACCGGGCGACAGTTGGGTTGGCCGCCGGCCACGCACGCCGCCAAAGGCGGCGATGTCCTTCAGCTCACCGGCGAACCTCTGGTTCGCCGGTGAAACTCGTGACGGCGGTCATCAAGCCGCACAAGCTGGACGACGTGAAGGAGGCGCTGGCCGCCTACGGGGTCAAGGGCCTCACCATCACCGAGGCGTCGGGCTACGGGCGCCAGAAGGGCAAGACCGAGGTCTACCGGGGCACGGAGTACACGGTCGACGTGGTGCCCAAGTCCCGCATCGAGGTGCTCTGCGATCTCTTCGACGCCGAGGACGTAGCCGGAGTGATCGTGGCTGCGGCCCGTACCGGCAAGATCGGCGATGGCAAGGTGTGGATCACCGAGGTCGACCGGATCATCCGCATCCGCACCGGCGAGGTGGGCGAGGACGCCCTGTGATCCGAGGTCGGTGCTGATGAGCGGTTCCGCCGGCGGGGCCGGGGACATCCGGGCGGCCCGAGCCGCGGTGGTGACCGATGCCGCTCTCGGAGGTCGACAGCTCTGCCGGGCGCTGTCGGCGGTGACCGACGAATGGCTCGGCCAGGTGTTTGCCGACGCCGTCGTCGACGCGATCGACGGCGTCGCCCTCGTCGCCGTGGGTGGCTACGGACGGGAGGAGCTGGCGCCCGGGAGCGACCTCGATCTGTGGCTCCTGCACGCCGGGCGCCTCGCCGAGGAGGAGTTGGCGGCCCTGACCGAACGGCTGTGGTACCCGATTTGGGACGCCGGGCTCAAGTTGGGCCACGGCGTCTTCACTCCCCGCCAGGCGCTGGCCTTGGCCGCCCGGGAGCTCGACACCGCCACCTGCGCCCTCTCCGCCCGCCATCTGGCCGGCGATGCGAGCCTGACGACCAAGCTGTCCGACGGGGCGTCGGCCCTGTGGCGCAAGCGCTCGTCGCGCTTCTTGGCCGAGTTGAGCCAACGGGTGCGGGCCCGCCATCACCACGCCGGTGAGGTCGCCTTCCTCCTCGAGCCCGACATCAAGGAGGCTCGGGGCGGATTGCGGGATGTGCACGCCTTGCACTGGGCGATGCAGTCGGGCCGGCCGGTGCTGGTGAACGGCGACGCCGCCGCTCTTGCGGCTGCCGAGGACACCTTGTTGGGAGTGCGCGTCGAGCTGCACCGGGTCAGCGGACGGGCCGCCGACGAGCTCCTCCTGGAGCGCCAGGACGAGGTGGCCGCCGCCCTCGGCGACAACAACGCCGACGCTCTCATGGCCCGGGTGGCGACTGCCGCCCGCACCGTTGCCTGGGTCGGGGACGAAGCATGGCACCGCCTGGCCTCGTCGCTCGCCGGGCCGCTCGGGCGCCTCGCGCGGCGCGACCGGCCCCTCGGCCCCGGCCTCGTGCTGCGCGACGGTGAGGTCCACGTCATCACTTCCACAGATGGTGGAGCAGGGGCCGAGGGCGACATCCCGGTCGACGCCACCCTGGTCCTGCGGGCAGCGGCGGCCGCCGCTCGTGCCGGCGTCCCCATCGACCGGTCGTCTCTCGATCGTCTGACGGCAGCCGTGCCCGTCCTGGAGGACACCTGGCCCGAGGGGGCACGTCAGGCGCTGGTCGAGCTGTTGTCCGCCGGCCCGAACGTCATTGGGATCATCGAGGCGCTCGACCAGCGAGGGCTGGTACACCGGGTGCTGCCGGAGTGGGAGCCGACGCGCAGCCGACCCCAGCGCAACGCCTACCACCGCTTCACCGTCGACCGCCACCTCTGCGAGGCCGCGGTCAACGCCGCCGCCCTCACCGCCACCGTGGCCCGGCCCGACCTCTTGGTGGTGGGGGCATGGCTCCACGATCTGGGCAAGGGCTACCCCGGCGACCACACCGAGGTGGGCATGGAACTCATGGCCTCGATCGCCCCGCGGATGGGTTTCGATCCCGGCGATGTCGCCACCTTGGTCGACATGGTGCGCCACCACCTTCTGTTGCCCGACGTTGCCACCCGTCGCGACCTGGCCGACGACGATGTCATCAAGGGGGTGGCCTCGGCGGTCGGCTCCCCGGCCACCCTGGAGCTATTGGCCGCCCTCACCGAGGCTGACTCGCTGGCCACGGGACCCTCGGCCTGGGGGACGTGGAAGGCCGGCCTGGTAGGGGAGTTGGTGGCGCGGGTGGCCCACGTGCTGGGCGGCGGCGAGGTGGCCGACGTGACCGCCGGCGGGTTTCCCGGGCCCGAGGTGCGCCGATTGCTGGCCACGGGCGAGACCGTCGTGTCCGGCGAGGGCAAGGTACTCACCGTGGTCGTCCGCGACCGTGCCGGCATCTTCGCCAAGGTGGCCGGCACCCTCGCTCTCAAGTCGGTGGCGGTGCGAGCCGCCGACGCCGTAAGCGCCGAGGGGATGGCGGCGTCGCAGTTCCAGGTGGAGCCAGGGCCGGGAGGCCTCGACTGGGACGATCTGGTGCGCGCCGTACGTCTCGCTCTCGACGGGCGTCTGGCTCTCTCGGCCCGCATGGCCCAGCGGTCGCGACCCCGCCGCCCACCATCGGGATCCTCACTGTTGGCGCCACCTCGCGTCCGGGTCGACAACCATGCCTCGGCGGCGTCGACCATCCTGGAGGTGCATGCCCCCGACCGGGTCGGGATCCTCTACGGGATCACCACCGCTCTTGGTGAGCTCGACCTCGACATCCGTTTGGCCAAGGTGGCCACCCTTGGCCAAGAGGTGGTCGACACCTTCTACCTACGCACGGCGACAGGAGAGAAGGTGATCGACCGCGACCACCTCCGAGAGCTGGAGCGAGCGGTCCTCCACGGCCTCGACCGGTAGCCTCGGCTCCCGTGTCCAAAGTCCGCCAGCGGGAAAAGCAAAAGGCTCGCCGGGTCCGTCGCCAACACGGCCTCAAGGAAGAGGCGACCGCCGCCAGCCGTCCTCGGCGCCGCCTGGTACGGGCGGGAGTGGGCATGGTGGCGGCCCTCGGCATCTTGTTCCTCGGTGTGCTGGGCAGCGTCATCCGCCAAGACGCCGGCCAGGAGGTCGACAGTTCCGCCACCACCGAGGTTCCGGCCGACCCGGCGGCGCCGGCGCCCCCGCCGTGTCCGGCGGCCGACGGCTCATCGCCCCGACGCACCCTTTTCAACGCCCCCCCCACCATGTGCATCGACCCCGAGGCGAATTACCGTGCCCGCTTCGTCACCACCGCCGGGGCCTTCGTGGCCGACCTCGACCCGCAGCGCTCGCCCCTCACGGTCAACAACTTCGTTTTCCTGGCCCGCTACCACTTCTACGACGACCTGCCCTTCCACCGGGTCATCCCCGAGGTCTACGCCCAGACCGGCGACCCGGTCGCCTCCGATCGGGTGGGGCCCGGGTACGCCTTTCCCATCGCCGATCCCCTGCCTCCGGTCGGCACCTACAAGGTCGGATCGCTGATCTTCGCCAACCACGAGCCCGGGGATAACGGCAGCCAGTTCCTCGTATTGCTGGGCGAAGAAGGAACCGATCTCCCCCATGGCTTCCCGCTCTTCGGTCAGGTGACCCAGGGGCTGGGCACCCTCGACCGGATCAGCGCCGAGGGGGGAACGGCGGCCGATCCGGCCCCCGAAACCCCGCACCGCATCGAGCGCATCGACATCATCGAGACCCCCTAATAACCAAGGGTTCGACCACGGGTCAAGGTTGAGGCGAGCGAGGCCAGGAACTCCAGGTTCATGGCGTCGATGGTTGACGTGGCTCCCACTTGCCGGTAGACCTACGTGGTTCGTTGGGCGAGCCCTCCCTGTGCGGGAGAGCGGCGCAACGGACGAGGGGCGAGCGGCTGCCGGGATGGCAGGCGCAGGCCCCGAGCAAGCAACCACAGCAAGACCAAACCTATACCTACTAGAACCATGGAAAGGAGGTGAAATTGGTGAAGAGTACAAATCAAATGACAGGGGCCCGCAAGGGAACCGCCATGGGACTGCTGGTAACGGCGGTCTCGATGGCTCTACTGATGCTCTTCGGAGGAACCGCATCTGCCCAATCGGTAGACGGTTCCACGACGACGAGCACGGTGGCCCCTACCACCAGCACCACTGCAAAGCCTGAAGTTCAGGCACAAGCGACGACGACGACTGCCCCAAAGGCGGCGGCGACGACGACGACTGCCCCAAAGGCGGAGTCGGCTGACAACACGGCCGGCAACGAGTCCGACGGCGGAGCCAAGAACGACAGCGGCGACGCTGGCGCGACGGGCAACGACGCGGGTACCACGGTCAACCAGACCGGCTCCACAGAAGTTTGTGGGACCGGCGGCTGCGTCGTGATCGTCGACCAGGACGCGAACGTCTCCAACTCGGGGACGGCCACGGCCAACACGGGCGGCAACACGGCGACCGGCAACGAGTCGACCAACACCGCATCTGGCGAGAGCCAGGAAGCAAGCTCGGGTTCGGGGAGCGGTTCGGGCGTGAGCAACAACACGGCCGGCACCTCGAATAGCTCTGACGGCACCGCGGAGATCAACAGCGGCGACGCCACGGCGACGGGGAACAACTCGACGACCACGATCAATCAGATCGCGGATGTCGAGATCACCGACGAGAAATGCGGCGGCAAATGCCTCGGTGGAGTCGTGATCATCAACCAGGACGCAGACGTTGCCAACTCTGGCGACGCAACTGCATCCACGGGTGGGAACACGGCCACCGGCAACTCGTCGACCAACTCGGCATCGTCGTCTCAGGACAGCGACGCCGACGGCGACGACGATGGCGATGCCATTGCGAACAACAGTGCGAAGACCACAAACTCGTCCGACGGTGACGCCACCATCAACACAGGCGACGCCAACGCGACGGGAAACCGGTCGACCACTGACGTGAACCAGATTGCCAACGTCTCAATGGCAGGCAGCCTGGGCGGCATCGTGTTGATCGACCAGAACGTGAATGTCTCCAACTCGGGGACCGCAGCTGCTGACACCGGCGGCAACGTCGCCGTCGGCAACGAGTCGACCAACGAGTCGAACGCAGTGCAGGGTGCTGTATCTGGAGCCGGTCCACCTGGTGATGGCAACGCCATTGCTACCAACGATGGACAGGCAATCAACTCGTCCGACGGCTCCGCCGACATCAACACCGGCGACGCCACCGCGACGGGCAACTACTCCGAAACCAATATCACCCAGTCGGCCAACGTCGACTTCAACGGCGGCATCGCCCTGATCGAACAGGACAGCGATGTC
>JBBSLT010000094.1:0-9208 GCA_038233555.1 Acidimicrobiales bacterium
CACGGTCGCCGTGACAGGTCACCAGGTGATCACGTAGGGCCTCCAGGGCCGCCCGGCGGGTCGGAAGGGACTCCGAGCACCAGCACGCCGCCCAGTCGCCACCGGTCGGGTTGTGGGCCGCCAGCCACCGACGCCCGCCGTAGCGCCATCACCTCCACTCACGGTGCTCATGAACGAGGCCGACGGGTTGGTCACCGTCGAGGACCCGGTGGCGCTTCCATCCGGTGACCTCCTGGTCGGAGAGGGCTCGGAGCCGCAGGACTCGGTCGCTCGGCCCTTTGGGTCCACTCTTGGGTCCAGACTCCTCACCACCAGACCGGACGGGGCCGCACGGAGCATCGGCCGTCGATGGAGAAACCGCAGGTGGGAGCGGGTCCGGTGGACTCCCCGGCACAGGGCCAGACGGACAGGCGGAGAGTTCGAGTCTCTCCGTCGGCACGCGACACGGTCCGGGAAACTGTTGGTGGAGGGGGATGGGGCGCCGTTCAGCTGAACCCTTGGCCAAGCACGCCGCGGCGCAAGAGGTGATCGTCTGAGAGGTGCCGGTGCGGCGGTAGCCTCGCCCCCATGGCGCAGCCCCACCTCAGCTCGTTCGTCCCCACGGCCAAGGATTCCTCGGGCTGGTCCCCTCAGTCGGAGGTGTTCAACCGCCTCCTTCAGGACCGCATCATCCTGCTCGGCAGCGAGATCGACGACACCGTCGGCAACATGGTCATCGCCCAGCTCCTTTACTTGGAGGCCCAGGACGACAGCAAGGACATCCAGCTCTACATCAACAGCCCCGGCGGCGTGGTCACCTCGGGCATGGCCATCTACGACACCATGGAGCTGATCCGCTGCGACGTGGCCACCTACTGCATGGGTCTGGCCGCCTCCATGGGCCAGTTCCTCTTGTGCGCCGGGACCCCGGGCAAGCGCTACAGCCTGCGCCACGCCCGCATCATGATGCACCAGCCCTCCGGAGGGGTGCGGGGCCAGGCCGCCGACATCGCTATCCAAGCCGAGCAGATGGCCTACACCCGCCGCACCATGGCCGAGCGCATCTCCTTTCACACCGGACAGACCGTCGAGCAGATCGAGGCCGACTCCGACCGCGACCGGTGGTTCACGGCCGAAGAGGCCAAGGCCTACGGCCAGATCGACCACGTCATCACCAAGCGGGGCGAGTCGGGGGCGTAGCCCCTTTCGCCCTCACTCGCTTCGCTCCGTTCGGGCGAGCTGGTGGAGTTCCGACCGGCGGCACTCTGCCGGATTATCGGCGGTGATCCGCCGAAGCCACCGGTGGGAACACTGAACACCTTCCTGGCGGGCTTCGCCCGCCTGCCGCCATCCAGAAGGGGCCGGCTTCGCCGGCGGGGGTGGCCGGCGGCCACTACCGGCGGCCAGCTCTGGCGGCCGCTGCCGGGGCCACTACCGGCGGCCGTGCCGGCGGTTGTTGTCTCACCCTCGGCGTAGCGTTCCCGCAGTGCTGTTGGCGGTGACTTGTCCGGTCTGTGCAGCACCCGGACTTGCCCCGTGCGCCCGGTGCCGGGAGGAATTGCGGGCGGCTCCGGTGCTGGCCGATCCGGTCGGTCTCGACGCCTGCCTGGCCCTGTTGTCGTACGAGGGAGCGGGCCGAGAGCTCGTGGCCCGGCTCAAGTACCGCAATCACCGGGCCGCCTTGCCTGGGTTGGCGAGGGCCATGGCTTCGCTCGTCCCCGACCCGGGCGCCATCGGCGTCGTCACCTGGGCCCCCACCACTGCCGCCCGGCGGCGCCAGCGGGGTTTCGACCAGGCTGAGCTGCTGGCTCGGGCCACCGCCCGACGCCTCCGCCGACCGTGCCGGCGCCTCCTCGTGCGCTTGCCCGGCCTGGCCCAGACCGGGCGTCCGCTGGCCGAGCGCCGAGGCAGTCCCCAGTTCCGGGCTCGCTTCCAGCTCCCCGGCTCCTCGGTGCTGGTGGTCGACGACGTCATCACCAGCGGGGCGACGGTGGCCGCCGCCGCCCTGACGTTGCGCCGAGCGGGTGCCACCTCGGTAGCCGCCCTGGCTGCGGCCCGGACCCCCCGACCCGGCGCTGGCCTACACTGAGACCGTTGCGTACGGGTCTGTGGTTGCAAGTCGATGCCAGTCGCAGGCAAAACGACCCACGTAAGGCGACCTGTGGTCGCCGAGCATGGTGCGGCTTAGACGTAAGCCCTGCCGCACGATGGGCCGGCTGTCGGCCCGAGTGCGAGAAGGAGCCAAGCGTTCGCTCAACAGGCGTCGTCGGGTCACTCGTGGCCGCCGACGCTGGCGGGCGCCACCTCCTCGGCAGGCGAGTGTGGGGTCAAAGACCAGGTCAGCCGTGCGCAACAGCCCTGACCCCGTTCCCCGATCAAGGAGCATTTCCGTGGACGTGAGTGTGAGCAGTCGCAACATCGAGTTGACCGAGGCGTTGCGTGACATGACGACCGAGAAGATCGGTCGGCTTGGCCGGTTCCTCGACGGGATCGACCGGGCCGAGGTCCACTTCTTCGAGGAGCGCAACCCCCGCATCGCCGACAAGGACGTCTGCGAGGTCACCATGGACGGCCACGGACACCACGTGCGGGCCAAGGTGGCCGCCGGCGACCCCTTCGCCGCCGTCGACGCCGCCGTCAACAAGCTCGAGCACCAGCTCCACAAGCTCAAGACCAAGTTGGTGGGCCGCAGCCACCCCCGCCACCGGGCCGACCCGGACTCCATCCTGGCCCCCCCGTCGGTGATCGGCGTCTACGACGCGGCGGACGACGACGCCGACGCCGACGGGTTCCGCATCGTCAAGTCCAAGCGCTTCACCATGAAGCCCATGACCCCCGAGGAGGCGGTCATGCAGATGGAGCTGCTGGGCCACTCCTTCTACTTCTTCTCCAACGCCGAGACCGGCCGCTCCGCCGTGGTGTACCACCGCAGCGCCGGCGATGTCGGTCTCATCGACGAAGTCGGGTAGCGCTTCCCCGCAAACTCGTAGACTCGGCCCGTGGGCATGTTCGATCGGATCCTGAAGGCTGGCGAAGGCCGCAAGCTCAAGGCCGTCGCCGGCCTAGTGCCCGACATCAACGCCCGCGAGCCCGAGATCGAGGTTCTCTCCGACGAGGCCCTGGCGGCCAAGACCCCTGAGTTCCGCCAACGGCTGGACAACGGTGAAGACCTCGACGACCTGTTGATCGAGGCCTTCGCCGTGGTGCGTGAGGGAGCTCGACGTACCATCGGCCAGCGCCACTTCGACGTGCAGCTCATGGGCGGTGCGGCGCTGCACTTCGGGTGGGTGGCGGAGATGAAGACCGGTGAGGGCAAGACCCTGGTGTCCACCCTGCCCGTCTACCTCAACGGCCTCACCGGCAAGGGCATCCACGTCATCACCGTCAACGACTACCTCGCCCGCTTCCACGCCGAGTGGATGGGCCGCATCCACAACCGCCTCGGGTTGAGCGTCGGCCTCGTCATCCCCCAGATCAAGGGCAGTGCCGAGAAGCGGGCCAACTACGGCTGTGACGTCACCTACGGGATCAACAACGAGTTCGGCTTCGACTACCTACGCGACAACATGGCGCTGTCGACCGACGCCAAGGTCCAGCGGGGTCACCCCTACGCCATCATCGACGAGATCGACTCCATCCTCATCGACGAGGCCCGGACCCCGCTGATCATCAGCGGCCGGGTGGCCGACGCAGCCAAGCTCTACTACAAGTTCGCCAGCATCGCCCGGGGCCTCAAGCGCGACGTCGACTACGACGTCGACGAAGAGAAGCGCCACGTTGCCCCCTTCGACGACGGAATCGAGAAGGTGGAGGCGGCGCTCGGCGTCGAGAATCTCTACGACGAGCTGTCGGCGAACCTGGTGCATCAGCTCCAGGTGGCGCTCAAGGCCAAGGAGCTCTACCACCGGGACAAGGACTACATCGTCGCCCAGGGCGAGGTGAAGATCGTCGACGAGTTCACCGGGCGCGTCCTCGACGGCCGTCGTTGGTCGGAGGGCCTGCACCAGGCGGTCGAGGCCAAGGAGGGGGTGAAGATCAAGGAGGAGAACCAGACCCTTGCCACCATCACCCTGCAGAACTACTTCCGCCTCTACGACAAGCTGGCCGGGATGACCGGGACGGCGGTGACCGAGGCGGCCGAGTTCGCTAGCACCTACGACTTGCCGGTGGTGCCCATCCCTACCAACGAGGATGTCATCCGGGCCGACCAGGGCGACCTCATCTACAAGACCGAGGAGGCCAAGTACGAGTCGGTGGTCGACGACCTCGTCGAGCGCTACGAGTCCGGCCAGCCCGTCCTGGTGGGCACCGTGTCGGTGGCCAAGTCCGAGCGCCTCGACGATCTGCTGACCAAGCGGGGCATTCCCCATGAGATCCTCAACGCCAAGGCGCACACCCGGGAGGCCGAGATCGTGGCCCAGGCGGGACGGCTGCACGCCATCACCGTGGCCACCAACATGGCCGGGCGTGGGGTCGACATCATCCTCGGCGGCAACCCCGAGGGCCTGGCCGGACGTCAGGTTCGAGCCGAGGGCCTCGACCCCGAGACTGACGAGGGCAAGGTCCGCTACCAGGCCCTCCTCCAGACCTACAAGGCCGAGTGCGAGGCCGAGGGCGACAAGATCCGCCAACTCGGGGGCCTTTACGTGCTCGGTACCGAGCGTCACGAGAGCCGCCGCATCGACAACCAGCTCCGGGGCCGCTCCGGCCGCCAAGGCGACCCGGGCGAAAGCCGCTTCTATCTCTCGCTCGAGGACGACCTCATGCGCCTGTTCGCCACCGGCGCCATGAACTGGGTGATGGACCGGGCCCTGCCCGACGACGTGCCCATCGAGGCCAAGATGGTGTCCAAGGCCATCGAGCGAGCTCAGACCACCGTCGAGGCCCGCAACGCCGAGATCCGCAAGAACGTCCTCAAGTACGACGAGGTGATGAACGAGCAGCGCAAGGTGATCTACCGGCGACGCAACCAGATCCTCGAGGGCCACGACCTGCGCGACGAGGCCCTGGCCAGCCTGCGCTCGGCTCTGGAAGGTGCAGTGCAGGCCTCCTGTGTGTCGCCCGCCCCCGAGGAGTGGGACCTCGAGGGCTTGGTAGCCCAGCTGCACGAGTTCTACCCCACCCGCTTCACGCCCGAGGACCTGTCCCGGGCCGAGGAGGTCGAGGAGGTGGTGACGTCGGTGGTCGACGAGGGGGTGGCCCACTACGAGGAGCGGGAAGCCGAGTTCGGCGCCGACGGCATGCGCCAGGTGGAGCGTCAGGTCATGCTGCGGGTGATCGATACCCGCTGGCGTGAGCACCTCTACGAGATGGACTACCTCCAAGACGGCATCCACCTCCGGGCCATGGGTCAGAAGGACCCGCTGGTGGAGTGGCAGCGGGAGGGCTTCGGGATGTTCTCGGCCATGGTCGACGCCATCGCCGAGGACTTCGTCAAGTACGTCATGCACCTTCAGGTGGTGCATCAGGCCCCGCCCGAGGCCGAGGAGGTGCGCGATGTGGAGTACTCCGCTCCGCAAGACCCGTCGCAGGGGACTAAGGGCATCCAGGCCGCCGCCGTCGCCGAGGCCCAGGCCGCGGGTGAGCCCGCTCCCGAGCCCGAGGAGCCCGACGTCCTGGTGCCTGTCGTCAGGTCGGCCGAGGAGAAGCTGGGCCGCAACGACCCCTGTCACTGCGGGAGCGGTCAGAAGTTCAAGCGCTGCCACGGCAAGTGACACTTCGGCTTCACTCGTTTCGCTTCGCTCCACCGGCCCGAGCATGAGGGACTTCTCTGATCAGTTGGCAATGCTGGCCAAGCGAGTGGCGGAGGCCGAGGCCTACCTGACCATCGAGGCGGGCCGAGGACGGATGGCCCAGCTCGAGGCCGAGGTCAGCCGTCCCGACCTCTGGGACGACACCGACGAGGCCCGCCGGGTGACCACCGAGCTGGAGCATGTCCGTCGCGACGTCGAGGTCTACGACCGCCTGGTCGGCGACCTCGAGGACGCCCGCACCTTCGACCAGCTGGCCCGGGAGGAAGACGATGCCTCGGTCGAGGCCGAGGTGGCCACCACCGTGGAGGACCTGGGTCGTCGGCTCGACGAGCTCGAGCTGCGGTCGCTCTTCGCGGGCGAGCACGACGAGCGTGACGCGATTCTCGAGGTCCACGCCGGCGAGGGAGGAACCGACGCCCAGGACTGGGCCGAGATGCTGGTGATGATGTACCAGCGCTGGGCCGAGAGCCGGGGGCTCACCACCGAGGTCGACGAAGCCTCACCGGGCAAGGAGGCGGGCCTGTTGTCGGCCACCCTCACCTTCCGAGGACGCTACGCCTACGGCCTGCTGCGGGGGGAGCAGGGAGTACACCGCCTGGTGCGCATCTCGCCCTTCGACGCCGCCGCCCGCCGCCAGACCAGCTTCGCCTCGGTCGACGTGACCCCCTTCCTCGTCGACACCTCGGCTGAGGTCGACATCGACGAGAAGGATCTCCGCATCGACACCTACCGCTCGTCGGGGGCGGGAGGCCAGCACGTCAACGTGACCGACTCGGCGGTGCGCATCACGCATCTGCCCACCGGGATCGTCACGTCGTGTCAGAATCAGCGCAGCCAGCACCAGAACAAGGCCCGGGCCATGCAGATCCTCGGGGCCAAGCTGGCGGAGTACCAGCGGGCGGAGCACCTCCGGGAGCTGGAGGCCATCTCCGGCTCGTCGTCCCAGGCAGCCATGGGCAACCAGATCCGGTCCTACGTGCTCCAGCCCTACCAGCTGGTCAAGGACCTGCGCACCGGCGAGGAGACGGGCAACGTCGCCGCCGTGCTCAACGGCGACCTCGACGCCTTCATGGAGGCCTACCTGCGCTGGGAGCGGTCCGCCGGCGCCGTCTGACCGCTCAGCCGGGCCAGTCGAGCTCGGCGGCCAACGTGTCGGCCGTGACGTCGAGCAGGGTGCTCCCCGGCGCCGGCTCGAACCCCTCGCGGCCCCGCTGGAACCACTCGACCGTCCGGCCGCGGGGATCGACGATGAGGACCTCCTCCACGCCATGGCGGAAGTAGAAGTCGAGCTTGCGGCGGGACTCGTCGCCGGGGGAGACGACCTCCACCACGATGGCGGCACTGCGGTGGTACACGGCCCACTCGGCCTCCCGAAGGTACGCATGGTCGGGTACCCGGTAGTCGTCGGACACACCGAGATTGAGGTTTCCCCGTCCGTGAAGCCCGGCGGCACGGGCGCGTGGTCCGAGCCGTTGGGTCAACTGGTCGTCGATGTCGGCGTGTCGTCCGTCGGGCCCCGGGACCACGTGGTACTCGCCCTCCCACATCTCGTCGAACCGGTCCTGGCCAAGGCTCCGGCGGCGCTCGAGCCACACGTCGAGTTCCCGGGGGCGCTCGCTCACGAAGACCGTGGTCATGATGGCAAGGCTAACTCCCGCGGCCAGGACCTTGGTAGCCTGGTGGGTTCCGTGATCAAGCTCGACAACGTCAGCAAGCGTTACAAGAACGATGTGGTCGCTCTGCGCGACGCGTCGGCCGACATCGCCAAGGGTGAGTTCGTCTTCTTGGTCGGCCCGTCGGGGTCGGGCAAGTCGACCTTCATCCGCCTGCTCAACAAGGAGGAGGCGCCCGACGGCGGCCGGATCTGGGTGGCGGGCAAGGACATCGCCAAGCTCAGCCCCTGGAAGATCCCCTTCCTGCGCCGCAACATCGGCTGCATCTTCCAGGACTTCAAGCTCCTGCCCAGCCGCAACGTCTACGAGAACGTGGCCTTCGCCCTCGAGGTCATCGGCCGGCCTCGCCACGTCATCCAGTCCCAGGTCCCGGCCATCCTCGAGCTGGTGGGCCTGGGCAAGAAGTTCAAGAACCTGCCCCATGAGCTCTCCGGCGGGGAGCAACAGCGGGTGTCCATCGCCCGGGCATTCGTGAACCGCCCGCTCATCCTCCTGGCCGACGAGCCCACCGGCAACCTCGACCCCACCACCTCGGTGGGCATCATGCGCCTGCTCGACCGGATCAATCGCACCGGAACCACGGTGGTCATGGCCACCCACGACCAGAGCATCGTCGACACCATGCGTCGGCGGGTGGTCGAGCTCGACCGGGGGACGATCGTGCGGGACCAGACCAGAGGTGTCTATGCGTAGGGGGCGCACCTGATGGGAGGCAAGCTCGGGTACGCCCTGCGCGAGACGTTGCAAAACCTACGCCGCAACATGGTACTGACCGGCGCTTCCATGCTCACCGTGGCCGTCTCGTTGTCACTCGTCGGCGCCGCCTTCCTGCTCGGCCACGGGGTCGACAACGTCACCCAGCGCTGGCAGGGAGGGATCGAGTTCGAGATCTTCCTGAACGAACAGGTCACCCCCGAGCAGCGCGACCGCATCGAGCGTGAGCTGGCGGCCAGCCCCGACGTGGCCAGATCCGTGTTCGTCTCCCAAGCGGAGCAGTTCGAGCTGTTCCAGGTGTTGTTCGCCGAGCAGCCGGAGTACCTGGAGACGGTGACCCCCGAGGTGTTGCCCCCGTCGTTCCGGGTGGAGCCGAGCATCGCCGATGCCGACGTGATCACCGCTCTCGGCGACCGCTTCCGGGCGGAGCCCGGCGTTCGTGACGTCGTGTTCGCCGAGGAGACGGTGCGGACGTTGCTGCGGGTCTCGGGCATCACCCAGAGCGTGATCTTCGCTGTGGCCGCCGTCTTGTGCTTTGCCGCTGCCCTACTCATCTTCAACACCATTCGCACCGCCATCTTCGCCCGGCGCCGGGAGATCGAGGTGATGAAGCTGGTGGGAGCCACCAACTGGTTCATCCGGGTGCCGTTCATGCTCGAGGGCCTGGTGCAAGGGGTCGCCGGCGCCTCGGTGGCCTTCGCAGTGGTCTACCTGGTGCGCAACGCCGCCCAGGACGCCATCCGCAACGTCCCGCTGTTCGACGGGTTCGTGGTGGTCACCTCCCAGGTCGCGATCACCGGCACGCTGACCCTGGTGCTCGGGGCCGCCATCGGGGCCATCGGGGCCGGGGTGGCGGTCACCAAGTTCCTCGATGTCTGACCCTCCCCAGCCCCCTTCGAGGCGCTGACCGGCGGGAGCGGGCCCTGTCACCGAGCGGCCCCCTCCCACGGGCATCGATGTCTTCGTTTCGATGTCTTCGTCGTCCACCTCGTCCTTTTGAGGCCTCGACCTTGACGGCTGCGTTCTGGTAGGTATCCTTTACTTGGGCCAGAAAGTGTGGCGACTGGATCTCGTACCAAGGAGCGTCGA
>JBBSLT010000095.1:0-8924 GCA_038233555.1 Acidimicrobiales bacterium
CGATAGACGTCGAAGAGGGTGACGCCGGCCACGAGGTCCCCGCCGGCGTGGTGCAGGGTGGCTTCGACGTCGGCCGCCGGCGTGGACTCGTCGATCTCGAAGGCCAGGTCGATGTCGCTGGAGGGGAAGCGGCTCACCGCCCGGTAGGAGGACGCCGCCGGCGGTGCGGCCAGCAGCCGGCCCAAGTCGAGCTCGATCCACGCCACTCGCTCGGTGATCTCCTGCGCCGCGGTCACGCTGCGGTCGAGCTCACCCACCACCCCGATGGGCTCACCGTGGAGAAGCACACGGGCGCTGCGGGTGGGATGCAGACCCGTGGCCCCCTCGGCCTCCAGACGCCATCCCGACAACCCCAGGCCTTCCACCAGCAGGTGCCACAGGGTCACCGCTTCGGTGGCGTCCTGGCCGGCGACGGCGCAGGCCACCATCTCCCGCTCGTCGGGCAGCTCCTGGCCTGCGGGCGCCTGGGTGAAGCTGTGGCCGATCTCGAAGAGGCGCACACCGGGCTGTCGCCGGCGGGCGTTGGCCGCGACCGCACCCACCAGCCCGGGCAGCAGGGAGGTCCGCAGCCGGGACTGCTCGGCGACCAAGGGGTTGGCCACCACCACGGCGGAGGCGGGGTCGATGCCACAGCGTTGGAGGTCGGCGGGCGAGACGAAGGTGGAGGTCCAGACCTCGTCGGCGCCGGCGCCGGCCAGGATCTGGCGGACCAGGCGACGACCGAGCTGGTGGGCGCTGAGCCCCCCGGTCAAAGGGCTGCGGGGGATGGTGCTGGGTATGGCGCGGTATCCGTGGATGCGGGCCACCTCCTCGACCAGGTCGATCTCGGTGGAGCTGTCGAGGCGCCACGAGGGCAGCTCGATGCGCAGGATGCCCTCGTCGTCGGGTGTGGAGAGGAATCCGAGAGGCTCGAGGTAGCCGGCGATGCGGTCGCCGCTGAGATCGGTGCCGAGAAGCTGGTTGACCCGCTCGGTACGCAGCCGCACCGGGAACCGCCACGGCAGGTTGCCCCTGGCCTCCATCTGGGGCCCGGCGGCCACCGATCGTCCTCCGTCGGCGGAGTGAAGGAGCTCGCAGAAGCGGGCCACGGCGCGGTCGATGCCCTGCCAGTCGCAACCCTTCTCGAAGCGGGCCGAGGCCTCCGAGCGGAGCTTGAGTCGCCGTGAGCTGCGGGCGACGGTCAGCGGGTCGAACCAGGCTGCCTCCAGGACCACCTCGGTGGTGGCGGCGCTGATCTCCGACGTGGCGCCGCCCATGATGCCGGCGATGCCGAGCGGGTTGTCGTCGAGGTCGCAGATCAGCGGGTCGCCCGGCTCGAGCGTGCGCTCGACCCCGTCGATGGTCACGAGGGTCTCGCCGGTGCGGGCCCGACGCACCCGTAGGCCCCGCCCCGCCAGCCTGGATAGGTCGTAGGGGTGGGTGGGCTGGCCCAGCTCGAGCATGACGTAGTTGGAGACGTCGACCACGTTGTTGATCGCCCGCATACCGGCCAGAGCCAGGCGGTCGGCGATCCAGGGCGGCGAGGGGCTCACCGCCACCCCGGTGAGCACCTGGGTCACGAAGCGTCCGCACACCTCCGGATCCTCGATGTCCACCGCCACCGCCCCGACCGGTGCACCGTCGGGCGCCTTGGGCTCGGGGATGGCAAAGGCCAGGCCCAGGCGGGCGGCCAGGTCGCGAGCCACGCCGACGACGGACATGGCATCGGGCCGGTTGGCGTTGACCTCCAGCTCGAGCACCGTGTCGCCTGATCGGCCCAACGCCGTCATCAGCGGGGTGCCCGGTGCGAGGCCTCCAGGAAGCACCAGGATGCCGTCGTGGTCGCCGGCCAGCCCGAGCTCGTCCGGAGCGCACAGCATCCCCTCCGACGGGGCCCCCTTCATCCGCCGCGACTTGATCTCCATCCCGTCGGGCAAGACCGTGCCCACCGTGGCCAGGGGAACAAGGTCGCCGACAACGAAGTTCCAGGCCCCACACACCACCGGAACCGGCGCATCCCCCCCGGCATCGACACTGACCGCCCTGATCCGATCAGCCCCGGCAATGGCCCCGATCTCCAAAACCCGCGCCACCACGACGCCCTCGAGACCCGCCCCCACCGAGGTGACGGACTCCACCGCCAACCCCAGGTCATCCAGCGTGGCGACAATCTCTGAGACAGGAAGGTCAAGGGGAGTGAAATCACGCAGCCAAGAAAGAGGGACTCGCACGACAGAACAAGCTACTGCCAGCCCCTACGGGTCATCTGAGTAACGGCGCCAAAGTGGCCAACTATGCATCCACTAACACGGATTAGGAGCGGCGTAGCGGGCGGCGGGGACCGCTTGTGGACGCCGGCGATGTCGAAGACCAGGCTCCCGTACGGGTTGATCGTCTCGAATCGGGCCGGGCTGAGATGGGCGACGGCCTCGTCGCTGACCTGATGCCCGTCGGCTCGTGGGCGTCGATGGCGTCTTGGAGGTAGCCGGTGGTGGACGCAGGCGTTGACGACCAGGGTGTGGCAAAGGGCCTGGGTGGTCTCCTCGTCGATGGAGCGCAGACGCTCGGCGAAGGTGGCGGGCATGCCGGTGAGCTCAAGGACCTCCGGGCGCCGGGCCGCACCTGGAGGGCGAACAGCACCCACAGCTCCCAGTAGTGCTTGAAGCGGTTCTCGTCTCCTGCGGCCCGGGCCGAATCGAGGTAGGGGCGCCAGCGGAGCGGTACGAAGTCGACCGGAGCGTCGTCGGGGACATGGCGGCGGCGGAAACCGCCCGCATGAGCCGGTCGAGACCGGGCCGCACCACCCGGTCGGTCCGTAGCTGCTGCAGAGACTGGCGGAACAGCACCGAGGGGGTGTCGTGTTCCAGGGCCCGCGCCGTCAGCCAGTCGCCGAGGGCCTTCCACTCGCCCCGCCCTCAGAGCCGCCACCCGGCCTGCTCCACGACTGCGGCCATGTGCCGGCGCCAATGACGAGAGCACTGTCCGCTTCACCCATGCAGCCACGACGAGACCTCTTCCTATGTGCATGACAGCGGTTGCCGCCCTGTTTGGCCATCGGTGTCGAACGACGGTCACTTGAGGAGGGACGAGGCTCCCACGTAGAGGTATGAGTTCACCTCCTGCCCCGACGGGTCGGGTTGTGGTCAACCGGCCAAGCTCAGGCTGGTAGTACCTGGCCCCGACCTTGTACAGCCCGGTGGCGACGTCCTGGTCCTGGCCGGTGTAGCGCCAGGGGTTGGCGACGGAGGACGCAGTGGTCTCGGTGGTGGCGCCGTAGGAGTCGTAGGCATAGGAGTGGGTCACCCCACCCGAGGCGTCGGTCACCGCCGCCACCGGCCCCGGCCCCGTCCAGGGCGGTGCGGGCGGCGTCGATGTCGAGGCCACCCAGGCCCGGGACCTCCGCCGCTTCGCCGGCGGGCGCCAGCCCCCCGGCCGAGGTCAGTACCAACACCTCTCCGGCGGCGCCGTCGAGGCCCCGCAGGCAGGACCCGCACACCGGGCGCAGGTTGGCGTTCACCACGGTGGTGGAGGTCCGCTCGTACTCACGGATCTCGGGAGACACCTCGTGGGAGCAGCACACGTCATGACCCTGCTGGCGCAGGCGCACGGCCACGGCCTGCTCGTGGGCGGCGTCGAGGTCGGCGTGCAGCAGGCGCACCGCCACCGAACCCACGGCGCCATCGAGGACCGGCAGCTCGTCGAGGTCAATCGGCTCCAGCTCGACACCGTCGGCCGCCAGCCGTCCTCCCACCTCGTAGCGCCGGTCCCGGGGCACCAGCGGCTCGGGCCGGTCGACCCCGGAGTCGTAGAGCGACGGGCGGTCCTGGCGGGCGATCTCGATCACATCGGCGAAGCCCCTGGTGGTGATCAGGGCCACGGCCCCACCCCGCCGCTCGAGCAGGGCGTTGGTGGCCACGGTCGTCCCCTGGGCAGCACCCCGGGCCGCCCCTCGCCCCCCGCCGCGGCCAAGCCGATGCGTGCGGCCCGGCCGGGATCGTCCGGCGTGGAGGGGACATTGGCCACTGTCCCGTCCCACGCCACCACGTCGGTGAAGGTCCCCACCCGTATCGGCCCCCACCCGCATTGGCCCGGCGGGATCGACCGGGCTCCGAGCCCAGCTCCTTATCGCTTGGCCACAACGGTGTTCGACGCCGACCAGCCGCTGGAACCGGCGGCGTTCGCGGCCTGCACCGCGGCGTAGTACGAGGTCCCTCCGGTGAGGCCGCCGATTTTGGTCTTGGCCGTCGAGCCGCTGACCGTCACTGTCTTGACCACCGTGCCGCTCGACGCCGCGTGCACGCGCACCGTGTAGCCGGTGATAGAGCTTCCACCATCGGCGGGAGCGGTCCAGGAAACGGAGATCGCTCGCCTGAGGCTGCTGGCCGTGGGAGCGGCGGGGGTTGCTGGGACCGTCGGCGCAGGGTCAGCGGAGATGACCAGGCGAGAGAAGGCCAGAAGGTTGGGCGAGCCGGCCGGGTCGCTGATCACGTTGGCCGTGGCCCCGTCGAGCAGCGTGGAGGTCACGGCGGCGGGACTCGATGTCGGCGCCGCCGAAAGGTACAGGGCGGCGATGCCAGCGACGTGGGGGGCGGCCATGGAAGTACCGCTCATGGTGGCGGTGGCCGTGTCGGAGCTGTGGTAGGTCGACTTGACGCTGTCCCCGGGAGCGAACAGGTCGACGCAGCTGCCCCAGTTGGAGAAGGAGGCACGGGCGTCGCTGGAAGTGGAAGCCGCCACAGTGAGCACCTCAGCGACGCGGGCGGGCGACTTCGTGCAGGCGTCGACGTTCTCGTTGCCGGCTGCGACGGTGTAGCTCACGCCATCGGCGATGGAGTTGCGCACGGCGGTGTCCAGCGAACTGCTGGCGCCGCCCGAGAGGCTCATGTTGGCGACTGCCGCCGCACCCGCCTGGTGATGTGAGGTGGCCCAGTCGACACCGGCGATGACCCCGGACATGCTCCCGGAGCCGTCGCAGCCAAGAACGCGGACGGGAACGATAGTCACTTGCTTGGCCGCGCCCCAGGTGGTGCCGGCGACCGTGCCGGCCACGTGGGTGCCGTGGCCGTTGCAGTCGCTGGTGCCATAGCCGTCGGCGATGGCGGTGTAGCCGGGGGCGATCCTGCCGCCGAAGTCCACGTGGGTCGCCCGGACCCCGGTGTCGAAGACGTAGGCGGTGACGCCGGTGCCACTGTGGTCGTAGACGTAGGTGCCGTCGAGGGGCCGACCGGGCTGGTCCAGGCGATCGAGGCCCCAAGGGGCGCCCGACTGGGTGCCGGTGGTGCGAACCACACTGTCGCGCTCGACGCCTGCCACCCGAGCATCACGGCCCAACTGCTGGGCCAGCTCCGGACTCATCCGGCCGGCGAAACCCGACAACGCGTGAGAGTAGACCTGGGAAACTTCGGTGCCTTTGCTGCGCCACTCGCTGGCCGTCGCCGCGGCATCCACCCCTGGCCGCAACGTGACAATGAACGACGCCCGTTCACCGGCCTGTGGACTCGCTGACGGGTTCGTGGGAGGGGGGGCAGCGGCACTCGAGCCGGTCAAAGCGAGCAGGGTGGCCACGGTGGCGGCGGCGAACAACCGAAGGTGAGGCAGGCGGTTCAAGGGGGCTCCTCTGGTTCGAGCAGACGCCGATGACAGTCTCAGCCCACCAAGGGGTCGGGTACCGGGTCGACGGAACGGATGTAGTCCTACCTCGTCGGAAGAATCGCCGCCGGACTGTAGTGATTGCCCCGCCGGACCGGCGGTGCTTAGGGCTTGGCCGCCCGGAAACCCTGCTCGAGGTCGGCGATGATGTCGTCGATCGACTCGAGGCCGACGGAGAGCCGCACGAGCGCCGGCTCGACACCGCTGGCCCGCTGCTCCTCGGCCGTGAGCTGGGAGTGGGTCGTCGTCGCCGGCTGGATGACGAGGCTCCGCACATCTCCGATGTTGGCCACGTGGCTGTGGAGGGTGAGGGCCTCGACGAAGCGCCGGCCGGCCTCGACCCCGCCGCTGATCACGAAGGCCGGGACCGAGCCGTAGCCGCGTCCACGGCCGAGCTCCTTGGCCCGCTCGTGCCAGGGCGACGACGGAAGCCCGGCGTAGGCCACGGACTCGACCTGGGGGTGGCCATCCAGGTGCTCGGCGACGGCCTGGGCATTGGCGAAGTGGCGTTCCATGCGCAGGCTCAGCGTCTCGAGGCCCTGCAGGAACAGAAAGGCGTTGAACGGCGTCGTGGCCGTCCCGAGGTCGCGCAGCAACTGGACACGCGCCTTGATGATGTAGGCCCCGGGGCCCAGCGCCGGCCAGAACTGGAGCCCGTGGTAGCTCGGGTCGGCCTCGGTCATGCCGGGGAAGCGATCGCCGACGCCAAAGTCGAACCCTCCGCTGTCGACGATGAGCCCGCCGATCGAGTTGCCGTGGCCGCCGATGAACTTGGTGGCCGAGTGCACGACGATGTCGGCGCCCCACTCGAAGGGGCGGATGAGATACGGCGTGGCGACGGTGTTGTCGATGATGAGCGGGACGCCGACCTCATGGGCCACGTCGGCCACGCCCCGGATGTCGAGCACGTCGTTGCGGGGGTTCCCGATGCTCTCGCCGAAGAACGCCCTGGTAGTGGGGCGGGCCTGGGAACGCCAGGCGCCGAGGTCGTCCGGGTCCTCGACCATCGACACCTCGATCCCCATCTTCGGGAGTGTGTAGTGGAACAGGTTGTAGGTGCCGCCGTAGAGCGAGGCCGACGCCACGACGTGGTCGCCGGCGTTGGCGATGTTGAAGATGGCCAGGGCGGTGGCCGACTGCCCGCTGCTCACGGCGAGGGCTCCGGGGATGCCGATAGCGGTCTCGGTCGCCCCCTCGAGCGAGGCGATCCTGGCCTCGAACGCGGCCTGGGTGGGGTTCATGATGCGGGTGTAGATGTTGCCGACCTCGCTCAGCCCGAACAGGGCGGCGGCGTGCTCGCTGTCCCGGAAGGTGTAGGCGGTGGTCTGGTAGATCGGCATGGCCCGGGCCCCCGTCGTGGGGTCGGGTTCCTGCCCGGCGTGGATCTGGCGGGTCTCGAAGCCCCAGTCCTCGTGTGCGGCCATGGTGCACCTCCGTGTCGTCGTCGGCCTGCACCTTAGGGGGGGCTGCCTTCCCCCAGGTGCTCGCCGCCGCCCAGGCCGACGCCCCGTGGGCCTACCAGCGCCTGTTCGAGTGGCTGGGCGCGCCGGTGGCGGGCTACCTGCGGGGCCAGGGTGCCGACGACGCCGAGGGGCTGGCCAACGACGTCTTCCTCCGGGTTTTCACCCATCTCGGCGCCTTCCAGGGCGATGAAGACCGGTTCCGTTCCTGGGTGTTCACCAACGCCCACAACAAGCTGGTCGATGAGCGCCGCCGATCACGACGGCGCCCGGTCATCGCTGACCGGCCCGTGGCCGACGGCGTCACTCCTCGGGCGACAGAGCCCGAAGCCATGGCCCGGTTGGGAAACGAACGGGTGCAGGCGCTGCTCGGCCAGCTCTCGGCCGACCAGCGCAACGTGTTGCTGCTGCGCATCGTGGCCGACCTGACCGTGGAGCAGGTGGCCGAGGCGCCGGGCAAGGCGCCGGGAGCGGTCAAGGCGCTCCAGCGGCGGGGGCTGGACACCTTGCGGCGCCTTCTGGTGGGCACGAGGCCCAGCCCGGCCGTACCCTTTCCGGCGGCGGCGACGTTCACCTTCACGATGAGTAGCCGACGCAGGGACGAGGGACTGGACCTGGTGGCCGACGAGCCGCTGTGCGCCTTCGTGGACCAGGTGCGCTCCACCTACGCGTTCTGCCCTCCGCCCGAGATCGGCACCCGACTGTCGGTCGTGCTGACCCGGGGCCTCGGCACCGGCGAAGCGGCCGAGCGCCGGATGGCCGCCCCCGCGGCCGGGCCCGCTCGCCCGCGGTGGCGACTGGCCGCTCGACTGCAGGGACGACCGACCCGTCTCGGCCTCGGTGCCGCCGTGGCCTCTCTCACCTTCCTGGGGACCGGTGCCGCCGGAGCGCTGCCGGGGCCGGCCCAGTCCGCCTTCGAGCACACCGCCGAAGTCGTGGGCATCGAACTCCCCGAGCCCACCCGGCGGGAGCCGCCGCCGGCGCCGCCCGAGAGCGAGCCGGGTGCCGAGCCGGCCGTCCCCACCGGGGGTGGCGGCGGCTCGGACGGCCCCGGCGCCGGGCCCGGCGTGAAGGTGCCCGAGCCAGGACCGTCGCCGGCCCCCGCCGGTGGCGGCCCCGGCCCCGGCGGCGGACCTCCCGCTGCTCCCGAGCCGGGCCGGCCGGGCGACGCCGGTGACCGCCTGGAGAGAGAACCGGGCCACAGCCGCCCCGACGGGGTTCCCGCACCCACCGTCCCCCAACCTCTCGAAAGCCCCGGCGTCGGGCCCCCGCCGGGAGTCCCCGGCCCAGTGGGCGGCGCCGACGACGAGGCGGGCCTCGACGACGAGGCGGGCCTCGACGACGAGGCGGGCCGCGCCCCGGGGCGCACAGACGTCCCGGCCCCCGGGCCCCAGGCTGCGGCCGGGACGCCATCGGGGCCCGCGGCCGGCGGACCTCCGGCGGCCGCTGCGCCAGCCGGCACCACCCCCCGCTGACCCCTCCGGCACCGGTAACGCCGCCGGCGGAAGAAAGTCCACCACAAGCCGTACCCCTGTGAGCGCTCCGAGCGTTCACCATTCCACGAAGCACCACCCGAGCAAGACCCCCCGAAGGAGACGAACGAACATGTTGAGCCTGTTGAGCGCACTTACCGCCAAGGCAGCCGCTGCCGGCGTAGCCGGCATCCTGGTAGCAGGTGGCACCGGGATCGCAGTGGCCCAGATCGCCCTACCCGAGACCCCGACCGAGGTGCCCGGTGACCTCACCGACGTGACCGACGTCACCGTGCCCGACGTGGCCGACGTCACCGTGCCCGACGTCACCGTGCCCGATGACACCGACGTGGCGGAGGACGAC
>JBBSLT010000096.1:0-8912 GCA_038233555.1 Acidimicrobiales bacterium
ACAACCGGATCGGCTTCACCGAGGCTCTCGTGCACGCCGGGGGCAAGGTGGTCCGCAGCCCCGAGCTGGTCCGCAACATCTACGCCTGCCTGATCGCCCAGGCCACCAACCTTGGCCTGGTCGGGATGGCCGAGGCCTCCGGCATCCCGTATGAGGTGCTGGCCTGGACGGCCGAGTGGTACCTGCGGGGGACACCCTGCGGGCCGCCAACGCCCTGATCGTCAACTACCACCACGGCCTGGGGCTCGCCGCGCTGATGGGCGACGGAACGCTGTCGTCCTCGGACGGACAGCACTTCCCGACCCGGGGCCGCTCCATCACCGCCCGGGCCATGTCGCGCTACTTCGTCGACGAGGGCATCTCCACCTACACCCACGTCAGCGACCAGCTCTCCACCTATGGCACCAAGGTCATCGTCGTCACCAAGTCCGAGGCCACCTACGTGCTGGACGAGATCCTGGGGAACCAGACCGACCTGCCCATCGCCGAGCACGCTACCGACACGGCGGGGGCCAGCCTGGTCAACTTCGGCCTGTTCGACCTGGTGGGCAAGGTGTTCTCGCCCCGCATCCGCGACCTGGGCAAGATCACCCTGTGCTGCACCGGCTCCAAGGGCGAGGCCGCGTCGCGCTGGCCCCACACCGGACCCCTGCTCAGCCGACGGGCCAATCGGGCCCTGATCGGCGACCAGTGGGACGACCTACTGCGCCTGGCCGCCTCGTTGAAGTTTGGCCACGCCACCGCGTCGCTGGTGGTGGGCAAGCTGTCGGCCTCCGGCCCCCAGAACACCCTGGCCGCGGCGCTGAAGGAGTACGGGCTGCTGCGGCGCACCATCTACGCCGCCCGGTACCTCTCCGATGAGGCCTACCGCCGGCGGATCACCCGCCAGCTCAACAAGGGCGAGAGCCTGCATGCCCTGCGCCGGGACCTCTGCTACGCCCATGAGGGCAAGGTCCGTCACCGCCACCACGAGGACCAGAGCGAACAGGCCCTATGCCTGACCGTGGTGACCAACGCCATCGTGGCCTGGACCGCCGAGTACCTCGGCCTGGCCGTAGGCGAGCTGCGCTCCGGGGGTCGCCACATCGACGACGAGGTCCTGGCCCACGTCTCGCCCGCCCACAACGAGAACATCGGCTTCTACGGCACCTTCTCCTTCGAGGTCGCCTCCGAGCTCGCCCAGCTGGTCGACGGCTACCGCCCGCTCCGCCCACCCAGGCCATGAGCCGACCGCTTCACGCCGCCGGTCGAAACCGGTCGGGAGCACCGCCCGCCCGCAAGCGTTGCTTATTGCGCCGATACTGCCGCTACCCCGTTCAGTCCGGTTCCACCATCGTGTTGGTGGGCGCCGCCCTCTGGAGGAAGGCCATGTGGGACCGCCTCCCCGGTTGCTGCTCGTCTGCTGTCTACTTCGCGGCCGGTGACATCCGACCCCCCGAGCACTGGGCCGGCGAGCATCTCGACCTGGGCCGTGACCGACGCCATCCGCTAGTCTCGAATCACAACACTGTAACTCGTCCACAGGTTGCCTGTGGATTGTGGATAGAGCGGGAGGCGGATCGAACCGTGGCGAGCAGTTTCGCCCATCTTCACACCCATACCGAGTTCTCCATGCTCGACGGTGCGGCTCGGGTGGCCGACGTGGTGGCGGCGGCGGCCGCCGACGGGCACCCCGCTTTGGGCATCACCGACCACGGGAACATGTACGGGGTCCTCGACTTCTACGCCGAGTGCCGCAAGGTGGGCATCACCCCGGTGGTGGGCACGGAGGCCTACATGGCGGGGGAGAGCCGCCACGAGCGCCCGCGTCGTCGGGGGCGCCTCGACGACGGCGGGGGGGATAGCGACGCCGGCGAGAAGCTCTACTACCATCTCACCCTCCTGGCCGAGAACAACGTCGGCTACCGCAATCTGCTCAAGCTCTCCAGCCGGGCCTACCTGGAGGGTTACTTCTACAAGCCCCGGGTCGACTGGGAGCTGCTGGGCGAGCTCCACGGCGGAATCATCGCCACCACCGGCTGCCTAGGCGGGGTCGTGCTCCAGTCGCTCTTGCGGGGCGACGTCGAGGGGGCCACGGCCAAGGCGGCCCGGCTCCAGGACATCTTCGGGCGCGACTCGTTGTTCGTCGAGCTCCAGGACCACGGCTTGGCCGACCAGCGCCGCACCAACCCCGAGCTCATCGAGATCGCCCGCCGCCTCGATGCCCCCCTGCTGGCCACCAACGACAGCCACTACACCTGCCAGGACGACGCCGTGGCCCACGATGCCCTGCTGTGCGTGCAGACCGGCAGCACCATCGACGACCCCAACCGCTTCAAGTTTGACAGCGATCAGCACTACCTCAAGTCGGCGGCCGAGATGCGGGCGTTGTTCGCTGAGGTACCCGACGCCTGCGACAACACCCTGTGGGTGGCCGAGCGGGCCAACGTGGAGATCGAGTTCGGCAAGCCCCGACTTCCGGCCTTCCCCCTGCCCGAGGGCTTCGCCGATGACGCCGCCTACTTGCGCCACCTGACTTACGAGGGGGCGTCCCGGCGCTGGGGCAAGGCGCTGCCCCCCGCTGCAGTAGAGCGCCTCGACTACGAGCTCGGCGTCATCGCCGAGATGGGGTTCTCCTCCTACTTCCTCATCGTGTGGGACCTCATCGCCTACGCCCGGGGCCGCAGCATCCGGGTGGGTCCAGGGCGAGGGAGCGCGGCCGGGTGTTGCGTCGCCTACTGCCTGCGCATCACCGACCTCGACCCGCTGCGCTACGACCTGCTCTTCGAGCGCTTCTTGAACCCCGGCCGCATGCAGATGCCCGACATCGACATGGACTTCGACTCGCGCTACCGCGACGAGATGATCCGCTACGCGGCCGAGCGCTACGGCCGCGACCGCGTCGCCCAGATCGTCACCTTCTCCACCATCAAGGCCCGGGCCGCGGTGCGCGACGCAGCCCGGGTGCTGGGCTACCCCTACGCCGTGGGCGACAAGGTGGCCAAGGCCATGCCCGCCCTGGTGATGGGGCGAGACACGCCGCTGTGGGCGTGCCTGGAGGAGGACGAGAAGCACGTCGGGGGCTTCCGGGCCGCCAGCGAGCTGCGGGAGATGTACGAGTCCGACGAAGCGGCCAAGAAGGTCATCGACGTGGCCAAGGGCTTGGAGGGCCTGCGCCGCCAGGACGGCATCCACGCCGCCGCCGTGGTCATCACCGACGAGCCGCTGACCGAGTACCTCCCCATCCAGCGTAAGCCCGAGGCCGGCACCGACGCCGAGGATGCGCCCATCGTCACCCAGTACGAGATGCACGGGGTGGAGGCGCTGGGCCTCCTGAAGATGGACTTTCTCGGCCTGCGCAACCTCGACGTCATCAGCGACACGGTGGCGCTGATCGCCGAGAGGGGCGTCGAGCTCGACATCGACGCCATCCCCCTTGACGACGAGAAGACCCTGGCCCTGTTGCGCCGAGGCGACTCCATGGGGGTGTTCCAGCTCGAAGGTGGACCCATGCGCTCGCTCATGCGCAGCCTGGCGCCCACCAGCTTCGACGATGTCGCCGCCCTGGTGGCTCTCTACCGCCCCGGGCCCATGGCCGCCAACATGCACAACGACTACGCCGATCGCAAGAACGGCCGCAAGCCCGTCACCTACCTCCACCCCGATCTCGAGCCGCTGCTGGCCGACACCCAGGGCCTCATGATCTTCCAGGAGTCGGTCATGCGGGTGGCCCAGAAGATCGCCGGCTACTCCCTGGCCGAGGCGGACAACCTTCGCAAGGCCTGTGGGAAAAAGATTCGGGCCATGATCGCCCTGGAACGCGACAAGTTCGTGGTCGGCTGCGAGGCCAGTGGCTACGGCACCGAGCTGGGCACCGCCCTGTTCGACATCATCGAGCCCTTCGCCGACTACGCCTTCCCCAAGAGCCATGCCTACGGCTACGGCTATATCGCCTACCAGACCGCCTACCTGAAGGCGAACTTTCCCGTCGAGTACCTGGCGGCTCTGCTCACCTCGGTCAAAGACGACCAGGACCGCTCGGCCGTCTACCTCAGCGAGTGCCGCCAGATGGGCATCACCGTGCTGGTGCCCGACATCAACCTGTCGACCTCGGTGTTCGCAGCCCGCCCTGACGACGCCACCATCCCCTTCGGGCTGTCGGCGGTGCGCAACGTGGGCGGGGGACTGGTCGGCCTGGTCATCGCCGAGCGGGAGCGCAACGGCCCCTTCCTCGACTTCCACGACTTCTGCGAGCGGGTCGACCCCCAGGTGCTCAACAAGCGGGCGGTGGAGTCCCTCATCAAGGCCGGGGCGTTCGACTCCCTCGGCCACAAGCGCCGTGGGCTGTTGGTGGCCATGGACCAGGTCATCGACCGGGCGCTGTCCCGGCGCCGGGAACGCCAGCAGGGGGTCATGAGCCTCTTCGGCGACGGCGGCGACACCGAGGAGCCGAGTGCCTTCGACGAACGGGTGCCCATCCCCGAGCTGGCCTTCGACAAGATGCAGCGCCTGGCCTACGAGAAGGAGATGCTGGGCCTCTACGTCAGCGACCACCCTCTCATGGGGATGGAGCACCTGTTGCGTCGGCGAGCCGACTGCACCATCGGCGAGCTGCGGGAGGCGCCGGAGACCGGTGAGGTGCGCACGGTGGCCGGCGTGGTCACCCACCTGGCCCGCAAGTACACCCGCAAGGGCGACCTCATGGCCATCTTCGTGCTGGAGGACCTCCAGGCCGCCATCGAGGTGATGGTGTTCCCCCGGACGATGGCCGATTTCGGCAACCTCTTGGCCGAGGACGCGGTGGTGGCGGTCAAGGGCCGCCTCGACACTCGCGAGGAGCCGGCCAAGATCGTGTGCATGGAGGTGGTGCCCATCGAGCTGGCCCATGGCGAGGACCCACCGCTGCGCCTGCGGCTGCCACCCCGAGCCCTCGACGAGCGGGCAGTGGACGCCCTCAAGCAGCTGCTGGCAGCCCATCCGGGCGAGGCGCCCGTCTACGTGCGGGTCGACGATCGCCAGGTGCGGCTACCGGTCGAGTTCTCCGTCGATCAGTCCAACGGGCTGCGGGGCGAGCTCCTGGCCCGCTTCGGCGCGGCCGTCATCGACGGCTGACTCGGGGCCGCGGACCGGTCGAGTTGCGCCAGAGGGTGCCCAGCCTGTGGACTAGAGGGGGTCAAGGGCGGCAATCGGAGGATCGGGGCGAGCATGGCGACCGACGTCGAGACCAAGGACTGCGCATCGTTGAGCGACGCCGAGCTGGCGGACCTGGGTGACATCTGCACCGACGGCCCCGCTCGATTCGACATCGGGCTGCTTTCCAAGCAGTGCGAGGAGTGGGTGCTGGTCACCCTGGCCCGCAATGGCGAGAAGCTCCAAGGCTTCTCCTTTTGCACCCTCGAACGGATCGGGGGTACTCCGAGCGTGCTCATCGGCCTGGCGTCGATCACCCGGGTGCCCGAGCGCCAGGAGGTGCTGCGGGCCATGATGGGCGACCAGCTCCGCCGGGCGGTCCTGGCCTTCCCCGACGAGGACGTCCTCATCGGCACCCGCCTCATCGACCCCGCCGGTTTCGACGCCTTCACCGCCTTCACCGAGCTGCACGACATCGTCCCCCGTCCCGGCCACAAGGCCACCGGCGAGGAGCGGGCCTGGGGCCGGCGACTGGCCAAGCGCTTCGGGATCGACGTCGACTACCGCGACCGCCAGTTCATGGCCCAGGGCGACGGCGTGGCGCCGTGCGTTCTCGACTACGAGAGCCTCGACCCGAGCACCGTCGACCCTGAGATCAGCGCCTTCTTCGACGAGGTCGATGTCGACCGGGGCGACTGCCTCGTCGCCTTTGGCTGGGCCATGGCCGAGGACCTTGCCGCCCTGGAGCAGACCCTGGAGTAGTGCCGGCTGGCCGTGGCCGTCGTCGTACTCAGCACAGGAGGAGCCGGTGGAGTTCGCCACGGTGTTGCGGCGGCGGCGGATGGTGCGGGCCTTCGACAGTCGACCGGTCGACCCGGACGTGCTCGAGCGGGTGCTCGACGCCGCGTGTCGGGGCCCCTCGGCCGGCTTCAGCCAGGGCCTCGACCTGTTGGTGCTCGTCGGACCCGACCGGACGAGCCGGTACTGGGATCTCGCCTTCCCCGATCCGGTCGAGCGTGCCCACTTCCGCTGGCCGGGCCTGTTCGCCGCCCCGGTGTTGATCGTCCCCCTCGTGGCGTCCGAGGCCTATCTGGCCCGCTACCGGCAGGCCGACAAGGTCGGGACCGACCGGACCGAGTTGGCTGGATGGCCAGTGCCGTACTGGTGGGTCGATGGTGGGATGGCGGTCATGCTGGCCCTGTTGTCGACCGTCGATGAGGACCTGGGGGCGCTGTTCTTCACCCTCGAGCACCCCGATGTCGTGCTGGCCGCCTTCGGCGTCCCCGCCGATCGACAGGCGTTGGGCACCATCGCCCTCGGCCACCCTGCCTCTGATGAGCGGGGTCGCTCCTCGACTCGTCCCCGCCGCCCGCTCGACGACGTGATCCACCGGGGCCGCTGGTAGATGCCTCTCGACTGCTCAGGGCACAAGCTGCGCCTCCAGGGCCTCCACCGTGGTCACCGGCTGCTGGCAGGCAAAGCCCTGGCAGACGTAGGCCTGGCCCTCGCGGCGTCCCTCCCACAGCGGTGAGGGGTAGGGCTGGCCCCAGGCCAGGACGGTGCGGGGACGAAAGCGGCGCTGCACCGTCGCCACCAGATCGGGACGCTCACCCACCACCGCCACCTCGGTGACGGGCCCGACCAAGTGGTCAAGGGCTCCAAGGAGGTGGGTGAAGGCGGTGGGGTGAGTGCTGGCCGGCACGGCCAGCAGAGCCACGATGGCCTCGGCTGCGCCTCGGTAGCGCTCGTCGCCGGTCAGGGATGCCAGGCGGGCCAACGACAGCGCGGCGGCGCCGTTGGCCGATGGCGTGGCGTTGTCGAGCAGGTCCTTTTGGCGGGCGATGAGGGCCTCGGCATCGTGGCCGGTGGTGAAGACCCCCCCGTGCTCGTCGTCCCAGAAAAGGTCGAGAAGGGCGTCGGCGGCGCGGCGAGCCTCGTCCATCCAGCGGGCCTCGCCCGTGCATTCGGCCAAGCGGGTGAAGCCGTCGACCAGGGCGGCGTGGTCAGCAGCGAAGGCAAGGTGGTGGGCGCCAACCCCCCCCTGCCAGGATCGCAGCCAACGACCGTCGGGCGAGCGCAAGTTGGCGAGGAGGAACTCGGCCAGGCGCACGGCAGACGTCCGCCAGCGGTCGTCGCCGGTGGCGGCCGCCGCCTCGGCCAGGGTCGCCAGGAACAATCCGTTCCACTCGGTCAGGACCTTGTCGTCGAGTCCGGGGCGCACCCGTTGCTCACGGGCGGTGAACAGGGCGCTGCGAGCCCGCTCCACGGCAGGGGGCCGTTGGAGGTCTCCCCGCACGGGACGGTGAAGGATGTTGGCGCCCTCGAAGTTGCCGGCGTCGGTAACGCCATACCATTGGATCGCCGCTTCGGCTGCCTCACCATCTTCGCCGCAGGCAGTACGGATCTCCTCTGGGCGCCACACGTAGAACAGGCCCTCCTCGCCCTCGGAGTCGGCGTCCTCGGCCGAGTAGCACCCGCCACCGGGGGCGCCCAGATCGCGCTGCACGTAGGCGATCGTCTCCTCGAGCACCTGGCGGTAGCGGTCCTCGTCGGTGACCTGCCAGGCGTGCAGGTACACCCGGGCCAAGAGAGCCTGGTCGTAGAGCATCTTCTCGAAGTGGGGGACCATCCAGAAGGCGTCGACCGAGTACCGGGCGAAGCCGCCGCCCAGGTGGTCGTACATCCCGCCCGAGGCCATGGCGTCGAGTGAGGTGGTGACCATGTCGGCCAGGCCGGCTTCGTCGGTTCGGGCGTGGACTCGCAGCAGAAGCTCGTGACTCATGGTCTGGGGAAACTTGGGTGCCCGACCGAAGCCACCCCATTCCGGGTCGAACTGGGTCCGCAGGGCGGTAGCCGCCTCTTTCAGGAGCTCGACACCCGGGAGGTCGCTCCCGTCGGCGCTCAGCGCCGACTGACGCAGGGCCTCGGCCATGCGCTCGGCCTGCTCCTGCAGCTCAGGGCGACGGCTCCGCCAGGCATCGTCGACCGCCCGGCACAGCTCGACGAAGCCGGGCAGTCCGGCTCGGCCGTGCTTGGGGAAGTAGGTGCCGCCGAAGAAAGGCTCCCCGCCGGGGGTCAAGAACACGGTCATGGGCCATCCGCCGTGGCCGGTCATCGACTGCACGGCATCCATGTACAACGCATCGACGTCCGGCCGTTCCTCCCGGTCGACCTTCACGTTGACGAAGAGGTCGTTCATCACCTCGGCCGTCTCGATGTCCTCGAAGGATTCATGAGCCATGACGTGGCACCAGTGACAGGCCGAGTAGCCCACCGACAACATGACTGGCCGGTCACGCCGCCGGGCGGCTTCGAAGGCCTCCTCGCCCCAGGGGTACCAGTCGACGGGGTTGTCGGCGTGTTGGCGCAGGTAGGGACTGGTCTGGTCAGCGAGTCGGTTCACCCCCTCGACGCTACCCAGTGCCTCGACGAGCATCTGAAGCGGTTTGTGTGCAGGTCTGGTGGCATAAAGCAATCACGCGTGCACACAAACTCACCGGGCCTCCGGGAACTCCTAGGGGAGGGCGAAGGCCTCGGCCAGGAGCTCGTAGGAGCGCCGGCGGGCGGCGGGGTCGTGGCAGACGGTGAGCATCACCAGCTCGTCCACGTCGTAGTCGGCGGCCATGGTCAAGAGGCTGGCTCGAACCCGGTCCGGGGCGCCAACCACCCGCTTGGGTCGGTCCTGGGCCATGCGCATGCGCTCCACGCCAGACATTCGCTGGGCCTCGGCCTCCTCCACCGAGAGGAGGGGGCCGCGACCGGCGCCCTCCGGCCGGAGCCGCCACACGTCGGAGCTGACCGCC
>JBBSLT010000097.1:0-8774 GCA_038233555.1 Acidimicrobiales bacterium
AGGTGACGGCCGACTGATCTACGGCGTCATGCTGAAGATCAGGACGACAGCGGGGAGCCGGTGTTCTGGCGCGTCCGCCTCTCGTCTCCACGCTCGGTGTCGTCACCGTGTTCATCGAGCGTGGCGGCCAACAACCGGCGCTCTCCGACGATCACGCCACCACGCTGCCATTCTTCGAGGCGTACTTCTCCAACTTCATCGAGGGCACTGAGTTCTCGATCGAGGAAGCGGAGGCGATCGTCAAGACCGGCGACGTGCCCAAGAACAGGCCGGAAGACGCCCACGACGTGCTCGGCACGTTCGAAGCCGTCGCCGACCCCGAGCGAGCTCTTCGGACTGATGGAGCGACGTCATCGCCTGGTCATGGCCGGACACCCGGACAAGAGGCCCGGCCAGCTCAAGGAGAAGCCGAACCAGTCCGGATCCTACGTCTTCGTGGCGCCGGGCCTCGCGGCCGGAACCCTCATCGAAGGGTTCCGGCGGCTGGTCGATCTGCCGCCCGGGTTGGCGCGGGCCGCCTTCGAGCTGTTCCTCATCTCTGAGGTGCACCCCTACGACGACGGCAACGGCAGGGTGGCGCGCGCCGCCATGTGCGCCGAGCTGACCGCCGCCGGAAATGTGCCGCCTCGTCGTGCCCATCGTGTTCCGCAACGAGTACCTGACCGCGCTGCGCAACCTGTCCCGGGAGGAACGTTGCGACCTGTACGTTCGCACGCTCGCCTATGTCTGGCGCTGGACCGCGGGGGTGCCCTGGCAGGACCGTGGTGCCGTCGACGGCTACCTCGCCGCCACCAATCCGCTCATTGACTCCACCGACGCCGAGCGCTCCGGCGTGCGCCTGGAGCTCCCCTGACCCGACTCAGGAGAGCAGCTCCCGCAGGCAACTCCAAGTGGAGGGCAGGGACTCCTCCCACAGCCAGCCGACCTCGACCCAAAAGCCGGGGAGCACGCTTGAATCGATACGGCCGTGACTCCGGCGATCGGTGACGTACTGGCCGCCAGCGTCAAGCCGATCGACGCGCACGCTCGACGTCTGGGGCGACACCAGCCAGATCTCGGGGATGCTCGCGGCTCGGTACCGGGGCAGCTTGTCGCGCTCATCGAGGGCGGGGTCACCGTCGGAGGCGATCTCGATCACCAGGTCAGCCGGGCCTTCCAGACGCTGGGGGGTGATGCGCTGCTCATGGGCCCGGGTGACCACCAGCAGGTCCGGCTCGGGAGACCAGCGGGGATCGAGTCGCATCGGATAGCGCGAGCCGCGCACCACTCCGAGGCCGCGCTCGTCAAGCCAGGCACTCAAGATCGTCATCAAGAATCTGAACAGATCCTCATGACGGTCGGATGCCGGGCTCATCACCAACCTTCCGTCGAGTAACTCCCACGGTGTGTCCTCGTCGGCGAGGTCGTAGAACTCCTGCTCGTCGCGCAATGGCTTGGTGAGCACGAACGGCGCCTCGACATCGATGCGCATAGGAACGTCAGTGTAGAGCTCGGATTCAGCGAGGACGGTCGAGTCCGAGGATCACCAGAAGCGCCCGTTCGATCTCACCGAGGGTTTGCGGCGTCACTGCCCCCGACCGCCGCAACAGCCGGGCACGAGCCACCGCTCTCGTCGCCCGACAGATCGCTCGGCTCGGCCGGTCGACACCCTCTTTGGGCGAGATCTCGGGGCGCAGCGCTGATGACGCACGGGAGCTTGAAAGTGGCACAACCAGGATGAGGTCATCGAGAGATCGGGTGTTGAGCCGATCGATGGAGATCACGACGCCAGGCCGGTTCTTTCCCGGCTCCCCGCCCCGTGCGGCCCCGAGCGAGACGAGCCAGATGTCGCCTCGCTGAGGCTCAATCGAGCCCATCAGACAGGGTCGACTCCCAGAGGAGGTCCTCGTGTGCCACCTCCGCGCTAGCGGCGTCGAGGTTCACGGCGGCGTGCTCCGACTGGATCATGGCCTCGGTCTCCCGCTCCTGGGCGACCTCCGCAAGCAATGAGGCAAGCGAGATGCCTCGTCGACGGGCCTGTTCGCTCAGGAGGTCTCTGGTGGTTCGAGTGACGCGGATGGTCGCCGTCTCGGTCGTCATGTCGCCAAATCATATCGCCACAACCTAGCGCCGCAGCTATCATGGGTTCATAAGCCGTTGGGTGGAGCTTCCCCTTGAGATCAAGTGGAGCGGCCCGCTACGCAGCTACGACCTCGATGATCCCAAGGATCGCCTCGTGGTCTATGAGCTCGTGTTGCAAGAGGGTGACGGCGCCCAGGTTCGGGAGTACATCGACGTCGATCAGCTCTACGACCTCTGGGATGAGATGTACCTACCTGTGGGCGTGGAGACGGCGTGGGCCGACTACTTCGAGCGGGTGCGGGGAACCCCGGTGCGACGGCGATGGGCTTGCCTCGCGACTTCGTGGACGTGTACCGGCTGCACCAGATCTACGGGATCGAGGCCATGATGCGCTGGGCTCCCGAGAAGGACCGAGGCTTCAGCAGCTATCGCCTGGCTGAGACGCTGGGAGCGATGGCCCGCTTCCGTCGAGCTGAGTTCGAGATCGACGACGACAGCTACGCCGACCTGGAGACCTTCTTCGCCGGACTACGGGCCGAGCTCATCCGCCGGACCGTCGACGAAGGGCGGTAGACGCGCCTGGTCCTGGCCACCACCGGGGTGATGGCCAGGACCGGTATTGGCTAGTGAGTGACCTTGCCCTCTACACCGCCGGCCGGCTGTGGATCTCGACCGTGACCTCCTCGCTGGTCGAGAAGGTGTCGATGACGGTGCGGGAGTCGGGGTTGCCGACCGTTGCCGTGGCCTCGACTGAAGCCGGCCCATCTCCGAAGGCAGGACCAGATTGGTGCATCACCTTCAGGCGGAAGCTCTGGGTGGCTCCGGTGCAGGTACCCGTGCCTACGCCCTCGCCCACAGAGTCGGCCTGGGTGACCATCACCTCGATGCGGAACCGCAGACCCTCGTCGCAGCGAATGGTCCCGGTGACCTGCATGACATCGCCGTCGCTCGAGGCGGTGTCGTCGATGTCGAGCGCACCCTCCGCCGGCACCGTGGTGGTCGTGGTGGTCGGGACTGTGGTGGTCGTGGTCGGGACTGTGGTGGTCGTGGTCGTGTCCTCGGTGGTCGTCGACGTGGGATCGGGGATGTCCAGCGGCTGCCAGTTGGGGTCGTTGTCGAGGGCCGGCACGGGTGTATCGAGGCGGGTCACGTCGGTGCCGTCGGCGTCCATGACGAAGATGTCGTATCCGTTGGGAGCGTCCAAGGCATTGGAGGCGAACACGATCTGGCTGCCGTCGGGCGACCAGGCGGGCAGGACACCGGCCCGGCCCGGTGCTCCTCCCAAGAGCATGGTCTGGTCAGTGCCATCGGCATCTATCACCCAGATCTGGCTGCCGGGGCCGCTGATGTAGACGATGCGCGTGCCGTCGGGGGACCAGTCGGGCGAGTTCTTGGACTGGCTAGGGGCCGAGTGGCTGGTCAAGGCCACCGCACCGCTGCCGTCGGTGTTCATGACCCAGATGTCGCCGCCGCGTACAAAGGCGATCTCATCTCCGTCGGGGGACCAGGCCGGCGAGGTTCCGCTGGTCTCGACACCCGGACCCGGCGTCAGGTTTACCTTGTTGCCGCCGTTGGCGTCCATGACCCAGATGTCGCCGCTGTGGTTGTAGGCGATGTGCGAGCCATCGGGCGACCACGTGGGCTGGACCCCCGCGTTGGCCTCCCCAGAGGTCTCGGGGCCCGGCGTCAGGTTGGTCTGGCCGGAGCCGTCGGCGTTCATGACCCAGATGTTGCGGTGACCCTCGGATCCCTTGACGAAGGCGATGCGGGTCCCGTCAGGCGACCACACCGGGTCGGTGTCCTCTCTCGTGTCGTTGGTGAGGTTGGTCTGGTCGGTTCCGTCGGGATTCATCGAGTAGATCTCGAAGTTGCCGTCCCGGAAGCTCTCGAAGGCGATCTTGCCGTTCGCCCCCGGGTAGGCGCCCTGGGCCGTACCCGTCAGGGCGAGGATGCCGGCGAGCAGCAGCATGGCCGCCACGACGGCGCCGTGGCGCCGCACTGTTGTTGGTCTCGTTGTCACTTCATCCTCCTGTGTGTGCTCACTGGTCATACCGGCCCACCTCGGACCATCGGTCTGAGCATCGTCCCCGGCGGTTTGACCCGCAATGGTGGTAGTACGCCTCCCGGTGGGGAGGTTGACCGCACCGCCAGTGGTTCAGTCGCCGGCCGACGACGCCGTCAGACGCGGACTGGTGTCATCAGGCCAGAGGTGTCCGGCTCGCACCCGCACTCCGTCGGGAACGTCGGCCTTGACCACGGCGCTGTTGCCGATGAGGGTGCCCTCACCCACCACCACGCCGACGTTCACCGTGGCCCCCATGCCCACCATGGCCCGGTCCCCCAAGCGCACCTCACCCGCCAGCAGGCCACCGGGAGAGACGTTGGCGTAGCGACCGAGCACGCAGTCGTGGCTGACCACGGCGGCGGTGTTCAACAGTGAGCCGAAACCGACGTCGGCGACGCTGCCGACGTAGGCCAGAGCCAGGACCTGGACGCCGGCAGCCACGGTGGCGCTGGGCTCGACCAGGGCGGTGGGATGCACCAGCGCCGGGCAGGAAAACCCGGCGGCGGCCAGGCGGTCGAAGATGTCGATGCGCGATTGGATGCGTCCGATCCCACCGATGCCGTTGACCGCCAGCGCCACCCCCTGTGACCGTAGCTCCGCCAGCACGTCGGGCCCTCCCAGCACCGGGACGCCGAACACGTCATCACCGGGGCGCAGGTGGTCGTCGACCACCCCGACCAGGCGGTAGGTGCCTTGGGCCCGGAGGAGGTCGATCAGCACCCGGCCGTGGCCCCCGCCGCCGTAGAGAACGATGGCGTTTTGGTCGTACATCCTCAACCCGGCTACGTCCCCTGCCGAAGACAACCCCATGCAACCAGCGTGGCCCCAAGCTAGTCTCAGCCGCCGCCGACTCCTCCAGTTGGTCGGCATCGCCGGAGGGGGCATCGCCCTCGGCCCCGGCAGGCTACTGAGAGCCGGGCCGGCTTCGGCGGCCAGCTCTACGGCATGGAGCGATGCCGCCTCGTGGGGCGGCGCCGTGCCCGGGCCGAACGACGTGGCCACCGTGAGGGGCTCGGTCGTGCTCGACGTGAGTACCCGGGTGGCGGGCGTGGTCATCGAGCCGGGAGGGGCGCTGATCTTCGCACCCACCAACTCTGTGGCCCTGGAGAGCAGCGGCAACGTCGTGGTCAAGGGCTTGCTCACCATGCGTCCCAGCACCTCGGCGGTACACCGCCTGGTCTTCGTCGACGTCGACGAAGCCGCCTTCGTCGGCAGCGGCATGAACGTGGTGGCCTCCGACGTCGGTCTCTGGGTCATGGACGCAGGCAAGCTCGACCTGGTCGGAGAGGCCAAGACGCCCTGGGCCAGGTTGGCCGGCGACGGCGTGGCGGGAGACTCCGTGCTGCGCCTCGACCGGGTTCCGACGGGGTGGAAGGTCGGCGATCGGATCGTCGTGGTGCCCACCACCGCCCCGGCCCGCGGGAGAGACGCCTCGTGGGCGGGCTTCTCGGAGACCACCATCACCAGCGTGTCGGGGTCCAGCGTCACCTTGGACACACCGCTGTCCTTCAACCACCCCAAGGTCGCCGGCGCCTGGACCGCAGAGGTGTTGAACCTCACGCGCAACGTCGAGGTGGAGGGCACTGCCGCGGGCCGCTCCCACGTCTTCATCCGCTCCACCTCGACCCAGGGCTTCTCCCACGTGGCCCTGCGCCATATGGGCCCACGGAAGGGGGGAGAGAAGATTCTGGGGCGGTGGCCGGTGCACTTCCACTTCTCGGGGGAGGCCAGCCGCGGTACCCGACTCGACGGCGTCGTGGTCAGCGAAGCCGGGAGCCATGCCTTCGTCCCTCACGAGAGCCACGGCCTGACCTTGAGCGGCTGCATCGCCTACCACTGTGAAGAGCATGCCTTCTGGTGGGACGAGGGCGAGCCGACCGACGACATCCTCATGGAAGGTTGCGTAGCGGCACGTGTCCACTCCGCTACCTTCGGTGTCGCCGGATTTTATCTGGCCAAGGGGGCGCGCAACGTCATCCGAGACTGCATCGCGGTGGGGGCCGACGCCCCCCACGGGTCCGGGCTCATCTCACCAGCGGCGATCTCCGACGGCGACTGGACGGTCGAGCGCTGTGTCGGTCACAACAACCGCCACGCCGGCTACAAGGCCTACCTCAACACCAACAGAGCGGCCAACAAGGTGGTCTCGGGGCTGGTGGCGTACCACAACAACATCGGCATCGACCACGGCGCCTACAAGAACAACTGGCGCTACGAGGACTTCACCCTCTACGGAAACAGCTACGCCGGCGTGGAGCTGGCCGCCACCTCCCAGTCCAAGGGCATCGTGTTCAGCAACGGGATCATCGACGGTGCGGGCCAAGGTGTCTACGGCGTGGTGAACGGCAGACACGTCAACATCAGCGACTACCCGACGGTCTTTCGCTCCTGCTCGTTCCGGGCCAACTTGGTGGCAGCGCTGGCCGTGGCCCTGCCCCACCCGAAAGTGCCCGATCTCATCGACCTCATCGACTGCAACATCGAGGGCAACGAGCTGTGGCTGATCGACAATGCTCATCCTGCCTGCCGTATCCGCTTCCAAGACGCCACCCACGGCACCATCAGCGCCCGGCCCAAGGGTTCCCTCGGTATCTTGACCCCGCAGTGGAACGCGGCCGTCGAGCAGATCGCCCCCTTCGCCTGACCGAGGCTCCGCGGCGCATCGTCCACGTGGTACCGAGCGAGTTGGGCCGGGGGGCGCAGGTCTACCTTCGGGCCCTATGCGACCTCCTCGACGGCGCCCCGGACGAGCACGTCGTCGCCACCGTCTTTTCCTCCGACGGTGGCGCCCTCGGCGGCCATCGCCGCCTGGGCATCCGCCCGGGCCGTCTCCGCCAGGCCGGCTTCGATCCTCGAGCGCTGGTCTCGTTGACCAGGTACCTCCGCTCCCTGGAGCCCGCCCTGGTGGTGGCCCATGGCGGTGAGGCTATGAAGTACGCCGCCCTCACCCCGACACCGGCACCAGTGGTGTACTACCGGATCGGGACCTCGACGGCGGCGGCCCGGCGCGGGTGGCGACGCACGCTCTATCGCACGCTGGCCCGCCGGCTGGCGGCAGTCGCCGCCGTCTCGGAGGCGGCCGCCGTCGAGGCCACGGAGTTGTTGGGACTCGATGCCGAGGCGGTCGTGGTCGTCCGCAACGGCAGGGACCCGTCGGACTACCCGGCCCATCCGCCCGCATCAGGGGGCGGACCTGAGTTGAAGCTGGTCTTCGTCGGCCACCTCAACCCCGGTAAGCAGCCGGATCGCTTCGTCGAGCTGGTCGCCGCCCTGCGAGCCCGGGGGATCGCCGTCGAGGCGACCATGATCGGAGGCGGGCCGCTGCTGGAGGAGATCCGCCCGGCGGCACACGCCCAGGGCATCGACGTGCTGGGCCAGCGCGACGACGTGCCCGCCCTGCTGGGGAGCTTCGACGTGCTGGTGTTCACCAGCGCCTCGGCGGGCGAGGGCATGCCCGGCGTGCTCATCGAGGCCGGGTTGGCGGGGCTGGCGGTCGTGGCCACCGACGTGCCCGGCGCCCGGGAGGTCATCGACCACGGCGTGACCGGTCTGGTCGTACCGGTCGACGACCAGGGCGCTCTGGTCGAGGCGGTGTGCCGGCTGGTTTTCGATCCAGACCTGCGCTCGGCCATGGGCGCCGCTGCTCGGCGCCGGTGCTGCGAATCCTTCAGCCTGGCCGCCAGCGCGACCCGCTGGAGCGAGCTCATCGACGAGGTGGCGCGGTCCCAGCCGGCCGTCGGCGGCGGCGGCCGGGCTCCCTAGCTCAGCCGGTCAGCACGTCGTGGCCACGGCGGTGGCGCCGCTGAAGTTGCTCTGGCCGAGGTAGCGGTCGACGACGTTGTCGCACACGACCACTCCCTGGACCAAGTTGGTGGGGTCTCGCAGCAAGATGTTCACGAAGCCTTTCCCGCCGTCTGGCCCAGAGCCAGGGCCGGTGACGGTGTTGGCGACAACCGCCACGTCGCTGACGTTGCCGCCCCGGCCGACGAAGAGGAAGTAGTTCCGGAAGCCGTCCGCCTCGTTTCTCACGATGTCGATGCCAGAGACCTCCTTGGCGTGCTCAATGTCGAAGACCGAACGGGCCACGCCGCTCACCTGGTTGTCCTCGATGAGCACGTCGACCACCCAGCGAGAGATCGACACCCCTTGACGACCGTTGCGCTCCAAGGTGTTCCCCACGATCCTCACGTCGCTGGTCGTGGGGAAGTCTCGGCCGCCCGTATCCAGATCGATGAAGTCGCCCCAGGTGTCTCGGATGTGCATCCCCTCGATCAAGAGACCGTCGACGCCTTTGGCCGCTATCCCCGAACCCAAGGCTTTCCTCCGAGAGTAGGCCTGACCGTTGTTCCCGGCGTCGGGGTTGGCTCCCACGATCTCGAAGCCCCGGAAGGTGATGTCGGAGCCTCCGGTGACGAGGAAGACCTTGTCGCCGTCGCCATCACCGTCGCGCTGGAGTACCACCGCCGTGCCGTCGCCCTGGATGGTCAGGCCCCGGCGATCGAAGATTTCGACGGTCTCCTCCACCACGTAGTGGCCCGACAGCTGGAGCGTCCCTCCGTCGGGGGTGGCGTCGATCAGATCGGCCAAGCTCGCTGGGGCGGATTGGGCGGTGGCGACGTCTCCCAGGAGGAAGGCAAGCACCACCACG
>JBBSLT010000098.1:0-8758 GCA_038233555.1 Acidimicrobiales bacterium
ATCGTGCAGGCGAACGTGCCCGAGGCCGAGCCGGCGACAGAGCCGCCTGAAGCGGTGCGTCACCACCTCCGGGTGCCAGGGCCGAGAGCCGTCCACCACGGCCGAGAAGACGTAGGCGTCCCGAACCAGGCTCGTCCCACACGTGAGAGCCCGCTCGCTCTGGGCGTCGCGATGAGCCGCCAACGCGATCACGGTTCCGGAGTCGACCGCGACCCGACGGCGACTGGAGGCGTTCTTCGGGTACTCACGGTCGATCACGCCCTCGTCACCGCGCACGACGGCGTGATGGATGGCCACGACGCTGCGCTCCAGATCGACCATCGACCAGCGCAGGGCGCACACCTCGCCGCGACGGGCTCCGAGCGCGGCCGCAACCCTGAGGTACGTCGACCACTCGGGATCGAGCTCGGCGGCAGCTTCGACCAGGGCTCGTGTCTCCTCCACGCCCGGTGGCGTGGGATCACGACGAGGAACGCTCGGCGGCGAAGCGTGCAGGGCCGGGTTCTCCGCCAGCCACTGCCAACGGACGGCTTGCTCCAGGGCGAGCCGCAACACGGTGTGGACCTTGCGCACGGTCGCCGGGGACAGCGGTGTGCCGTTCCGTCCTCCACCGACGAGTAGCTGCTGGTAGAAGCGATCGAGCTCCCAGGCCCGCAGCTTCTTCAGCGGGGTCCCGCCGAGGCCGCGCCGGAGGACGTCGTGACCTACTGCGACGTCGGTCCGCGGTCCGAGGTAGCGACGGAGCACGCCGGCGAACTCCCGGGCCGTGTTCGGCTCCAGGCTGGCCCTGGCCTGCTCCAGCCAGTCACCGCAGAGGTCGCCGAGGGCGATCGACTGCGCGGCGTGGTGACGGCCCTCGCCGATCTCGACGAGAAGGCGCGCCATGGCCTCGTCCGCTTCGCGCTTGGTTCCCGAGACGGTGCGGGTGAGCTGTCGCCGACGCCCTGAGACGGGGTCGCGACCGAGGTCGACCCGGAGTCGCCAGGACTTGCCGCGGCGCTCGATGGCCCCCTGCACGAGAGCGAACGTTAGCCCGCACCGGAAAGATCTGTGACCATCGGTGACCATTTTGGTGGCCAGCGGACCGGAGCATTCCGGGAAAACACGCTCTGACCAGGTACTTTAGAAGCAGCCCCAACGGGATTCGAACCCGTGTCGCCACCTTGAGAGGGTGGTGTCTGGCAGCTCCGCTGTCCTCCGCTCGGTCCTGCTCAAGCCCCGCTTTTACTGCGCTACCAGCACCGTTGCTCGCCTCTTGAAGGACGGAGCTTGACGATCCTCACCGGATGGTGACGGCTTCTTCCGGCCGTTCCAGGCCCTCGTATGTCCGGCTCGTGTGTCTGCCTCGGCCGGACCGTGGCGCTGCGAGGTTGTCTTGCTCCTTGGTCGCTCGTTGGTCGTAGATCGAGGTGGTCGTGAAATCTCAGATTCCGGATTCGCCAGGGACGTCTCTGGGGTCGAGTGGCGAGATGCTCTGGTCGACGGTGTCGGGCATCTTCTCGACTGGCCCCACGCCCCGTGGCATGTCCGCCTGCAATGTCGAATGACTGTCGTAGGCCAGGTCCGGTGATCGCTGGGCCAGGCCGCCTACGACGTCGACGCCGGGTCACCGGCCGTGGTGGCCATCGCCGCCCTGGCCGAGCACCTGGCCCCCCGTCCCGCCCCGGAGCCCATGCCGGCGGCTTGAGCTCAGGCGTTGTCGCATCCTGCACGCGCCCGGCGGCGCTGGGCCAGGGAGGACACGGCGACCAGCCCAGAGCCCACGCCGACCAGAAGCAGGCCCAGGCCCCCGGTGTTGGAAGCGGGTGTCCCCGTCTCGGGCAGGGTCGAGCGGGTCGACGGCTTGGAGTTGGAATCGTCCGTCGACGGCGGGGTGGTGGTGGTCGGTGAGGTTGTCGAGGAGGAGACGACGTCAATGACCAGCGTTACCGTCGCGCAAGTCCCCGGGGGGGCCCTGCGGCAGGCCTCGACGGTCGCCTCATATGAACCCGCCTCCGTTGCCGTGCCGGCAAAGCGGCCGTCCTCGCCCAAAGTGAGCCCTGGCGGCAACGCACCACCGGTCACCCGCATGCTGAGCTCGTCGGGTGGGACCTCGATGACGATGGGCGGAACGAGCTGCTCGACGACCAGCCGTTCCGGAGTAGCCCCGACCTCGACACTGCGCTCGACCCGATCGCCACCCTCGAAGAAGAAGCCACACTCGGACGGGGGCAGCGACGGGTCGCGTGGCCGGACGAAGCTGATGGTTACGCTCGCCGCCTCATCGGGCTGGTAGCCGTCGCCGTCGATCACGGACAGGGTGAGCTCGACCATGTCGGTGCGATCGCCGGTGAGCACCTCGACCTCCACCGTCGCGCTCGACTCCCCCGCCCCGAAGTCGACCGCACCAGGAAGGGCTTCGTAGTGCTCCCCGGCCACAGCCGAGCCGGTCAGCTCGTAGCCGATCGACAGCACGTCATCGGTATCGCCTGTACGGGTCAGGACGAACGAGGTCGCCTCGTCGAACCCGACGACCACGTCATTGCAGTCCGGGGCGAAGCCGCCCGGGCTCACCGGGCCGGAGACGACCCCCACCTCGGTCTCTCGGGTCGTCTGGGCCCCGGCCGGACCCGATCCGAGGACCAAGGCGAGCATCACCAGGACGACGGATGCGGCGATGCGGCGTCTCATGGCCGAATGTTAACCGGCTACCGCCAGCACCACCGGCGACTCCGAGCCGCGACGCCCGCCAGTCCGAGGCCCTACGACTGGCCGAGCAAAACGAACCCGAGGAGGTGGGTCCTGCGGTGCTGCCCTTCCGGAGTTGCCCCCATTTTTCTGATGTCCGGGCCTCGTAGAGAGGTCGCACTACGGGGCTATCGTGCGCCAGAGAGAGGAGGGCGAGGTGATCCGTCCGTACCTCGTGATTCGATTCACGGCCGGCTGCGGAGACCCGCCCGACTTCGGCACTTCCTGCGTGCCCCATAACGAGGAGGGGCCGAGGGACGGCGACCATCCCCAACCGCCGGCTGGCAGCCGCTTAGCGCGTTGGATCAGCGCTCTCAACGGGATGGCCAGCGATTGCCACTCGATCCGCTGCTTGAGCGACTTGCTCAGCGTGAAGGGCTCGCCGTGCTGGTCGAGCAGAGTGAAGTCGGGAGCCTTGTCACCTGGCTTGAGCGGCATGGCTGCCACCGTAGGCGGAGCGGGCAGCGACGGCGTCCGGGAGCGCCGTCAGCAACGCGCACGAGTCCCTACAGCGCGACACACCGGCACCCCGCGTCCGCGTGTGCTCATGGCCGAAGCCGCACTTGGGGCCGGTCGGGCTCGTCCCACAGATAGTTGACGAACTTCCAACTGAGCCGGTCCTGAAACTCCATAAACACCAAGGGCGCTGCGAGAACCGAGTACGCTAGACTTCCTTGGCCCTGCGGAACCTCGAAGAAGGGACCCAAGACGGATTTGTAGGACCCGAGCAGCAACGTGTCCGCCGCGTTGGCGATCACCAATACCTTCTCGATCCCTCGATCTCGCAGCGATGCCAGAACCGACGCCGATCCCCCCGCTGGTTTGGCGTGACTACCGAACCTCGAATGCACCAGGAGCGCAGTGCGTCCTTGGACAGTGAACGTTTGACCCTCCTCTCGAAAGTCGGTATCAGGCGAGAACCCGTACTCAACGCTCAGCGGGAAGGACCACTCGTACGTCGAGTACATCGTCCCGACGCACAGATCGGCTTCGTCTGTCCCGTCTCGTACTCCCGCAAGAAGATCGCCCGAGTCGAGGCGCTCCTCAATCCGAAAGTCGTGGGCCGTGAGCAGCGCCTCGAATGGCCGAGATGATCCCCTCGGTGTACTGGATCGCCTCCTGGTTCTCGAGACACGACGCTGCCGTTCGCAAGGCTCCCACGACGTCGCCCTCGCCCAGCTGGAGCCGGGCCGTCTGCTCGAGGGCGATCCCGAGCACGTGGCGGTCGCATGACCGTCTCGCCGCCTCGAGGCCGGCGGCGACGAGGGCCGCGCCGCCGGGTTCGCCAGCGTCGAGGGCCGTGCGGGCACGGAGGACGCGGCAGATGGCCTCCCCCCAAACGTCGTTTTTCGCGACGAAGAGTGGAATCGCCTCCTCGTGGGCGGCTGCCGACGCGTTGTGGTCACCGAGGGCCCACTGCGCGACCGCCAGCGCGTTGAGGCAGCTGCCGTAGACGACCTCGTCCCCGACGTCCCGCGCCAGAGACACCCCCCGAGCGGCGATTTCACGGGCCGCTATGAGACGGCCGAGCGACGCGAGGACGAGGGCGTAGCCCCAATGGCACCGGGCCGCGAGCCGCGGGGGGAGGGCACCGTCGGCGATAATCGGTGCGAGGTGGGACAGCGCCTCGTCGAGCATGCCTTCGAGCATCCAAAACCACGTCAAAGCGCCCGCGATCCTGGCCGCCGTCGCCATGTCACCCGTCGACGTGCTCCACTCGAGGGCGCTGCGGAAGTTTGCGGCGTCGTCCAAGAGCGTGGCCAGCGTGGCCATCTGATCGTCGCTGCGGATTGCGGCCTCCGATCGCTCGGCCGCTGCCGCGTAGTACTGCGAGTGACGGGCGTAGGTCGAGTCAGCGTCGCCATCCGCAAGAACGTCGCCGGCGTAAGCGCGCAGGGTGTCCTCGACATCATGCTCGGCCACGACGCCGACCCCGAGCAGGCCATTATTGGCGGCTCTGAGCAGGGGCTGGAGGAGGGCGACGGCTTCGACGACCGCCCGCTGAGCGACTGCGGCCCTTATCGCCTCCAGGCCCTCAGCTCCGGAGGATCCGCCTTCCCTCAGCCGTCGCCTTCAAGCTGCCCTCGGGCCCGACCATCGATCTCACCAGTGCGAGGGCAGTCGGGCCAAGCGGTTCACCTGAGTAGCAGACCAGGTGCCAAGGCCGGATCATGGGGGTACCCGGGCACGCCCACACGGTGACGGACCCTTGGGAGATGCGTTCCGCGGCGGCGTCGAGGGAGATCAACGCCACCCCCAGTCCCAGTGCCACACCTCGCTCGATGGCGGCGTTGGATCCGAGGATCATCGTGGGCGGGTCGATGTCCAGCTCGGCCAGCAGGGCATCGGCTGCCTTTCGCGTCCCGGATCCCGGTTCGCGCAACAGCCAGGTCTCGCGGGCCGGGTCGTGCACCGCATCGGTACCGTTCGTCCGTGGCGTGGCCGAGGCGGGACCGATGACGACGAGCCGGTTGTCGCCACGGGCCAGGGTGTCCCCGGGTACCCCGGCCGGCGGCCGCCCGGCTACGACGAGGTCAGCCTCGTGGTGGCGCAAGGTCTGCCACACCGTCATCCGGTTCCCGACCTGGATGGTGACACCGGCTTCGGGGTGCTGCTCACGGAAGCGGGCGACGACCGGCAGGAGCAACCGCTCAGTGGCGGTGGCTACCGCGACGAGCCGAACCGTGCCCCGTGCCGGGTCTTCAATGCTGCGGGCGCGGCGGGAGCCGTGGTCGAGGAGGCCGAGGCTGGTGCGCACGTCATCGGCAAAGGCCGTTCCGGCCGCGGTGAGGCGGAGGCCGCGGCCTCGGCGGGCGACGAGCGCCACGCCCAACTCCCGCTCGAGGCTGGCGATGGCGCCCGAGACGGCCGGCTGCGAGACGAAGAGCGACTCGGCCGCGACCCGGACCGACCCCGAGTCGGCCACCGCGAGAAACGTGCGGAGCAGGCGCAACGTCATAGCCATGAGTGCACGAAAGTTAATCCTTCCCTTGTGAGGCCGCGGGTGCCGCCCGGAGTGGAACTACACCATCCTCGGCTGTACTCGGGCACCCTACGGGAGCTCTGTCCTCGGGGTCGCCGCCTCACGGCCCATAAGCGTAGCCGGATGACGTATAAGTAAGTACTCACTTTGCTCTGCGGCTCCGGCGGCGTAGTCTGGATGATGTAGGGTCTGGATGAGTCATCCAGCCCAAGCGTCAGACCCCGTCGTGGGGAGCCGAGACCAGGCCCCAGTCGGGCTTCAGCCGAGGAGAACCGCGTGGCAGACAAGAGTTACCAGGCCGGCGTGAAGAATTACGCCGACAACTACTGGACCCCGGATTACGTGCCGTTGGACACCGACCTCCTGGCGTGCTTCAAGGTGGTGGCCCAGGACGGCGTGCCGCGCGAGGAAGCGGCTGCGGCGGTGGCCGCCGAGTCCTCCACCGGCACCTGGACCACGGTGTGGACCGACCTGCTCACCGATCTCGAGTACTACAAGGGCCGGGCCTACCGGATCGAGCCGGTGGGGGGCGACCCCAGCGCCTTCTTCGCCTTCGTCGCCTACCCGATGGACCTGTTCGAGGAAGGTTCGGTCGTCAACGTCCTGACCTCGCTCGTAGGCAACGTCTTCGGCTTCAAAGCCCTGCGCAGCCTGCGCCTCGAGGACCTCCGCTTCCCGGTGGCGTACGTCAAGACCTGCGGCGGCCCCCCCAACGGCATCCAGGTGGAGCGCGACCGCCTCGGCAAGTACGGGCGCCCGCTCCTGGGCTGCACGATCAAGCCCAAGCTCGGCCTGTCGGCCAAGAACTACGGGCGCGCCGTCTACGAGTGCCTCCGAGGCGGGCTCGACTTCACCAAGGACGACGAGAACATCAACAGCCAGCCGTTCATGCGCTGGAACCACCGCTTCGAGTTCGTGATGGAAGCGGTACACAAGGCCGCCGCCGAGACTGGCGAGCGCAAGGGCCACTACCTCAACGTCACCTCGGCCACTCCGGAGGAGATGTACAAGCGGGCCGAGTTCGCCAAGTCGCTCGGCGCGCCGATCATCATGCACGATTTCTTCACCGCCGGCTTCACCGCCAACACGGGGCTGGCGAACTGGTGCCGCGAGAACGGCATGCTGCTCCACATCCACCGCGCCATGCACGCCGTGGTCGACCGCAACCCCATGCACGGCATCCACTTCCGGGTGCTCACCAAGTGCCTGCGCCTGTCCGGTGGCGACCATCTCCACTCCGGCACCGTGGTCGGCAAGCTCGAAGGCGATCGCCAGGCCACCCTCGGCTGGATCGATCTGATGCGGGAGGCCTTCGTGCCCGAGAACCGCAAGCGCGGCATCTTCTTCGACCAGGACTGGGCATCGATGCCCGGCCTCATGCCCGTGGCCTCCGGAGGCATCCACGTCTGGCACATGCCCGCTCTCGTGGCGATCTTCGGTGATGACTCCTGCCTGCAGTTCGGCGGCGGGACCCTCGGCCACCCGTGGGGCAACGCCCCCGGCGCCCACGCCAACCGGGTGGCGCTCGAGGCCTGCGTGGAGGCACGGAACCAAGGCCGTGAGGTCGAACGCGAGGGTCGCGAGATCTTGACCGAGGCGGCCCGCCACAGCCCCGAGCTGGCGATCGCGATGGAGACCTGGAAGGAGATCAAGTTTGAGTTCGACACCGTGGACAAGCTCGACGTCGCCTGATCTCGGGCTGGTCGCAGGTTTCCCGCTCCCGGCCCCTCACCCTCCCCGCCCCTCAAGGAGAGACTGACATGCACATTGACCCCTATGGGCCTACCCAGCGGCGTGGGGAGACCTTCTCCTACCTGCCTCCGATGACGCCCGAGCGGCTTCGTCAGCAGATCGCATACCTGATCGAGAACGGCTGGAACGCGGCCGTCGAACACACCGAACCCGAGAAGGCCCAATCGAACTTCTGGTACCTGTGGGAGCTCCCGCTCTTCGGTGAGAAGTCGGTGGACAAGGTCCTCGCCGAGCTCGACGCGTGCCACCGGGCCAATCCCGGTCACCACGTGCGCCTCCTCGGCTACGACAACTACCAGCAGTCTCAGGGCACGGCCTTCATCGTCCACCGCGGTGGAGCCCGCTGAGAATGGGAATGCACGTGGGCCGGACCGCCGACACCGGTGACCTGGCCGCGCTCCGAGATGCTGCCCGTGACGGCCGCGCCGCCGCGGTGTCGCGGCGCCGGGCACTCGCCGCCGGCCAGTCGGCTCCGGCGCTCGCCCTCCTGCGCACCGGGTTCCGGGGGTCCGAGCTTCGTGCTGCCGCAGCTGCGGGAGACGCCCCGCTTCCCGCAGGATCCAGCGGTCAATGCGCGCCGAGCGGTGCGCCGGCTCCGGCTGAGACGCCGGTTGCGATCAACGGCGTCGCCGCCGCCCGCCTCGGTCGCGCCCTCTCCATGCAGCGACGCCGCCAGATGTCCCAGGGCAAGCAGGCGCTGAACGGCGGCGGTGACCGGACGCCGGCTGAAGCCGGTGCCGAAGCGCGGGCCTTCATCGTCTATCGCGGTGGAGCCAGCTGAGAATGGGAATGTACGCGGTCCAGACCGCCGACAGCGCTGACCTGGCCGAGCTCATAGGTGGGGCCCGTGACGGCGTCGCCGCGGCGAGGGCGCGACGCCGCCAGATGTCCCAGGGCAAGCAGGCGCTGATAGGCGCCGGCCCGCCGCCCGCAACCGAGAACCTGGCGGTCCACGGCGCCGGGGCGCCGCCCGCCGCTTCCAAGGGTCAAGGCCCGCAGAACGGCGCGCAAGGCGCTCCGGGCGGGTCGAAAGTCGCGACCGACGCCGTGGCCGACGCCCACCTCGGCCGCACCCTTTCCAAGGAGCGCCGCCGCCAGCTGTCCCAGGGCAAGCAGGCCCTCACCGCAGGCGCCGGCCGGACGGCGGCTGCAGCCGGTGTGGGCGCGCCCCCCGCCGCTTCCAAGGGTCAAGGCCCGCAGAACGGCGCGCAAGGCGCTCCGGGCGGGTCGAAAGTCGCGACCGACGCCGTGGCCGACGCCCACCTCGGCCGCACCCTTTCCAAGGAGCGCCGCCGC
>JBBSLT010000099.1:0-8684 GCA_038233555.1 Acidimicrobiales bacterium
CCTGCGATGGCTGAGGCAGCGGAGGTCGAGGCCATGGGCGACGGGGAGACCCGCCGCCAGTTGGAGGCTGCCGTTGCCTGGCTCCGGGCGAATGGGCGCCCCGAGCTGGATATCGCTCAGGCGAGGCGCGAAGCGCTCCACGACTGGCTCGGGGCGCAGTGGGCAGAGCACAACCGCAGCGAGCCGTTCCTGACTCGCCGAAGCGGGCGAAGCTCCCGCCTGGAGCGCCTCGTGGAGCTGGCCGGTGTGGTGACCGGCTCCGGGGCCTTCGGCCCACCGCGATGACGCCGACGCACGTGGCCAGCGGCGAATGCCCCGCCCGCTCGGCTCCCCGCCGGTAGCGTGGCGGCCAGGGATCGGAGCCCCCTGGAAGACGGCGGCGACCAACTGTCGCTGTTCGCCGGGCTCCCGACACAAGACTCGAACGAGCCCGAGGAGGTCCCCGATCGTGAACCACTACGGCCATATGGCACAGGACTACAGCCGTCGCCACCGCCCGCAGGCGTACGCAGCGATAGCCGAGCCGACGGCCCACTTCACCGACCTGGGGGAGCTGGTGCAGGCGGCGGTGACCGACTGCCGAGACGAGCTGTTGGGCCCGACGCATCCCAACGAGTCGCCCCTGCACTACCAGCAGAGAAGCTTCCAGGCATTGCGGACGGCGGAGGAGGTCATCTTGAGCGACCTGGTGTGGCTGCCGCCCGAGCCGGAGCCCGAGGAGGAGCCCGACCCCCAACTGGAGGCCTACTACCGGGGCCTGCAGGAGTGGGCGCTGGCGACCATCCAGGCCACCCAGACCTGGGCCGACGAGGACCTCGAACCCCAGAACTAGCCTTTCGCCCCGCCGGCCAGGCCGACCTGGCCCCCCGGGGCAACGCCGCCAAGCTGGCCGCCAACCTGGCGGCGCTCGAGGTGCTACACAACCTCGAAGAGGAGGGGCGCCTCGCCGACGAGGACGAGCAAACCACCCTGGCCCGGTGGTCGGGTTGGGGGGCGCTGCCCCGCCTGTTCGACGAGGCCGACCAGACCTATGCCCAGCCTCGGCGAAGAGTCCGAGAGCTGCTCGGCGACGACGCCGCCTGGGCTCAGGCCCGACGAACCACGCTGAACGCGCATTACACCTCGGCCGAGGTGGTCCAGGCCATGTGGGGCCTGGCCCGCGACCTCGGCTTCGAGGAGGGCGAGGTGCTCGAACCCGGCTGCGGGTCGGGCAACTTCATCGGCCTGGCCCCGCTGGGCGCTCGGATGACTGGCGTGGAGGTTGACGCCACCACCGCCGGCGTGGCCCGCCATCTCTACGCCCGACGAGCCACGATCCACACCGGGCGGTTCGAGGACCTGGTCCAGCCCGAAGGCCGTTTCGACTTGGTGATCGGCAACGTCCCCTTCGCCAAGATCACCCCCTACGACCGCCGGCACAACCAGGGCCGCCATGCCCTCCACAACTATTTTTTGGTCAAGTCGCTGCACCTCACCCGCCCCGGTGGGCTGGTGGTGGCCTTGACGTCGCGCTACACCCTCGACGCGCACAACCCTGCGGCCAGGGCCGAGATGGCGGAGCTGGCCGACCTGGTCGGCGCCGTTCGCCTGCCGGCCGGGGCCTTTCGACGGTCGTCGGGGACCGACGTCGTCACCGACCTGGTCGTGCTCCGCCGGCGAGAGGCCGATCGGGAGCCCGCCGGCCTGGCCTGGCTACGTACCCAGCCGTTGGCTGAGGCCGGTGACGTCGAGGACCCACCGGCGCTCAACGAGGTCTTCGCCGCCCACCCCGAGCTGGTGGCGGGACGCCTGGGCGTCACCCGAGGGATGTACCGCGACGGCGAGCTGACCGTCGAGCCCGTCGGCGCGCTGGCCGAGGACCTCGACGCCTGCCTGGAGGCGGTGCTCGACGGCGCCCGGCGCCACGCCCTGATGCTCGAACCTCGGGCCGAGGGGACACGGCCACGTGCTCAGGCCGCGCCGGCGCTGTCGACCGAGGCACAGGAGGGCTCGTTCGTGGTTGCAGCGGAAGGGACGATCTGCCGGGCCAGCGGCGGCCGGCTGGAGCGCTACTCGCCCCGGGTGGCCAAGGACGCCCACGAGCTGCGCCGCCTCATCGGGCTGCGCGATGCCGCCCAGGCAACGCTGGCCGTGCAGGTAGCCCACGGCAGCGATGCCGAGCTGGCCGAAGCCCAGGCCCTGCTGGCCGATCGCTACGACACCTACCGCCGGCTCTACGGGCCCTTAAACCGCTCGACCACCGTGCGCACCGGCCGGGTGGATCCCGACACCGGTGTCGAGCGCCTGCGCCAGCAGCGTCCTCGCATGGGCGGCTTCCGCGACGACCCCTCCTGGGCGTTGGTGGCCGCTCTCGAAGTGTTTGACGAGGAGACCCAGGCGGCCAGCCCCGCCGCCATCTTCACCAACCGCGTCCTGGACCCCCGGCCGCGCCCTCGCGGGGTGGACACCGCGGCCGAGGCGGTGTCGGTGTGCCTGGACGAGACCGGCGCCGTCACCCGCGCCCGGGTGGCGCAGCTGCTGGGCCAGTCCGAGGAGCAGGCCGGTGAGGCACTCGGGGGTCTGGTGTGGGAGGACCCCAGCAGTGGGGGGCTGGTCCCCGCCGCCCGCTATCTGTCCGGGGACGTGCGGGCCAAGCTGGAGGCCGCCGAGGAGGCCGCTGTCGTCGACGACCGCTGGCAGGCCAACGTGGATGCGCTGGCCGAGGTGCTCCCCCGCCAGCTGACGCCGAGTGAGATCACCGGCCGGCTGGGAGCGCCGTGGATCCCCGCCGACGATATCGAGGCCTTCGTCACCGAGGTCCTCGGCGTGAGCCTCGACGTCGAGCGCCTGGCCACCATCGGGCAATGGGCCGTGAAGCTGCGCGCCGGCTACCGAGGATCGGTGACCCTGACCTCGCAGTGGGGCACGGCCCGCGCCGATGCCACCACCCTGCTCGCAGCGTCGCTCAACCAGCGCTTGCACACGGTGTCCGACGAGGACCAGCACGGCCGACGGGTGCGCAACGACGCCGAGACCATCGCCGCCCGGGAGAAACAAGATGCGCTGGCCAGCCGCTTCTCGTCGTGGCTGTGGGAGGAGCCCGCCCGGGCCGAACGGCTGGCCGAGCGCTACAACCGCCTCTTCTCCTCGACAGTGGTGCCGACCTACGACGGGTCCCACCTCAGCCTTCCGGGGCTGGCTGCCGACTTCACCCCCCATCCCCATCAGCGCGACGCCGTGGCCCGCATCCTGACCGACGGCCGGGCGCTGCTGGCCCATGCCGTGGGTGCGGGCAAGACCGCCACCATGGTCATGGCCGCCATGGAGATGCGCCGCCTCGGCCTGGCGTCGAAGGTCGCCGTGGTGGTGCCCAACCACATGCTCGAGCAGTTCTCACGGGAGTGGCTGCACCTCTACCCCAACGCCAAGGTCCTCCTGGCCGACCGGGACCGGCTGTCGAAAGCACAGCGCAAGGAGTTCGTGGCCCGCTGCGCCTTCGGTGACTGGGACGCGGTGGTCTTCAGTCACTCGAGCTTCACCCGGCTGCCCCTCAGGCCCGAGCTGCTTGGCGCTTACCGAGCCGAGGAGCTGGAACGCAGCCGCCAGGCGCTGGCCGAGTCCCGCTCGGGCAAGGGGCTCAGCGTCAAGCGCCTCGAGCGCCGCATCGCCCAGATGGAGGAGACCCACAAGCGCCTGATGGCCGAGGACACCAAGGACGACGGCGTCTGCTTCGCCGAGGCCGGCCTGGACCATATCCAGATCGATGAGGCCCACTTCTACAAAAACCGCCAGGTCGACTCGGCCATCGAGGGGATGAGCCACCCCGGATCGCAGCGGGCCCAGGACCTTGACTCCAAGCTGTGGGCGCTGCGTCGCCGCCACGGCGAGCGGGTGGTCACTTTCGCCACCGCCACGCCGGTGGCGAACTCAATGGCCGAGCTGTGGACCATGCAGCGCTACCTTCAGCCCGACGTCCTCGACAGCCTCGACATGGGCCCCTTCGATGCCTGGGCGGCCAACTTCGGGCGCACCGTCACCGCCGTTGAGCTGTCTCCCGACGGGTCCAGCTACCGCCTGCAGACGCGCTTCGCCCGCTTCCAGAACGTGCCCGAGCTGTTGACCATGTACCGCCGGGTGGCCGACGTGCGCACCAACGAAGACCTGGACATGGCCCTGCCGGCCCTGGTCGAGGACAAGGCACGCACCGTGGTGGTGCCGGCCAGCGCAGGACTGGTGGACTACGTCGAGGACCTCGCGCGGCGGGCCGAGCAGGTCCGCAACCGGGCGGTGACGCCCGACGAGGACAACATGCTCAAGATCACCGGCGACGGCCGCCGCGCCGCTCTGGACCTGCGCCTCGTCAACCTTGCTCCCGACGCCACCGGAGGCAAGCTGGCGGTGGCGGCCGATCGCATCGCCGCCATCCACCACGCCAGCCGAGACCTGCGCTACACGGACCCGCACGGGGCCGAGGCGGTACGACCAGGCGGCCTGCAGCTGGTGTTCTGCGACGTGTCCACCCCGGCGGCGAAGGGCTGGAACACCTACGACGAGCTGCGGGGGCTCCTCGAGCGCCGGGGTGTCGCCCGCCAAGAGGTCCGCTTCATGCACGAGGCGACCACCGACGACGCCAAGGCGAAGCTGTTCGCCGCCTGTCGGGACGGCCGGGTGGCCGTGCTGGTCGGATCGACGGAGAAGATGGGGGTGGGGACCAACGTCCAGACCCGGGCGTTGGCCCTGCACCACCTCGACTGCCCGTGGCGCCCGGCCGACATCGAACAGCGGGAGGGCCGGCTGCTGCGCCAGGGCAACCAGAACCCCGAGGTCGAGATCCTGCGCTACGTCACCGAGGGCAGCTTCGACATCTACATGTGGCAGACGGTCGAGCGCAAGGCTTCCTTCATCGCCCAGGTCACCACCGGTCGCCTGGTCGATCGCGAGGTCGACGACATCGGTGACCAGGCCCTCTCCTATGCCGAGGTCAAGGCGATGGCCACCGGCAACCCCCTCATCATGGAGAAGGCCGCGGTCGACACCGAGCTGGCCCGCCTGGTGCGACTGGAGCGATCGCACCACGACGACCAACACCGACTGGGCCGCACCGTCGAGAGCGCCGGTCAGCGAGCCGCCGACGCCGACGTCGACGCCGCCGAGCTGCGCCGGGTGATCGCCGGGCGTCGGGACACCCGAGGCGAGCGCTTCGCCATGACCGTCGATGGAAAACGCCACATCCGACGAGTCGACGCCGGGGTCAGCCTCAGGGCGCTGGGCCTGGGGCGACTCGAGGCCACCGCGCCTGACAGCGATGGGCCCGAGGTGAGGGTGGGCGAGCTGGCCGGACTGGGGGTGACGCTGTCCAGCACCACCCGGGTCGCTCCCGAGATTCACCTGGGCGTCGAGGCCACCAGGATCCGACTGCGCTTCGGCGCCGCCGACTGGAACCACCTCGACCCTGGCGGGCTGGTTCAGGGTCTGGAACGACGCATCGAGAACCTCGACCACGTCCTGGCCGAGACGCTCGAGCGAGGGGCGACAGCCAGGGCCGAGGCCAGCCGGGCCACCGCTCGCCTGGGCCGGCCCTTCGAGCACGAGCCCCAGCTCTGCCAACTGCGCCATCGACAGGGTGAGATCACCGAGGCACTCCTGGAGGCGACCGAGCCCGAGCGCGGCCCAACCAGTGCAGAGCCAGCGAGAGCGTCGGCGCCTGTTCCCGGAGCACCACCTACGCCGGGCCAGGAAGCGACGGGGGACCCGGCGCTGGACTTCGCCCGCAGCGTGGTACGCCGCAGTGGTGCCCCTCGGCCCGCTCCCCCCGGCATCGGCCTCTCGTGAACCGCTGTCGCGGCCTGCGGGCTCGGATCGACATGGGCGCGACCACGCTGCTTGCCGGCCCGCTCGCCGGTGTCGACCTGGCGGAGCTCGGCGACCCGCTGCCCAAGGTGTGGAACCCCTTCGAGCTCGCCGGCTTCGTCAGCGACCTGCGCGAGCTGCTCGTCGACCCCGGCGAACCCATGGCCATGTGGATCGGCCCGCACCGGCCTCGGGCCCGGGCGTGCTGCCCAGCCGTGATGCGCATGGTCCTCAAGCGCCCGGACCTGGCCCAACACCGCGTTGCGCCAGCGTGCACCGCCCACGGAGCAGCATCAGTGTTCCTGCTCGGGGTCGAACGGCCCTCGTGCCCCTCCCCCCGCTGGTTCCCTGCCTGTGAGGAGCCCGAGTGCTACGACGACCTGGCCAACTTGGCGGTGGCCATGGTGGTGGTGCAGCTCGCCGCCGGGTTGCGCTCGAAGCTCGACCGGCTGTCCTGGTGAGACGGCTACCCAGCCCACTAGGCCAAGTTATAGTTACATCTAGTTAGCCGTCTAGCTGGGAGAATCGCCTCGTGAGCCCTCCGGCCCGCTATGAATATACGTAGTTCTAGCAATCCCTTCAACCCATCGTGGGGAACCCGTCCCCCGGTGCTGGCCGGCCGCCATGCCCTGTTGCAGAACGTGTTCGAGGACCTCGCCGCCGGCCCTGGTCACGCCGGCTACCACCACGTGTTCTACGGGCCTCGGGGTGTGGGCAAGACCGTGCTGCTCACCGAGATCGCTGAGCACGTCTCCCAGGAGTGGGGATGGGCCGTCGTCGACTACAGCGGCACGCCCGAGTACGGCCCCCGCCTGGCCCTGGCCGAGGCCGCACCCGAGCTTCTGCGCCAACTCGGTGGCCGCCGAGCATCAGCGCAGCGCCTGCCTCGTCGGATCGAGGCGGCCCCGCCCCTGCCGGGACGACCGATCAGCGCCTCGGTCGAGATGCCCGGCCTCGATGCCAGCCAGTTCCTGCCGCTGTTGCAGCGCCTGGGCGAGCTGGCCCGCAAGCGCCGGGCCGGTGTGCTGTTCATCGTCGACGAGGTCCAGCGGGCCCGGGCCCGCCCAGACCTGGAGCTGCTCGGCAACACCGTGCAACAGCTCGAGCGTCGCCAGGGCCTGCCGGTGAGCCTGGCCATCGCCGGTCTGCACAACACGCCCCGACACCTGGCCCACGCCTGCACCTTCTTCGAGCGCCAGGACAAGCTGGAAGTAGGGGACCTAGGGCCTGACGCCACCCGGGTGGCCTACGTGGAGCCGATGAAAGCCACGGGTGTGGGTCTGGACATCGACGCCCTCGAGCTGCTCATGAGCCGTTCACAGGGCTACCCCTTTGCCATCCAGCTCTACGGGCACCGGGCGTGGGAACGCGCCGGTCCAGGCGGGCGGGTCACCCTGGCCGAGGCCACCGCCGCGGGGGAGGATGCTGATCGGTGGCTGGCGACCAACCTCTACGAGCCCCGCTGGGATCGCTTGGATGCCGCCGAACAGGCCATGGTCAAGGCCATTGCCGCTGCGGAGGCCACGATGGTCTCCACCGGGGACATTGCCGATGCTGTGGGCCGTAGCCCGTCGCAACTCTCGACAGCTCGCGATGCCCTGCTCAACGAGCATCACGTGGTGCACAGCCCCCGCTACGGCTTCCTTGCCTTCGACCTTCCCGGCTTCGATCGCTGGCTGGCCCAGACCCAGGACCTCGACCGGCTGCGCCTGCCCCCACCGCGTACAGCCGGGCGCCGCCGAGGCGTCGATCCGCCAGGGATTGGGATGTAGAGGGCCTGTCAAGGTCAGCCTTGACAATCCCGAACCCAGAGGACCGACCATGACGACGCCAATAGACCTCATCAGAGAGCACCTCGACGTGTTGGAACGCTCCGTCGAACGCACCCGCGCCGACGGCGAGGTGGAGTGGAGGACGGTAATGAGCACCACCGAGAGGATCCACAGCGAACTGGCGCGCTTTGAGGGAGTGCTTGTCAACTTCCTGCGGGCCAGCGGCAGATCCTGGACTGACATCGGCGACCAGCTCGGCGTCAGCCGACAAGCCGCCTGGCAGCGGTTCCACGTGGCCGTGGATGAGGCACAAGCCGAAGCGGACCGCCTCGACCGGGCGTCATCATGAGTCGATGGCTGTTCTCTCCCATGCGGTGGGACGGATGCTCGAGATGGAGCTTCTCGTCGAGGAAGTCAACAGCCCTGAGAGAGCCGAAGTGCAGCTACCCAGGCAGGCCCTGCAAAGACGGAGGCCCCACCCGCGTGATGGTGGCCGGCCGTGTCGCTGTGGTCGTGGCCACCAACAACGGCGTCGTCATCACGGTGCTCTGGGCGGGTCGCGAGTCACGGACTGCAGCGTGAAGACGCTGCTCCGGTTTGACCTCAACGCCCCACGACAAGCACCACCAACACCACTAGCAGGGCCACCGCCACGGCGACCCCGACCAGAACACGAGCTTGGGTTACGAGCCGCCGCCCTCGCAGAGCGACGGCCGCCGCCTCTCGCCTCTCCCGCTCGGTCTGTGCTCGCTCGCGCGCCGTTGCCTCGGCCACGGCCCGGGCAGCCGCCTCCTCGTCGTGGCTTCGATGGCGCTCCACCAGCCACGCGGCAGCCGCCGTAGGTGTGGGCACCGAGGTGTGCGCCACCAGGTCGGCCACGCTGCGATCGCTGGCATGGCCCACGGCCATGACCACGGGGACCGAGCAGCGGGCGATGGCCCGGGCCACAGCCTCGGCATCGAAGGCGGCCAGCGAGGCGGCAGCACCGCCACCACGAACGACGGCAACGACCTCGAGGTTCTCGGCCCCGAGGCGCAGGATGGCGCGGGCGATGTCTGCAGGCGCCGACGGGCCCTCCATGGC
>JBBSLT010000100.1:0-8623 GCA_038233555.1 Acidimicrobiales bacterium
TTAGGAGAAGGACTGCCCACAGCCACACGTCCGCTGTGCGTTCGGGTTGGTGATGGCGAAGCCAGCGCCTTGCAGCCCGTCCTTGTAGTCGAGTACCGCCCCTTGCAGCATCTGGGCGCTGCCCGGGTCGGTGACCACCCGCACGCCGGCGATGTCGTACTTGAGGTCGTCGCTGGCGATCTCGCCGTCGAAGTACATCTCGTAGCTGAAGCCGGAGCACCCGCCGGGACGCACTGCTACCCGCAGGGCCAGCTCGGCATCGCCCTCCGACTCCAAGAGAGCCTTGACCTTCTCAGCTGCGCTGTCGCTCACGTTGATGAACGAGGATGCGGTGTCTGCGACCCGCAGCCCCTGCTCGGTTGCGCTCATGCTCATGTCTGCACTCCTCCGTCTGGACGGTCAGGTCGGCCGGGGACGACCACTGCTGCACAGTCTACCGGCGAAGCTCAGACCCCCGACAGCTCGACCTGGCAGGGCGAGCGGTCGAGCAGGGTGTGGAAGCGTTCGACGTTGGCCCCGCCCGTAACCTCCAAGAAGCCCTCCACCATCCCCCGGTGGAGGTGGCACACGATCTCGGGGTGCGACTGGGCCACCTCGGCGAACGGGCAGTGGGTGAAGGCGACGTTCACCGCCTCGTCGTCACCGGCCACTGCCGGGTCGAAGCCCAGGCGGGCCAGTTCGTCGGCCAGGCCTGCCACGCTGGCCGACAGGGAGGCGTCACCATCCAGACCAGTGGGCGGGACGGCCCCGAGGGCGGCTTGGCGGCCCTGCTCGCGGCCCACCTCGGCCGCTTCCTCGGGCGCCACTCCGGCCGAGGCGGCGACACCGGCGAGGAGGCGGGCCAGCAGGGGCATGGGAGGAGGTTCGAGACCGAGGGAGGGGGCATCGGGCGCCAGCGAGTAGAGGTGCTGGGGACGACCCACCCCACCCCGACCGTCGGCCTGCACCGCCAAGAGGCCGACATCGCGCATCCGCTCCAGGTGGGGGCGCACGGTGTTGGGGTGCAGGTCGAGCGACTCGGCCACCTCGGCCGTGGAGCAGGGGGTCGCCGAGCGGGCCAGCTCCAGGTAGATGGCGTAGCGGGTGTTGTCGCCCAGCGCCTTGAGCAGCGCCAGCCGGTGCCTGCCGGATTCCTCCATCGGTCCGAGTTTACACGGCGCTTTCCGTTAGAATGTTGGCGATGGCCGTTTCCACCACCACCCGTCCCACCGTTGACGAGGTGATGCAGCTCCTGCGGGGGGTCATCGATCCGGAGCTGGGCAGCGACATCGTGGAGCTGGGCATGGCTAAGGGCGCCACCGTGAGTGAGGACGGGGTGGTGGGCGTCACCGTCGCTCTGACCACCGCCGGCTGCCCGTTGCGGGCTCAGATCCAAAAGGACGTGCGGGCCCGGGTCGGGTCGGCTCCCGGTGTCACCAAGGTCGACATCCACTGGACGGAGATGAACCAGGAGGAGAAGTCCTCGGCCATGGCCAAGGCCCGCTGGAACGCCCGGGAGCGAGCCCCCGACACCGAAATCCCCGCCACCACCCGGGTGGTCACCATTGCCTCGGGCAAGGGTGGCGTGGGCAAGTCGTCGGTGACGGTGAACCTGGCGGTGGCCCTGGCCGCCCGGGGCTACACCGTGGGGGTGATGGACGCCGACATCGGCGGCTACTCGGTTCCTCGCATGCTTGGTCTGGGCGGGCGCCTGGCGGGGGTGGAGGGCGAGAAGAAGATCGTGCCTCACGAGAAGGCAGTGGGCCGCGGGATGCTCAAGGTGGTGTCCATGCGCTTCCTCGTCGACGAGGAGGACTCGGCGGTGATGTGGCGAGGCTTCATGCTCAACCGGGCCGTGCAGCACTTCGTCGAGGACGTGCGCTGGGGGCCGATGGACTACCTGCTCATCGACATGCCTCCGGGAACCGGTGATGTGCAAATGGGTCTGGCCCGGATGCTGCCCCGGGCCGAGATGCTGATCGTGACCACCCCTGCCGTGGGCGCCCAGAAGGTGGCGGCCCGGGCCGCCGACATGGCCCGCAAGACCTACCTGCGCATCGCCGGCGTCATCGAGAACATGTCCAGCTTCACCTGCGACCACGGCCAGTCCTATGCCTTGTTCGGCGAGGGAGGGGGAGCGGCGTTGGCCGCCGACATCGGCAGCCCCCTGCTGGGCCAGATCCCCCTCGAGGCCCGGGTCAGCGCCGGCGGCGACACCGGTGCGCCGGTGGCTCTGGGTGAGGGCCCCGCTGCCGAAGCCTTCCGGGCCATCGCCACCCGCCTGGTCGAGGAGGCCATCCCTCCCGTCGACATGGCCGGCTGCACCGCCCGCCTGTTGGAAGGCGTCGAGGCCGCATTAGGACCGAAGTAGGCGAGCTCAGTCGACGGGTTCGAGAGCGATCACCTTCACGGTGCCGACTCCCTCGACGTCCTCGATCAGCCACACCAGCGCAAGCTCTACCTGTCCGACGTAGTCGTAGTAGAGGGCCAGACGTGCCGTTCGGTCGTCTCCGAGGCGGAAGGCTCGAACGTGCTGCTTGGGATCCGGTTCACCTCGCAACGCCGTGATCTGCTCCGAGATCCGACCGAACAGCTCGGGATTGCGATCCCGAACGGCTCGAAGCGCGGTCCGTGCCTGGTCCGTGGCGGAGAGGGCCAACACGGGCGCCCGGCTCCGATCAGAGATCGTCGAGATCGAGTGGAGACGCCGCAGCTGAGGCTGCCTCGGTCATCCGTGCGACGAACGTGGAATCGCAGAGAAGCCGCTCTTCGGTGGCGGTCATCACCACTGCGGGCTCGAGGATGATCCTGCCGTTGGCTTCGAGACGCGCGAGATACCGCTCGGCGTTCGCCAACTTGCCCAGGGCGACCCGTCCCCGACTGTCCTTTTCCAAAAGGATGGGTTCTGGCACAAGTGTTACACTACCCATGGAGTGCCATTGTGACAACTCCATTTTCGACGGCGAACTCAGTCCGCCAACCTGAGGGCTACGGCCGGGCGGATGCGGGAGGCTTGCTGAGCGGGGGCAGCGGTGGCCAGGAGCGAGACCATGAAGGTGACCGCCACCAGCAGCGCTACCTCCAGCCAGGGCACGGCGAAGGGGAGGTCGTCGCCGAAGGTGTCGGTGCCCACGATCTGCCAGGACGTGACCAGGGCCAGCGCTGTGCCGATGGCGATCCCCTCGGCGGCCACGAAGGCCGACTCGACCATGAAGGCCCTGCGCACGGCGGCCGAGGGGTAGCCCAGCGCCCGCAACACACCGATCTGGCGCCGGCGCTCGCGCACGGCCCGCACCATCACCACGCCGAGGCCGGCGATGCCCACCACCAGGCCGATGGCCAGGTAGCCCTGCATGAGGCGAAAGAACTGGGTCTGGCCGGCCAGGTTGGTCTCCACCAGGGAGCGAAACGATTCTGCGTCGGCGCCACTGGCCAGGTAGGCGGCGTTGAGCTCGACGGCAACTGTTTCGGGGTCGGCGCCCTCCTCGAGGGCGATCAGCAGCCGGTTAGGCGCCACCCGGGGGCCGTAGAGATCGACCAGCGAGTCGATCGAGACGAAGGCACCGGCGTTGCCGAAGGAGCTGTCGGCGATGGCGGCGATGGTGAGGTCTCGGGTCCGGCCCGACACCGGGTCGCGAAGGCTGATCTTCTCCCCCGGGTCGAGGGATTCCTCGGGAGGTCCACCGCCACCCTGGAGGAAGAAGTCGCTCACGATGACGAGGCCGGGGTCGGCCAGCACGTCACGGTAGGCGGCGTCGGCATCGGGATAGCTGCCGAGGTCGCCGAGCCCGCTCGGGCCCTGATCGACGAAGACCTCGTCGATCCCAGTCACGAACCAGTTCTCGAACTCGCCGGCGGTCCGGGGGGTGGCGAACTGGGCGTCGGCGTCGGCCAGGGCGGCCACGGCGACGGTGTCGTCTCGGCGGCGCACCTCGTCGGGCGGCACCGGAAAGGTGGCGTTGGACGACACCTGGAGGTCGAAGCCTCCGGCCACATCGGCGGTGAAGTCCTCGATCTGGCTGGAAAAGAGGTTGCTGAGCACCACGATGAACACCAGGGTGAACATCACCAGGGAGTACATGGCCAGGATCATCCCGGTCCGGAATCGCCGGGCCAGCGGATAGGCCAGTCCCAGGCGCACGGCCATCGACCGCCCTCCGCCCAGCCGGCGTAGCCCCGCCCCCAATATTTCCTGGTTCTGGGTCACCAGGGCGACGGCGGCGGCGGTGAGGATGATGCCCTGGACGACGAAGATCGGTATCTCGACCCCTTCGAAGGCAGCCGGCAACAGGCCGAAGACGACGGTGGCCCACACCAGCGCCCCGGTGGCGGCCATCGAGACGAGGAACCGGCGAGGGAGGAGCCGGGACGCCAGGGCGACGGCTCCGGCGAGCACCAGCACCGGACCGGCCATGGTGGCGTAGGGGTCGTCGGCGGGGATGCCCGACGCCGCCCACGCCCCGCCGGCGGCCATCGCCAGCGCGCCGGCGACCAGCCAGCGGGTTCTGGTCCGCATTTGCGGGGGCTCGGGTAGGTCACGGATGGCACGGATCACGTTCACCCGGGCGATTGACAGCGACGTGAGCACCACGGTGACCAGCGAGATGGCGAAGCCGAGGGAGAAGCCGGTCTGGATGCTGGCCGGGTCGGCGGCGAAGGCCAGCTCCAGGGCCTGCTCCTCGCCGCCGAAGATGTTGGCGGCCACCCCCGCCACCACCCGGCCCACCCCGATGCCGGCCAGAGCGCCGAGGAAGGCCGAGATGAGGGCGTACATCCATCCCTCCAGCGAGAAGGAGCCGATCAGGCCGGTCCGCCGCAGGCCCACCGCCCGCAACATGCCCATCTCCGACTTTCGCTCTTGGGCCAGCATCACGAAGATGTTGACGAGCAGGAGCACGCCGGCCAGCACGCTGAAGAAGCCGATGGAGCCGAACAGCTCGGTGAACTCGGCGCCGACGTCCTCAGCGGCGGCCAAGAGGTCGGCCTTGGCCGGCGCCAGGCCGGGCACCGGAGCGCCGAGGTGCTCGGTGATGGCAGTGGTGACGGCCTCGGTCAGCTCGGACCCCTCGAGGGGCCCACCCCGGTTGGAGACGGCCACCAGCGCCGCCGGCGGGACCGATCCCACGGGAGCTTCGGCGTTGAGCGTGGCCAGGGTACCCGGGGCCACGAAGAGGGTGGGCGAGGCCGTCCCGAAGCCCTGGGCGAAGCCGGCCACTCCCCGCTGGGGCAAGATGCGCTCGACGCGGAGCTCGACCTGGTCCCCGTAGGCGTAGAGCGTCATCTGATCGCCGGCGCCCAGCGCCAGCGCCTCGGCCAGGTCCTCGCCTACGGCGGCCTGTCCGGGCGCCGGGGTATCGCCCTCGATCCCCGTCGCCGCCGGATCGCCCCCGAAGCTTCGGGCGGCGTCGAAGTCGGTTTCGACCACGGTGGCCGACGGCTCGGCCCGGGCGGTGGTGTCGTCACCCCCGACGCTCGACACGGCCGCGGTGACGACATCGAGGGCCAAGACGCCGTCGATGAGGTCGGACTCGGCATCGAGCGCCTGCAACGATGCCGCCAGCTCGTCCCGCTCGGCGCCGTCAGCGGCGGTGATCAGCTCGTCGATGGGCCCGAGCCTGGTGACGGCGCCCTGGCTGAGGGAGGCGTCGAGGGTGTCGCCTACCACGAGGGAGCCGGTGATGATGGCGGTGCCGAGCAGGGAGCCGAGGATCACTAGGGCGGTCTCGCGGGGTCGGCGGGCGGCGTTGCGCAGGGCCAGGCGACGCAGCACCGGCCGGCGGGCGGCCAGGAACAGGAAGGGCAGTGACGCCAGGGCGACGAGGATCACGCGCTGGCGTTCTGGCGTTCGTCGGCCACGATGCGCCCATCGCGTACCTCGATACGCCGCCCGGCGGTGGCCCCGATGGCTTGATCGTGGGTGACCAGGATCAAGGTGAGCCCGTCACGGTGAAGGTCGCCCAGCAGCTGCATCACCCCGGCTGCTGTCTCGGTGTCGAGGTTGCCGGTGGGCTCGTCGGCCCACACGATGGTCGGCTCGCCGGCGATGGCCCGGGCGACGGTGACCCGTTGCTGCTCCCCTCCGGAGAGCTCGGGAGGTCGGTGGCGCAGCCGCTGTCCCAGGCCGAGGCGATCCAGCGTCTCCTCGGCTCGGCGCCGGGCCTGTTTGGGTGCGGCGCCGGCGAGCAGGAGCGGCAGCTCGACGTTCTCCACCGCGCTGAAGACGGGGATGAGGTTGAACGACTGAAAGATGAAGCCCATCGTCTTGGCCCGATGGCGGGTACGGCGGGCGTCGCTCAGTTCGTGGATGGACTCGCCGTCGATGCGTACCGAGCCCCGGTCGATGTCGTCGAGACCGGATAGGCAGTTCAACAACGTGGTCTTGCCCGATCCCGACGGGCCCATCACGGCCAAGAACTCGCCGGGGGCGACGTCGAGGTCGACGTCGTCGAGGGCGACCACCGCCTCGGCCCCGGTGCGGTAGGTCTTGCCCACGCCGCGGGCCGAGAGGATGGCGGAGCGCGCAGGGGTTGGGAGATCGGGAGCATCGGTCACGTCAGCATCCTTGTCCGGCTGTGCCGAACTTGCCCCTAGCGAATCTCATGCGTCGAGAATAAGATGGTCACATGTTGGACGCGATGGAATCTGCTTGGAACTCCCCGGCCCGGCGACGGGGCACAAAGCGCATGACGGCGACGCCGGCGCTCACCCAGACCGAGGGTGGTGAGTACGAGGAGCTCGAGACGGCGGGCGACCAGTCACTCGAGGGTGGTGGGGCCCAGACCGTTCAGGGCAGCGGCGGCCCCAAGCACGGTGACACCAAGTCTGGTGGTCCGACCAGCGAGTCACGAGGCACGCGCGGCCGCGAAGAGCGTGCCCCACGCGGCCGCGTGCGCCACCGCTGAGCCGCTGCTGATCTGAGCGCTGCTCAGACGTCGAGGGAGCCCTGGCCCCCTCGGGGTCTGCCGCGCCCCCGGTCTCCGAGAACGCGAAGCTGAAAGCGTCGGGCCAGGGTCCGACGGACGAGCGCCCGCACCGGGGGGACGAGCAGGGAAAGTCCGAGCACGTCGGTGAGGAAGCCCGGCGTGAGCATGAGTGCACCCCCGAAGAGGATCAGGAACCCGTCGACGACTTCGGTGCCCGGGACCCGGCCTTGACCGAGTTGGGCCTGCACCCGCTGGAGGGCGCCGAGGCCCTCGCGCTTCATCAACCACCCCCCGGCCACCCCCATGACGACGAGCAGGATGACGGTGTTGAGCGCCCCGATGGCTCCCCCCACCTGGATGATCAGGTAGAGCTCGACCAAGGGGACCACCAAGAACAAAAGGACGAGCACCGCAGCCACTGGGGCCAGGCTACCCAGAGCGGCCGACGGCCCTCTTCTGTCTACCTGGCCCGGATTTGGACATCCCTGCCATTACCCTGCGTGGCCATGGTGTCTCCCGAGGCGTCCCGTCCCCTGCGCCAAGCCGGTCCCCCTGGCCCCGACTGGCAGGGCCGGCTCTTGCCTCGCTCCGTCCTCGGGATCAGCGCCCTCATCCTGGCCGCCGCGCTCGGAGCGGCCTTTAGTGGGGCGATCCTCTACGCCTACTACGCCTACCGGCTTGACCGGGGGGTCGAGTACGCCTCCACCTTCGACGAGCGCCTCGACACCGCAGTCCAGATCATCGAGGTCGAGCAGGAAGAAGCCATGGCGGCGGTGCGGGCCGAACTCGAGCCACTGCAGCGCCTGGGAGCCACCGGCGACACCCTCGAGCAGCTCGTCGACCGGGTTGCACCATCGACATTCTTCATCAGCACGCTCGACGAGGCCGGCGCCCCTTCGGTCGGCACCGGCTTCGTGGTGTTCTCCGATGCCGAACAGAGCTTCCTGATGACCTCCTTCGCCACCATCAGCGCCGCTACCCGCCAACCCGGCCCCGAGGTTCGGGCCCGCCAGGGCGACGAGGAGCTGGTGGCGGAGGTGGTGAGCTGGGAGGAGGGTCGTGACCTCGCCCTACTTTCGATTCCCAAGGGTGGGGTGGAGCGCCTGGCCTGGGCCGAGACCACCACGGGCGAACGGGTCTTTTCCATCTCCGGCCTGGGAGGTGCCGGAGGCTCAGCCAGCCAGGGCCTCGTCGGCGACGTGAGCGCCTCGGGGGTGCAGCACGACACGCCACTCGGAATGCAGTTCCGGGGGGCACCGTTGGTCAACGCCAGCGGCGAGGTCGTAGCCGTCAGCTCCCGGGCCTATGCGCCCCTCGGCTTCGCTACCGACGCCGTGTACTTCGCCCCCGTCATCGGCGACGCGTGCATCGAGTTGCTGGTGTGCCCCGACGACCAGGGCGAGGCCCAGGGGATCGGAGGAGCGTAGGGATCAATCGTTGGTGCGCCGGCCGGGCGTGGGGGGAGGATTCTCGTCGTCCTGGCGGGGGAACAACCTATCGAGCAACGAGCCTTGGTCGTCGTCCTCGCCGCTCAGCTCGTCGTCGCCGGGCAACAAGGTGGTGGTCGGGGACGGGGCGCGTACGGCCGGGGCGGGCAAGTTCTCCGCATAGACGCCGGCGTCAGTGCCCTCCGGCTCCATCCGCTGGCGCAGGTCGAACCCGCCCCGTGAGCGGCGGCGCAAGATGTCGGCCAGGTCGGTGATCGGAGCAGGCTCGGTGAA
>JBBSLT010000101.1:0-8486 GCA_038233555.1 Acidimicrobiales bacterium
CTCGCGATTCTTTCGCTTATCGCGAGTCAACTAGGACGAGTTGCATTTGCTTGAGAACTCATCCCGGTCGCGTATTCAGCCGCCACCAGCACGTTTCTGCCGATGGCCCAGGTGGGCGAGTGAGTTCGGGATGCCGGTCACCATCCGCTTTGCTAGCCCTGACCTGCCACGACACGGGGCCACTTGCATCTGCAGCATGACTCGTTGTCCAAGACCGAGGAATCCCCCCAAGGTGTCGTGTTGATGTTGGAGGATCCGGCGTCGATCACCCGCAAGATCCGCCGGGCGGTGACCGACACCGGGACCGATGTCCGCTTCGACCCGCCGAACAAGCCCGGTGTGTCGAACCTGCTGGCCATCCTGGCCGCCGCCACCGACCAGGAGCCCGCCTCCCTCGCCGAGCGCTACACCCAGTACGGCCCACTCAAGTCCGACTGCGCCGAGGCGGTGGTCGAGCTGGTCCGCCCCATCCAGGCCCGGTACGCGGAACTGGCCGCCGACCCGGCGGGGGTGACGGCCATGCTCCAAGCCGGGGCCGACAAGGCCCAGGCACAGGCCGGCGCCACCCTGGCCAAAGCCAAGGCAGCGGTCGGCCTGCTACCCCCCGGCCCCGAGATCACCCAGCACCGAGGAAAACAAGCTTCCTAGCGAGCGAACCGCTCGTTGCCGAAGACGTTACCGAAGGCGTTGCCGAAGCCCGAACCAAAGCCCGAACCAAAGCCCGAACCGAAGTCAATGTCCGAGTTCGAACCCGAGCCCGGGATGATCTCGCCACAGGCGGCAGGGACGGTGGCCTCCAGGGGCAGCGACGGGTCGAGCGAGGAGGGACCGGCGGAGAAATCGTACGCACCGTTGTTGTTGGTGTCGATGCCGTGCATCACCACGTGCAGGTCGCCCAACTGATCGGCGACCTCCGGATCGACCTTGAAGCTACGGACGTAGAACAAGTCACCATCCTCGTCGGCCACCGGGAAGCGCTCGACGGCCAAGCCACTGGCGGCACTGGTGTCCCCGCTAGTGGTCAAAGAGATGTTCACCGGGCCGTAGTCGGGCTGACCCTCGGCCACGTCGATCAGGCCGTCGTCGACCCGATCGTCACGGCGCTCGGGTCCAGGACAGACTTCGGTCGCTTCGCCGTCGATGTTTCCGTGGATGTGCTGGGCGTGGGGCAGGTTGGGGGCAAAGCCCTCACCTCGGATGATCACAGTCAGGCGATCCCTGCTTCGCACGATGGTGGCCCGGGCGGTGGCCTCGGAGCCGCCGTCGGCCTCGGAGTCATGGGGTACCGAGTCGAGTCCGAGGCGGAATGCTCCGAAATCCTTGCCGCGGACCGATTGGGCGCCAGCCGGGGTCAGGGCCACGGTGGCCAGGGCGGTCATACCGACCAACGAGGAGAGCGCGATGCGCGTCAACGTGCGTTTCACGAGAGGGGGATTCCTTTCCATTGCGGGCACGACCGGCGTCGTCGCCTGGCCGCCGTACCCCTGACCACTACCCGGCCGGTTCCGGCCCAAACAATTGTCGTGTCTACAACAGGCCGGCGTAGAAGGTGATGAACGGCTCGAACACGGTGCTGAGGGCCCCAGAGATGGCCAGGACCACGGCGGGCGCCGTCCTGGCCGACGGGCGGGATACGACGGCGACGATCCCGCACATGGCCGTTCAGACTACCGGGGCGCTCCGGGCCGGGCCCCACCCGACTCGAAGGGCCCTAGATCACGACGGGGAACCTTCGTAGCCGAAGTATTCGGGCGGGACCGGTTGATAGTCCCGGTAGGAAAAGATTCGGGTCATTCCCACCGGGGCGCCGTTGTAGCCGGACATCTTGGCGTTGGCGGTGTGGTGGGGCACGTGACAGTGGAAGATCCAGTTGCCCGGGTTGTCGGCCACGAACTCGATCTCGAAGAAGTCACCCGGCCCCATGGTCTGGGTGGTTTCCTCGGAGCGAGCCTGGGGTGGCACCGGATGGCCGTTCTGCGAGGTCACGGCGAAGTCATGGCCGTGCAGGTGCATGGAGTGTTCCAAGTTGGAGGCGTTGTACAAGCGGATGCGCACGCGGTCGCCCTCGTCGATGAGGATCGGCCCACCCGACGCCTCGCCGGTCTTGCCGTTGATGGTGGAGAAGGGGAAGTCGCCCGTTCCCGGGGGGAAGGGCTGAACCAAAGCACCGTTGGTGACCATCGGGTCCATGGGCCCGGCTACCGGCGCGAACTGCTGGAGGGTCATGGCGACGTCGACGTCGACCTGGTCTTCGGTGGCCACGCTTTGGGGTTGGATGATGAACATCCCGTCAAGGCCCCGCAGTTCCTGGACGGCGCCGTCGGTGTGGGAGTGGTAGGCAAAGCTCCCGGCGTGCTCCGGGGTGAACTCGTAGGCGAAGGTCTCCCCTGGAGCGATCGGATCCGGCTGGCTGATCCCGGCTACACCGTCGGCATCGTTGGGTTGGTGCAGCCCGTGGAAATGCACGGTGGTGTTGGTGGGCGCCGGCTCGCTGGCCAGGGGACCGGGGGGCACGCTGGGAGGAAGGTCGTTGGTGACCTCGATGCGAACAACCTCGCCCTCGGTGGCCAGGAGCGTCGGGCCCGGCGTGGAGCCGTTGTAGCCCCACACCGTCGCCATCTTGATCGGGAAGGCGGCGATCTGTTGCTCGAACTGGGCCGCAGTGAGGCGGAAGGTGCGGACGTCGCCCACCAAGTCCCCATCCTCGGTCGTCACGCTCGGAGTCACCAACGCGGTCGGCTCGACCCCATCCCCGCCGTCGAGGCCCACATCCGCTTGGCCACCGACACCGGTGTCGGGAACTTTCGTCGCTCCCCCATCCGCGCTCAGGGCGACGGTGGCCACCACCAAGGAGACCACCGCCACCACAACGGCAACAATTCCCAGTGTGTCAGAGCGATTCATCGATACATCCCTTCCGTTCGCCAGGCTTGGATGGGACCTTGGTTTCCAAATCCCCTCGTCACCAGCCCTATACGGGGTACGGCCAAGATAAGCCGGAAACCCGCAGTCCGGCGAGGCGACCCCTCGTCGCTGGACGAGCGGCTGATCGCCCGCACCCCTCAACCCTGGCCCTGGTGCTCAGCGGGCTGCTTCGAGGGGTCCGTTCTCTGCGCCATGTGAACCGAATCCCAGGACTCCCGGGGTGCGGTGAGAGTCCCTCGTGCCGGCAACCGAAGGCGCTGTGCCGTGCACGCGCTGGAGGAATGGCTCGCTCTGGCTGGCGTCAGCGACGGGCCGGTCTTTCGAGGCGTGACCAAGGGCAACCGCCCCTCCGTCCGAGCGCTCCACCCTGAATCGATCAACCAGCTGGTTCAGGGAGCGGTAGCACGAGCCGGCCTCGAGCCGGCCCGCTACAGCGCCCACAGCCTTCGTGCCGGCTTCGTGACCTACGCTCACCTGCGAGGAGCCTCGGATCGAGCAATTGCCCATCAGACCCGCCACCGCTCCCTCGCCACCCTCGGGGCCTACGTACGGGTTCACGAGGCCTGGGAGGACAACGCCGCTACCCAGCTTGGCTTCTAGTCTCTGGTCAGTCTGGGAGACCGGCGCTGCTGAGCATCAACGGTGCAGCCACTTGGACGTTCGTCGTCAGCTCAAGCAAGCGCTCCGCAGAACCCACGGCCGAAGAGGCAGAGTCGTGCGCGACGGGTGCGAGCCCGTGGATCCACTTGTTCCTAGCGGATCGGCCCCGCGCCAGCTCGTCAAACAGCAGTTGGTCGATGATGCCCGCCAGGGCAAGGACCTCAGCGACGGTCGCCGTTGGGACGCGGTCGAGCCGATCTCGACGTGTTGTGCTAGCGACGTACCCGTTCGGTGTCTGAGTGACAATGCTCTGTTCGATGTAGCGTCCCCAAAGTACGGCTAGGAGGGCCTCGGCGGCGGTCCAGGCGGCGATGAGGGCTTGGTCGAAGCGCCAACGGTGGTAGTGATCGGCGGCAAGCAGGACGAGGTGGGCGCTGCGGGCGGCGACAGGGGGACCGCTCAGAAGCTGCTCGAACATGTCGAAGGAGCGATCTACCATCTCCAGCGGGACGTTGAACAAACTTCGCTGGAACCTTGTGTTCGTGTTGGGCGGGGAAGTTGCAAACTCGAGGACATCGCGAAGAATGGCTTCCGGGATGTACACGCTGTCGTCCTCTCGGACGTGGACAAGGGTCTCAACGTCCACAGGCCGAGGCTTGGGTGACCAGAAGTCGTCCTCAGACGCCCGCGTGCCGATCGTAGTGAGTAGACACAGCTGTGGGCATTGAGCTTCTCCACGCGACGCTGAGCTAGAACGCTCGCTACGCCGTTCCACTTGTCGTCATAGAAGGGGCTTTGTGCTCAACCTCCCGTGGCGTCGGATCGGGCCCGTCGAGACATGTGAAGTCGATGAGGACTATCCCATTCGAGGTGACCACTGCTCGGCCGCCCGAGCCGAGGTGCCTCGTGAAGGCACCAGTCATGTCTCTCGCGATGCCGAAGACCTCGGTCGGTTCAGGATTTTGTGATCCGAACCAGCTCGGCGGTCCCAACCAGTAGCCAGACAGCGCTCGGCCACGCCCGACGCTGCTCGTCATGGTTCGACCGTACCGGGGAGGGGTCTAACGAAGCGGATGGTGAGGATCGTGCACGCCGGGCCGGGCCATTCTGCTTTCAGTGGGGGCCATCAGCACCAGCGCGGCCCCGAGCCTTCCCGCCAGTCGTCGTAGTCGTACCTTCGGGCGCCCTCGTACAAGCGCCGTGCCGCGACGCTCTCGGCGACGGGGCGGTCCCTTGTGGCTTTCTGCTTCAGGTCGACGTGGTCACGCCGTCGGCTTCCGGCGGAGGACGGCGGCCGGCCATCGGGCTTGATCCCAGGCCGGGCTGACGGAGGAACGGCAGAGGCCAGTGCTTGACGGAAGTCCACGCCGCATTTCGGACAGCTCCCCATGTCGAGCGGGTACTGCGACCGACACCGATGACACCGGACTCGCATGTAGATACGTCTCCTCTCCTTGTCCCCGAGTTTCTCGACAGTTCAGGACCGGAGCTTTAGCGTCGGGCTCTGACGTCTGCCGGTTTGCCCTCAAGAGAATTACGTCGCCCCTTCCAGGGCGATCGTCCGCCACTCCTTGATGAGATCGACCAGCACCCGCGCAGCCCTTCAAGTTCCGCCTCCGAGAAGACCTGCGTCGCCACGCCAACCCACCTCCACGACCGAGGAGCACCACCCTCCCACAGCCGTCCATCTCGGTGTCAGGCCGGCCCGTAGGCGTTGGCCCCCAGGGAAGCCGAGGTCGCCCGCCGTCTGCCAGAGCTTCGGCCACGAACGCCGGGCTGTAGTGGGCATTGAGGGTGGTGCGTCGGGCTGCAGCCCAGGCCGGTTCATCGAGGCGAGAGCGCAGTTGCTGGCGCACGTCGTCCCAGCGTTCGTCTTGGTCGTCGAAGATCCCCGGCAGCGAACCCCACCCCGACCAGCGGGCGAGGACGATCTGCTCGTCGGCAGTGGCCGGGCGGTCCTGGCGGCCCAGCTCGGCCAGAACGTCAAGGGCGGCGAGGTTGGCCCGAGCCTTGGCTCGGGCCCCGATGGGCGCCAGGTCGTCCTGGCCCCCGGGGCGAAACTGAACTAGTAGTGCATCTCCTCGGCGTCGGCTCGCAGCAGGTCCGACATGTCGGGGATCAGGGGCTCCCACGCCGCCTCGGCGGCCAGGTCCTCCGGGTCCTCCTCCGGGGCCATCGCCTCGTAGACCATCGTCGAAAAGACTCGCTCCTCGATCATCAGCGTGGCCATGTTCTCCTGGCCCAAGCGGCTGATCCAGCCATCGGGAGTGGTGGCGTCGGGACCGCCGCTCGCCTGCGCCAGGCTCTGCTGGGCCGCCGAGACCTGGGTGCGGATCTGCTCGCCCAACTCTTGGAAATAGCTCGCCGGGTCCGCGATCGTCGCGTAGCGGCCGGGGCAGTGCTCCCGGGCGTAGTCCATCGCCCGGCGCCCGTAGGGGTTCATCGCCTGGATCGCCCGCTCGCTGCGCCTGCTCATCGTTGCCATCGTCCTCCTCGGTGGTGGGCGACGCAAGCAGTGCCTCGAAGGACAGCTGCGTCGGGTCGTCTCGTCGAGCCATCAGTCGTCTGGACAAGGCGAGCCACTGCCCCGCCTCGTCATGGTTCGGCGCAGGACGTGGCCGATGGAGCGCCCTTCCGATCGTGCTTGGAGCACGGTGAATACAGCCACCAACAGGACCGAAGCCCCAAAAAGCCGAGCCACAGCGGCCAGCCCTTCAGCACGCCGACATAAGCGGCAACGCGAACGCCAACGGCCAACACGCTCAGCAAGACCAGGGCCACGCTGAGGCGGCGATCGGTTCTAGTCACGGCGGGCTACCTGCTGCGCCTTGGACGAGCCGGCAGTGCCTGACGGCGGCTTGGCGCCGGGGCCGGGTACCGCTTACGGCAGGTCTCAGGCGGCGGACCAACCCCTCACTCGACAAGCTGGGGACAACCTTCTGGGGCCCTTGATCGCGGTCAACGACCTACGGATAACGAGTTGAGCCACGTGGCGGCTGGCGCCAGTCAAGACCAGTCAGCCGCCTGATGGCTCTTCCACACCAATGGAACAGCCGAATGAACCAGTTCACGTGCAAAACACCCTCAAGTAGTTCGCTGACTGCACGACAGAGGAGTAGGTCGCTCCCCCGAGGTCCGTAAACCGGCCATCAGTGACTATCCGATATGTTTGGGTACCGGAGCCGGTCCCATCACATCGCCAAGCCGCACGTCGCGCCAAAAAGTCAGTCACTCCTGATGCATGAACTTGAGCCTTATTGCGCCAGACACCAAAACCACGGTACTGCTGAAGGGTGACCGTAATAGCTTGATCCACCACCCGGCCGCATGCCTGCGATCCGTCGCCAGCAATCACGCCGCCCTCCTTGCGAGGATCAGAGGCAAAGATGGTACACGTTGTCGTTGCTTGTGTTGATACTTCACCGTTCGTCGCTGGCGTGCCAACCGAACTGACAGGGAAATCAGAGTCGAATGCGGGTATGAGTTCCCCCCGATCAGCTCGTGCCTCCTTCGGTGCAGCTACTGCAGTCCCACTAAGGAGTACCAATAGTTCCAGTAGCGCGAGTACAGCTAGCACTGGACGAGAGCGATGGTGGTTACGCGGCATGTGTCTGCCTCCTATAGCTGTGAATGTGAATGTGATGTTGTATGCATAAACGGCAATGGTACAACGAGATAGCCGCAATACTGAGCTAGGAACGCCGCCCCTTTGACAGAAGCGTCGGCAGTGGCGGGGCTTACGAGGCCTCCTGAGTGTGAGAACGGGTACGTATGAGGCCAAGAGGATCATCGCGCTGTGAAGGATCTGCGGTCAAGGCCCAAACGTATGTTGGGGATGCCAGGTCCTCCGGGTCCTCCTCTGGGGGCATCGCCTCGTAGACCATCGTCGAAAAGACTCGCTCCTCGATCATCAGCGTGGCCATGTTCGCTTGGCCGAGTCGCTGCCCCCACCCCTCGGGTGTGGTGGGATCGGGCCCGCCGGGGGCGTGCGCCAGGGTCTCTTCGGCCGCCATCACCTGGGCCCGCATCTCCTCGCCCATGTTCGTGAAAAAGCTGACCGGGTCGGGGATCGCGGCGTACTGGCGGGGGCAGTGCTCCCGGACGTAGTCCATCGCCCGGCACCCGTAGGGGTCCATCGCCCGCAGCGTGTGCCTCGAAGGAGAGCTGCGCCGGATCGTCTGGCCGAGCCATCGCGCTAATCGGTCGTCACGACGTCGACGCGAGGCGGGCGGCGGTGTCGTCGGGGCAAGCCGCCCCGGCGAGCACTGCCGCCGCCCGTCTCGTTGTCCGAGGCCGAAGCGGTGGGGGAATCGCGTCTGGCTCGGAACCCTTGTGCATCACCGTCATCGGCCCCGGCCCCGGGCTGGCGCGCCTTCCCCATCACCCGGGCGTTCCAGGGCTGGGTCGATGAGACCACGCCCAACAACGGCGTGCTCATCAAGTACGCCGACGAGTCAGCCGGGTCCCAGCTGGTCTTCGCCTCCAACAACGTCACCGACGCCACCAAACGCCCCCGCATGATCGTGGACTGGGAGCCCCTGGTGGGTGTGCGCACGCCCTTCGGCTACCAGGACTTCGACCTGGGCGTGGCCCAGGCCAAGGTGAACCTGGCCAGCGGAAACCTGTGGGTGGGCGAGGGCGACCTCGCCATCGCCGGCACCGGCCTCGACGCCGTCGTGGCGCGCTTCTACAACAGCCGCTCGCCCTACTTCGGCAGCACCGGCGGCCGCTGGAGCATGTGGCCCCAGTCCCTGGAGGGCCTCCGGGAGTCCTCGGCCAAGGACTTGTTGTGGCGGGGCGGACCGTCCGGGGACCTGGTGTTCAGCCCGACGGGCCGCTACGACGGCTCCCTGACCGAGCCCCATGGCTACCGGGCCACCGTGGGGGTGGGCGTGGGGCTGCGCTGGAACGTCGTGTCGCACGAGGACGGGAGCCGCACCCTGTTCTACGCCAACGGCTAC
>JBBSLT010000102.1:0-8465 GCA_038233555.1 Acidimicrobiales bacterium
CGCCCCCAAGTCCAACCGCACCGCCCTCGGCATCTGGAAGGCCATCGACGACGTGCGCTCCCGCCCGGCTGGCCCGGTGCCGCCTCACCTCCGGGACGCCCACTACCGCAGCGCCGAGCGCATCGGCCACGGTGTCGGCTACCGCTACCCCCACGACGACCCCCGGGGCTGGGTGGAGCAGGAGTACCTCCCCGAGCACCTCGCCGGGACCCGCTACTACCAGCCCTCCGAGCACGGACGTGAGGCGGAGGTCGCCGACCGTTTGCGGCGCCGGCACCCCGACGGCGATCGGCCCTAGCGAGGGCGGGGGCCTGTCGGTCGGGCGAGGCGAGCGCCAGCCACCGGGGAACACGCGTAACGTTTCCTCGTGGCGCGCCCGATCCTGATGACATTCCGAGCAGGCAACGTCGGAGCCTGGACGATCGACCGTCTTGACGCCGTGGTCGGCGAGGCGCTCCCGCAGGCCCCGCGACTCGAGGTCGTCGACGACCGAGATCGTCGCCCGGCGACGCCGGCCTGGCTCCTTCGGGGCTTTACGAGCAACGAGCGATATGTCGAACGCCAGGAACGCTCCGCCCTCACCGCAGTGCAGCAGCAACTCGGACGCGCCGATGCCACCCGCGCGGCGTTGATCCCAGTCCGGAAGTCCGATGCCTGGTGGGAACTGACGCAAGACGACCGGAGAGCGATCCTCGAGGAACGGTCGCATCACATCGCGATCGGGTTGGAGTACCTGCCCGCTGTGGCTCGAGGACTATATCATTCCCGCGACCTCGGCGAGGACTTCGACTTCCTCACCTGGTTCGAGTACTCGCCAGCGGCGTCAGACGCGTTCGAGGAGTTGGTCACTCGACTACGCAGCACCGAAGAGTGGTCATTCGTGGAACGCGAGCTGGACATCCGACTGTCCCGCGTGACCAGCTGACAAACCCGTGCCCTACACGTACGCCACAGGCAAAAGTGCGCTGACCTGCAGAAAGCACCACTGGCGATCTCACCCGAGCAGTGAACTCGATGAGGTGCACCGCTTCAACCGGGCCCAGGAAGACGCTTTGCTTCCTTCGGTGGAGGACTCCATCCGCTCTCCCGCGAACCGGGTGACCGTTGCGCTGGCGCGTGCCCAGGCCGACGTGGTCGACCGTCCGGCCGGCGAGGTCCCGGTCCACCTGCGGGATCGTCACTACCCGGGAGCGGCGGCGCTCGGCCACGGGGAGGGCTACGAGTATCCTCACGAACATGAGCGGGGCTGGGTCGACCAGCAACACCGCCCCGACGAGGTGGCCGGGAGGTTGTACTACGAGCCCTCGTCCCATGGTCACGAGAAGGAGGTCGCCAGGCGCATGGCAGCCCGCAGCACCAACGAGGACGAGGAAACGTGAGTGCCGTCGACCTGGCGGCGGTGGTGGTGACGATCGCCAGCGTGACCGGTGTCGTCCTCGCCGGCTTCGCCCTGCGGGCGCTCACCCGCACCCTCGCCGTCTTGCGCACCGGGATCGACGACCTACGGCGCGACACCTTGCCGGTGGTAGCCGAGCTACAGCGCAGCCTCGATCACGTCAACGCCGAGCTCGATCGACTCGACGATGCGGTGGCGTCGCTACGGTCGGTCTCGGGCACTGTCGACGCCGCCTCCCGGTTGGCCTACCTGGCCTTCTCCAACCCGGTCATCAAGGCCATGGCCCTCGGTGCGGGCACGGCCAAGGCGGCGCGAAGCCTGCGCCAGCGCTAGGGCTTCGCCCTCACTCGCTTCGCTCCGTTCGGGCGAGCTGTTGGAGCGAAGGTCAGCCGGCAAAGCCGACCAACCTTCGCGCTGAACATCTTCTCGGCTCGCTGCGCTCGCTTGGGCCGCCATCCAGAAGGGAGCCGCCTTCGGCGGCGGGGTGGCCGGCGGCCAATGCCGCACACTGGTCAGTGCTTGGCTGCGGCGGCCATTGGGCCTTGGGTCTGGAAGGATGGGAGCGGTGTTCAAGCGGCTGACGTGGATGACGATGGGGACCGGGGTGGGCTTCGGGCTGGCCCTTTGGGGTCAGCGCAAGGTGAAGGCCACCGTGGCCCGCTACCAGCCGGCCCGGCTGACCGCCGAGGTCACCGGCGGCGTCCGGCGCCTCGGCGAGGACGTTCGCACCGCCGCCGAAGAGGGTCGGGCGGCCATGCGCCAGCGGGAGACGGAGCTACGTGGCCGGCCAGCGAGACCGGCACCTCCATCGGGCCGGCACTGATCCGAGATGAGGTCGCCGGTAGGATGGGGTTCGTCATGAATGCCACCCAGCTCAGGAGTGCCTTCGCGTCGTTCTTCGAGCAGCGCGGCCACACCCGGGTGGCCTCGGCCGGCCTCATCCCCCATCACCCATCGGCTCCGTTGTTCACCAATTCGGGGATGATGCAGTTCGTCCCGTACTTCCTCGGCGAGGAGCCGCCGCCGTGGCGCCGGGCGATGTCGATCCAGAAGTGCGTACGCCTCAGCGGCAAACACAACGACATCGAGGAGCTCGGACGAACACGTCGCCACCTCACCTTCTTCGAGATGCTGGGCAACTGGAGCTTCGGCGACTACTTCAAGGAAGAGGCCATCGGTTGGGCCTGGGAGCTGCTCACCGAAGGCATCGGGTTCGACGGCGACCGGCTGTGGGTCACCGTGCACGAGAGCGACGACGAGGCCGAAGCCATCTGGCACGAGAGCATGGGGCTGCCGATGGCGCGTATCCAGCGCCTCGACAAGGAGAACTTCTGGGAGATGGGGGCCACGGGCCCTTGCGGCCCGTCCTCGGAGATCCACTACGACTGCGGGCCCGAATGGGGAGACGAGGGGGGCCCAGCGCAGGGCAGCGGGGATCGTTACGTGGAGTTCTGGAATCTGGTGTTCATGTCCCAGTTCCGCCACCCCGACCGCTCGCTCACCGATCTGCCTCGACACAACATCGACACCGGCGGAGGGCTCGAGCGCTGGCTGATGCTGCTCCAGGGCGTCCCCACGGTGTTCGATACCGACGCCGTGCGCCCACTCATCGAAGTGGTCGAGTCGGTCAGCGGGGTTCGCTACGGGGCCGCCACCCGCAGTGACGTTGCCCTGCGGGTGGCGGCCGACCACGCCCGGACGATCTCCTTCCTCGTCGCCGATGGCGTGGTGCCGTCCAACGAGGACAGGGGCTACGTGGTGCGCAGCGCCATCCGTCGGGCGGTCACCCGGGGCCACCAGCTTGGGATTGAGCTCCCGTTCTTGCGGTCCCTGGTGGAGCGGACCGTCGAGCTTATGGGTGAGGCCTACCCCGAGCTGCGAGGCGCGGCGGCGTTGGTGGGCGAGACGGTCGAGCGCGAGGAGCACCGATTCCGCCAGACGCTGTCCGCCGGCTCGGCCCTCCTGGAGGCGGAGCTGGCCCGGGGTGCGGTGCCGGGCGACGTGGCCTTCAAGCTGCACGACACCTTCGGCTTCCCCATCGAGATCACCGAGGAGATGGCGAGCGACGCCGGCGTGGCCGTCGACCGGGCCGGCTTCGACGCGGCCATGGCCGAACAACGGGCCCGGGGCAAGCTCGCCCGCAAGGGCGGCAGCGCCGAGGTGGTGATGGAGGCCTACCGAGAGCTGGTCGAACAGCACGGGCCCAGCGACTTCACTGGCCGGGACGAGAACGAGACCAAGGCTCGGGTGCTCGCCGTCGTGGAGCCTGAGGGGGACGAGGTCGAGATCTTTCTCGACCGCACACCGTTCTACGCCGAGAGCGGCGGCCAGGTGGGAGACACCGGCACCATCACCACCGACACCGGACGCCTCCAGGTGCTCGACACCACCTATGCCCTGCCCGGCCTCCACCGCCACACCGCTCGGATGGTGGAGGGCGAGGTCCGTCCCGGCCAGGAAGCGGTGGCGACCATCGACGTCGGTCGCCGTCAGGCCATCCGGCGCAACCACACCGGGACCCACCTCCTGCACTGGGCTCTGCGAGAGGTGCTGGGCGATCACGTCAAGCAACAAGGCTCCCTGGTGGCGCCCGACTACCTGCGCTTCGACTTCAGCCACCACTGCGCCACCTCCCCAAAGGAGCTGGCCCGGGTGGAGGACCTCGCCAACGGGGAGGTGCTGGCCAACGATGCGGTCCGTCACTACGAGACCACCAAGGCCCAGGCGGCCGAGGCCGGCGCCATCGCATTCTTTGGTGACAAGTACGGCGAGATCGTCCGGGTGTTGGAGGCGGGGCGCCACTCCGTCGAACTCTGCGGCGGCACCCATGTGGGAGCGCTGGGCGACATCGGTCCCATCCGGATCACGTCGGAGAGCTCCATCGGTTCGAACCAGCGTCGCATCTTCGCCACCACCGGGACCACCACGCTGGAGCGGGTACGCCGGGACCGAGAGGCGCTGGCCCGGGCGGCCACGCTGCTGGCCGTGCCCCCCGACGAGGTGGTGGGAGGCCTCGAACGCCTCCGCGACGACTTGAAGGAGGCGCGCGACCAGCTCAAGGCGGCACAGCGGGCGGCGGCGGGCGCCGGCGCCGCCGACCTGGCCGCCGAGGCCATCGACGGGGTGGTCGTGGCCCGGCGCGACCTCGGTCGCGACGAGCTGAAGGACCTGGCCGTGGCCGTACGGGAACAGCCTGGGATGCGGGCGGTGGTACTGGGCAGCGCCCCGGATGCGGGAGGCGTCGCCCTGGTGGCGGCGGTGTTTCCCGGTGGCGGTCTGGTGGCCTCGGAGCTCTTGGCCGAGGCTGCTCGTACGGTCGGTGGCGGGGGCGGCAAGGCCCCCGATCTAGCTGTCGCCGGTGGGCGCCATCCCGATCGCCTCGATGAGGCACTCGACCAGGCGCGGGCCGCCGTCACCGCCATGAAGGCGTGAGGACCCTCGCCCTCGACCTGGGAAGCCGGCGTATCGGGGTGGCGGTGAGCGATCCGTCGGGAACGCTGGCCACGCCCCACGTCGTGCTCGATCGTGTCGCCCAGCGGGGTGTCGACCACGATGCTGTGGCCGCGCTGGTGGCCGACGTCGGGGCTGAGCGGGTGGTCGTGGGTCTGCCGCTGTCGCTGGACGGTAGTGCCGGTCCGGCCGTGCGGTTGGTACGGGCAGAGGTGGAGGAGCTGGCCGAACGACTTTGCGTTCCCGTGGAGTACCACGATGAGCGCTTCACCACCGTGACCGCCAACCGCGCCCTCGTGGCCGCCGGGATGAAGGCGCCTGAGCGTCGCCGGGTGGTCGACAAGGTGGCGGCGGCCATGTTATTGCAGTCCTGGCTTGACCAACGCCGATCCGAGGAGTCCGGATGAGCGACCTGTTGTTCGACCAAGACCACCGGGGCGCACCGCCCGAGGGCGAGCGCCGGCGGGGTCCCCGGCGGCTACTGGTGATTCTCGGCGTTCTCCTCGTCGTGGTGATGGTGGTGGTGGCTGCAGCCGGCCTGTGGGTCAAGGGCAAGATCGATCCCCCAGGGGAGCCGGGCGAGGAGCTGGCGCTCACCGTCCCCGAGGGTGCCACCACGTCCGACATCGCCGAGTTGTTGGCCGACGAGGGCGTGATCTCCGACGCCGGCATCTTCGGGTACTACGTCCAGGTCAACGGCGGGGCCACCTTCCAGGCCGGCGACTACACGCTGGCGCGCAACTCGGCCATGGGCGACGTGGTGGCCACCCTCGACGAAGGCCCCCAGATCACCTTCGATCAGGTCACCGTGCCCGAGGGCCTGACCCTCGGCGAGGTGGCCGAGCGGGTGGGCCAGGTCGAACGCTTCTCCTCGGAGCGGTTCCTGGAGCTGGCCGAGTCGGGAGCCGTACGCTCGACCTACCAACCCGACGACATCGACAGCCTCGAAGGGCTGATGTTCCCCGACACCTACCGCTTCGACGCCACCGAGGACGAAGAGGCACTGCTCCGGCGCATGGTGGAGCTCCTCGACACGGTGGCGACCGAGGCCGGCTACGACGAGGGTGATCTGCCCAGCGGGCTCTCGCCCTATGAGTTGATCGTGGTGGCCTCGCTCATCGAGTCCGAGGCCAGGGTGCCCGAGGACCGGGGCAAGATCAGCCGGGTCATCCACAACCGCCTGGAGGACGAGATGCTCCTACAGATCGACGCCACCGTGATCTTCGCCCGCGGAGGCCAGCGCCGGCCCAACGGCCAGGTGCTCTTCAGCGACCTCGAGGTGGATTCCCCTTACAACACCTACAAGTACCCGGGCCTGCCGCCCACGCCCATCGCCGTGCCCGGGCGGGCGTCGCTGGAGGCGGCCATCGATCCCACCCCGGGCGACTGGCTCTTCTACGTCAAGTACGAGGAGGATGGCACACACGCCTTCGCTGAGACCGGCGCCGAGCACAGTCGACTGGTAGCCGAGGCCAAGGCCCGTGGCGTCAATCCGTAGGACGTGACCGTTGGCTGGGTGCCGGGGGGAGGAACCCGGCTGGCGGCGGTGATTGGCTGGCCGGTGCGCCACTCACTGTCGCCCACCATCCACAACGCCGCCTTCCGGGCGCTGGGCATCGACTGGGTCTACACCGCCTTGGAGGTGGCTCCGGGTGGGGGCGCAGCGGCGGTCGAGGCCATGCGCACCTTCGGCCTAGGGGGCCTCAATGTGACCATGCCCCACAAGGCCGACGTGGCCGGTGTCGTCGACCGGGCCTCGCCGGTGGCCGCCGCCCTTGGGGCGGTCAACACCGTCGTGGCCCACGCCGGTGAGCTGGTGGGGGAGAGCACCGACGGAGCCGGCCTGCTCGCCGCCCTCGCCTGCGACCACTCCTTCGACCCGTCGGGCCGGCGCGGCCTGGTGCTGGGCGCTGGGGGTGCGGCCCGATCCGCCGTCCTGGCCCTGGCCGCCGCCGGCGCCTCCCAGGTGACAGTGGTGGCCCGGCGTCCGGAGCAGGCGGCGGTCGCTGTCGCGCTGGCAGGCGCCTCGGGCCGGGCGGGCGCGGCCGGCGACGTCGCTGGTGCCGACCTCGTGATCAATGCCACGCCGGTGGCCGACCGGCTGCCCCTCGACGTGGTGGCTGACGACCTCGGGCCGGGCCAGCTCGTGGTCGACCTGCTCTACGACCCTCCCGTCACCGCCTTGGCCGAGGCGGCCCGCCGGCGGGGCGCCACGGTGGCCAACGGGGTGGGCATGCTCGTGCACCAGGCGGCATTGTCGTTCAGGCTGTGGACCGGCGAGGAGATGCCGCTCGATGTCGTGGAGACTGCGGTGGCAGCCGAGCTGACCCGCCGTCAGACAGCGGAGCTACTCTGAGGACGTGGTCACCACCACCCTCTTCCGCCGCTCGTCGCCCGCATCATCGGACTTCGACTTCGACTTTGCCCTCGACGTGGCCGAGCTGTTCGACCGCTGAGCGCGGCGCCACCCGTCTCCCCTTGCCCCTCGTCATCCTCTGCGGCGTCATCGGCCTGGTGACGGGACGGTTGCTCACCGTCGTCGTCGAGCGGGTGCCAGCGCGCACGCCGCTGGGGCCGGGCTGGAAGGCCCTCGCCCGCGCTCCGCTCGGGACCAAGAACAAGGCCCACACCCCAGCCCTCGAGCTGGCCACCGCCGTGCTCTTCGCCGCCGCCGCCCTGCGCCTCGGCTCCGACTGGGCTCTGCCCGCCTTCCTGGTCTTCTTCGCCGCCCTGATGGCGGTCACCGTGATCGACCTGGAGCACTACATCGTGCCCAACCGCATCGTGTTGGTCACCCTGGTCGTCTCGGTACCCCTGCTGGCGTTGGCCGCACTGGTCGAGGGCGACTGGACCTCACTGCGCACGGCGCTGATCGGCAGCGTGTCCGCCGGGGTCGGGCTATTGGTGATCAACCTCATCTCGCCTCGGGGCATGGGGATGGGTGACGTGAAGCTGGCTCTGGTGCTCGGCCTCTTCCTCGGCTGGTTCGACCTCGGCCACGTGCTGCTCGGCCTGTTCCTGGGATTTCTCCTCGGGGCCGTGGGTGGGGTCCTGCTCATCGCCCTGAAGTTGCGCAGCCGTCGGGACCACGTCCCCTTCGCCCCGTTCCTCGCCGGCGGCGCCGCCGTGGCCGTCCTGTTCGGTGACTCCCTCCTCGGCTGGTACCTGGGCTAGTGTCCTGTCAGGCTGATCATGTCGGTATTTCGACGGGTCTGAACGCCGCTCGCGGCGTCCTCCTCCTCGCCGTAGCTATGGCTACGACTCGTCGTGCGTCCTTGCGACCGACGCCCATCCCTCGCCGAAATCCTCAACGGACCAACCTGACAGGACACTAGGTAGTCTCGCCCCCGTGCTTCGTATCCTCACCGCCGGCGAGTCCCACGGACAGGGTCTGGCCGTCACCGTCGAGGGCCTGCCTGCTGGCCTGCCCATCGTCGAGAAGGAGATCCAAGACGAGCTGTCTCGGCGGCGTCTGGGCTACGGGCGGGGGCCGCGGATGCGCTTCGAGGCCGACGAGCTGACACTGCTCGGCGGTGTCCGCCACGGCCGGACGCTGGGATCACCGGTGGCCATCCTGATCGGCAACTCGGAGTGGAAGCGCTCCGACCGCTGGCACGAG
>JBBSLT010000103.1:0-8338 GCA_038233555.1 Acidimicrobiales bacterium
GTTGGGGGTGGCCGACCAGTCGAAGCACGTTCGGCGTCAGGTGCTCCCAACCCGGAGACCGCATCCGGTTGCGCAGCGCCTCCCGGCTCGACGCCAGGGAGCGGAGCTGGCGGCGGCTCGCTACCCCGTACTGTCGTCCCGCCACTCCCCGCATCGCCCGCTCCAACTCCCATCCTCGCATACACTGAAAGTACTGAGAGGGTGTGACAGGATTGAGACGGTGCGCCTCACCTCCTCGTTCTGACCTCCCAGATGGTGGTGATCGCAACCGCTGGTGGGGTCAGATGCTGAAGGGCGGGTGCGGCCGGCGTTGAACGCCCGGATCCGGTCGAGGTCGATGGGCTGACCGGGAGAGGAGGGCCGGGTGGTGGTCGGCGATCTCTCTGACCCCATCAGCGGTGGTGACCGCAACCGTTGGTGGGGTCGAAACGGTATGGTTCGCTGATCGATCTCACCGGGCTGTTCCTGGCCGCCGCCCTCACCGAGGAGGCTGAGGAGGATCTGGGCCAAGCCCTGGAAGGCCTGACCGCCGGCGACTGGGTCAGCGCCGGCGCCATCTTCCTCGGGGCCCTCGTGATCTCCCGGTTGGTGCACCGACTGGTCAGCCGGTTGGTGCAGCGGGGGGACGGCGGTGGCCAGGCCGCCCGCCTCACGGGTCGGGTCTTTGCCTCGCTGGTGGTGGCCGTCGGCTTCGTCTACTCCCTGCAGGTCCTCGGCGTAGGCCTGGCCCCGCTGCTCGGGGCCCTCGGGATCGGCGGCCTGGCGCTGGCGTTTTCCGCCCAGTCCATCCTCGAGAACGTCTTCGCCAGCGTGCTGCTCCAGTCCCGGCGGCCGTTCCGGCTGGGAGACCAGATCGAGACCAACGACTTCGAAGGCACGGTCGAGGACGTCAACTTCCGGACGGTCGTGCTGCGTTCCTACGCCGGCGAGACGGTTCTGATCCCCTGCGCCCAGGTGCTCAACGCCGCCATAACGAACTACACGGCCAAAGGGACTCGTCGCACGACCCTGGAGGTGGGTGTTGCCTACGGCACCGATCTTGAAGTTGCCCAACAGGTCCTGCTGAGGGCGGTGGGCTCTGTCGAGGGGGTGCAAGCCGCACCGCAGGCCGAGGCGTGGGTCGAGCAGTTCGGGGAGTCGAGCATCGACTTCGCCCTGCGGTGGTGGCACGCCCCGGACATCGCCACCACGTGGCGGGTGCGCTCGGGCGTGGCCATGGCGGTCAAGGCCGCCCTTGATCGCGCCGGCATGGAGATCCCCTTCCCCCAGCGGACCCTCGGTTTCCTTCCGGATGCCCGCCTGGGGCTCGAGCGCGAGCAGCGGGATGATCACCATGGCGACGACGCCGGCGCCGGCGAGAAAGGGTCGACCTGAGCGGACAGGGCGCCCTCGGGGTCTTCGACAGCGGCTTCGGCGGCCTCACCGTGGCCCGGGCGGTGATCGACCTGCTCCCCGCCGAGCACCTCGTCTACCTCGGCGACACCGCCCGCTACCCCTATGGCCCCCGACCGCTCGAGGAGGTGCGGGCCTTCGCCCGCCAAATCTCCCGGTTCCTGATCGACCGCTACGGGGTCAAGGGCGTGGTGGTGGCGTGTAACACGGCGTCGGCCGCCGCCCTCGACGAGCTGGCCGACGAGCTGGAGGTGCCGGTGGTCGGGGTGATCGAGCCCGGCACCAGGGCGCTCGTCTCGGCCACCCGCAACGGGCGCGTCGGGGTCATCGCCACCGTCGGGACGATCGCCTCGGGGGCCTACCAGCGGGCGGTAGCGGCCACCGGCGCCCCCGTCGAGCTCACCTGTGCCGCGTGTCCCGGTTTCGTGGAGTTCGTGGAACGGGGGGACACGACCTCGGACCAGGTGCACGTCCTGGCCGAGCGCCTCCTGGCCCCGGTGATGGCCGCCGGCGTCGACGCCCTGTTGCTCGGATGCACGCACTACCCCTTCCTGGCCCGTACCATCAGCGACGTGGTCGGACGAGACGTGGTCCTGGTGTCGTCGGCCGACGAGACCGCCTTCGAGCTGCGCTCGCTCCTGTCGAGGTCGGGCCTGGCCCGTGATCCGGGCCGGGGGCTCGGCCGCCACCAGTTCCTCTCGTCGGGCGACGTGGCCGCCTTCGAGGCCCTCGGCCGGCGCCTGCTGGGCCCCGAGGTGGGTGCCGTGAAGCCGGTCGACTGGTGACCCTGGCCGTTACCGTCCTCGGCTGTGACGGGTCCTATGCGGCGCCGGGAGGCGCATGCAGCGGGTACCTGGTCGAAGGCGGTGGTGCGTCGGTGTGGCTCGATGCCGGCCCCGGGAGCCTCGCCAACCTCCAGCGCCACGTCGACCTCGACACCCTCGACGCCGTGGTCCTCACCCATGCCCATCCCGACCACTGGGTCGACGTGTTGCTCTACCACAACGTCGTGCGGTACCTCCGGCCCCGGACCGGGGTGGCGGTGTTCTCCCCGCCCGAGGTCCGGCGTCTGGCCGCCGAGGTGAACGGCAAGCTGGAGCCCGCCTTCGACTGGACCGAGGTCCACGGCGGGTCCTCGGTCGAGGTGCGCGGCCTCACCCTGACCTTCTCCCGCACCGACCACCCACCCGAGACCCTGGCCGTGCGCATCGACGTCCCGGGCGCCGCCGCCTTCGGCTACTCGGCCGACACCGGTCCGGGCTGGTCGCTCTCCGAGCTCGGCCCGGGCCTCGACCTGGCCTTCTGCGAGGCGTCGCTCGCCCCCGAGGACGAGCGCAAGGTCCAACATCTCACCGCCGCCCAGGCGGGGACGTCGGCCCGGGCCGCCGGCGTGCGCCATCTGGTGATCACCCACCTCCAGCCGGGCGTCGACGCCGACCGCTCCCGGACCGACGCCAGCACCGCCTTCGGCCTGCCCGTCGACCTGGCCGCCGTCGGGCAGCGATACGAGGTGTCAGGATGACCGTGACCAACAGCCGCCACGACGGGCGGGCCGACGACGAGCTGCGCCCGGTGCGCTTCGAGCGCGACTACACCGAGCTGCCAGCCGGGTCGGTGCTGGTCAGCTTCGGGCGGACCCGGGTCCTGTGCACCGCCTCGGTCGAGGCAGGCGTCCCCCGGTGGCTCAAGGGCACCGGCAAGGGCTGGGTCACCGCCGAGTACTCGCTGTTGCCGGGCTCCACCGCCGACCGGGTCCCCCGGGAGGCAGCCAAGGGCAAGCAGAGCGGGCGCACCCAGGAGATCCAGCGCCTCATCGGTCGCTCGCTGCGCTCGGTCACCGACCTCAGGGCCATGCCCGACGTGCAGGTGGTGGTCGACTGCGACGTCCTCCAGGCCGACGGCGGAACCCGCACCGCCTCTATCTGCGGGGGCTACGTCGCCCTCCACGACGCCCTCAACCGGCTGGTTGCGGCCGGACGCCTGGCTGCCCATCCCGTCGGCGAACCCTGTGCCGCCGTGTCGGTGGGGGTGGTCGCCGGGGTACCCGTGCTCGATCTCGACTACGTCGAGGACGCCGCCGCCGGCGTCGACATGAACGTGGTCATGACTGGCGCCGGCCGCTTCGTCGAGCTCCAGGGCACGGCCGAGGGGGCGGTCTTCACCCGCCCCGAGCTCGACCGTCTCGTCGACCTGGCCGAAGGAGGCATCGGCCGTCTCCTGGCCCTCCAGGCCGAGGTCCTGGCGAGCCCTCCATCCCCCCGGTGAGGTTGGTGGTGGCCACCGCCAATCCCGGCAAGGCGGCAGAGCTGACCGAGGTGTTGCGCGCCGCTGCCGGCCTGGAGGGCCTCGAGCTGGTCCCCCGCCCGCCGGCGTTGGCGGTGCCCGAGGAGGACGGCGCCACCTTGGCCGACAACGCCCGGATCAAGGCGCGAGCGGCGGTGGCGGCCACCGGCGAGGCGGCGGTGGCCGACGACACCGCCTTGGAGGTGGCGGCGCTGGGCGGGGCCCCCGGCGTTCATACCGCCCGCTACGCCGGCGACGGTGCCACCTTCGACGACAACATGGACAAGCTGCTGGACGCTCTCGACGGCGTGGCCGACCGGCGGGCCCGGTGGCGCACGGTCGCTCTCGTGGTCTACCCCGACGGGAGCGAAGTCCTCGCCCAGGGAATGTGCGGGGGGTCGATCGCCGAGGCGCGGCGAGGAAACGCCGGCTTCGGCTATGACCCGATCTTCGTCCCCGACGACGGCGACGGGCGGACCCTGGCTGAGCTCGACCGCAGCGAGAAGAACGCCCTATCGCACCGAGGTCGTGCCTTTCGCACCCTCGCAGTTGAACTGGCCGGCCAGCGGGTGTACGGCGAGTGAACGATCGCCTAGCCTGGACCTCGATGGACCGCGTCGAGACCTGTAACAGCGTCTGGCTGCTCGACCCCGCCCTCATGCAGTTCTGTCGGATGCCCAAGGGCATCGATCTGTCCGGCGCCGTCTCGGCACCGTGGCTGCGGTACTATTTTTGGCACGACGATCCGGAGACGGGGTCCTTCCGCGTCGCTCTCGACGAAGCCCGGACCCGCTGGCTGAGCTCCTCTCGTCATCTCCGCCCCTGCCCTCGCTGCGAGGGCGAGCGCACGACGGAGCTCGTGATGCCTCCACCTCCCGCCACCATGGCCAGCGACCTCCTGCAGTAGCCGGCACGAGGCCAGCTCCGCCGTGAGGTTGGCCGCCGGCCACCGCCGCCGCGAAAGGCGGCTCGCCCTGGATGGTGGCCCAGGCGAGCGAAGCGAGCCCAGAGAGTGTTCAGCGCTCCGGTCGCCGGCTTTGCCGGCGTCCGGAGCACGATCAGTTCACCGTCGAACCTCTGGTTCGACGGTGATTGGTCAGCGGAGCTTCATGCTGAGGTGGACGGCGGTTCCCTCGCTGGTGGGCATGAAGGTGACGTCGTCGACCAGCGCCCGGATGAGCTGCAGGCCCCATCCTCGTTCGGAGTTGAGGTGGCTGGCATCACCTACCGGCGGGCGGGCGGGCACGGCGGCGGGGTCGAACCCCTTGCCCCGGTCCTCCACCCGGATCTCCAGCACCTCGGATTCGATCAGGCAGCGCAGCACGACCCGTTGATCCTTGCCCATCGCCTGATGCGCCTCCACCGCGTTGGTGCAAGCCTCCGACACGGCGATGCGTAGATCTTCCAGACGATCGTCGTCGATGCCGGGGACCGAGGTGGCGACGGCCGCCACCACCGTGCGGGCCACGCCGACGAAGGCGGGCAGGGCCGGGATCTCCAGCCGGACAAGCTCGTCTGGGGGATTCATGACGCTGCCCGCCAACCTAGTGCAGGACGACGGCGCTCATGAGGTCCCCCACGGTCATGCTGGTAGCTTGCCGTCGGGGTGACCATGGGAGACGGAGGGTTCGACAGCGTGATCGGCGATGGAGAACAGGTCAGGCTGGTCATGCCGGCCACCCCGGAGCTGCTGCGGGTCGCTCGGCTCACCGCCGCCGGCCTGGCCAGCCGGTTGGGCTTCAGCTTCGACGAGGTGGAAGACGTCAAGATCGCCGTCGACGAGCTGTGCTTCGCCCTGGTCGGCACCAAGGGGCGCGAAGGTACCCTGACCCTCGTCTACCAGCTCCAGGCCGACAGCCTTGTGATCGAGGGTACGGGCGAGTTTCCCGGGCAGGATCCGCGCGCCACCACCAGCGAGCTGTCTGCCCTGATCCTCTCCGCCGTCGTCGACCATCACGAGGTGACCGACGGGGAGGGCACCGTCCACTTCAAGTTGACCAAGCGGCGTTCCCCACGGCCGTGACCCTCGACCGCTCGGACAAGAACGCGCTCCAGAAGGTCTTCCAGGACTTCGCCGCCACCCGTGACTCCGCCTTGCGCGACCAGCTCATCGAGGCCCACCTGGGCCTGGCCGAGTACCTGGCTCGGCGCTTCGCCAACCGAGGCGAGCCACTCGACGATCTGGTCCAAGTGGCATCGTTGGGCTTGGTCAAGGCGGTTGAACGCTTCGACCCCGGACGAGGCCTGGAGTTCACAACCTTCGCCACCCCCACCATCGTGGGCGAGCTCAAGCGCCACTTCCGCGACAAGGGTTGGGCCGTGCGGGTGCCTCGGCGAGTCCAGGAGCTGCACCTACGGGTCACCGGCGTGGTCGACGACCTCCAGCTCGAGTTGGGGCGCTCACCCACGGTGGCCGAGATCGCGGTTCGGGCCGGTACCAGCGAGGACGAGGTCATCGAGGCTGTGGACGCCGGATCGGCGTACCGCTCCACGTCCCTCGATGCCAGCCGGGGTGACGACGAGGAGAGCCCGGGCCTCCTCGGCCAGCTCGGCGATCTCGATCCCGAGATGGCCCGAGCCGAGAACCGGACCGGCCTTAACCCCTTGTTGCGCCAACTACCCGACCGCGAGCAGCTCATGCTGTACCTACGCTTCTACGAGGGGAAGACCCAATCCGAGATCGCCCAGCGGCTCGGGATCAGCCAGATGCACGTCTCGCGGCTGTTGGCCCGCAGCCTCGATCGGTTGCGGGGGTTGGCCGAGCGCAACGGAGCTGCGAGCTAGACGAACGCCACGTGCCCCCGCCGGAAGGCCCTGGTGGGGCACGCTGGCGTGATGGCTGCGCCGCACATCCACGGGTCGAGCACGAATCGGCGACCAACGAGCGATCGAGTCCGGCGCCTGCTGGCCGTCGCGCTGGCTCCGTTCCTCCTCGCCGGCGCTCTCGGGATGGTGACCCTGTGGCCCGGCGACGGTGCCCCCGAGCTCGACGTCAGCCTCGGCGCCCCCCAGGAGCTGTTCGACGCCGAGGTGGTCTCGGTGGCGCGCGGCGCCTGCACGGGTACGCCTCCTGACGCCGGCATCCGCTGTGCGCGCAGCCGGGTGCGCCTGCTCGAAGGTCCCGATCGAGACGAGGTGATCGACCTCCAAGAGCAACCGGAGGTGGGGGCGGGCATCCGCCTGGAGATCGGCGACACCGTGGTGCTGGGCTACTTCCCCGGTGCCGGGGAGGGCTTCGAGTACAGCTTCGCCGACCGCCAGCGCCTGGGTCCGTTGCTGGTCTTGGTGGGCATGTTCGTGCTCGCCGTCGTCGGCCTGGGGCGCTGGCAGGGCCTCAGGGCGCTCTTCGGCCTCGGCGCCAGCCTGCTCGTGCTCATCACCTTCGTGCTGCCTGCGATCCTGGGAGGGGCCAACCCGCTGGCCGTGGCCCTGGTGGGCTCGGCCGCCATCGCCGTGGTCGCCCTCTACCTGGCCCATGGCGTCAACGCCTGGACCACGACCGCCCTGATCGGCACGCTGGCCAGCCTCACGCTCGTGGGGGTGCTGGCCACGGTGTTCGTCGGCGCAGCCGAGTTCAGCGGGCTGGCGGAGGAGGAGGCCAGCTTCCTCCAACTCACCGCCGGCCAGATCGACCTGCGGGGCCTCCTCCTCGGCGGGATCGTCATCGGCGCTCTCGGGGTCCTCGACGACGTCACCGTCACCCAGGTCTCAGCCGTGTGGGAGCTGCAAGCGGCCAACCCCAGCTACGGGCGTTGGGAGCTGTACCGCTCGGCGCTTCGCATCGGCCGCGACCACATCGCCTCCACCGTCAACACCCTGGTGCTGGCCTACGCCGGCGCCTCGTTGCCCTTGTTCCTGCTCTTCACCCCGGCCGACCAGGGCCTGGTCGACGTGCTCAACGGGGAGTCGGTCGCCGTCGAGGTGGTCCGGGCTCTCACCGGCAGCATCGGGCTGGTGGCCGCGGTCCCCCTCACCACGGCTCTGGCCGTGGCCGTAGTGTCGGCCGACCGGGATGAACCGGTGCGGCCCAAGGCGTCGGGGGACCCTCGCCGCTACCGCTCCCGCCGGGAGGAGCGCTTCTGGGACGAGTGACCGTCAGCGGCCGGAGGAGCCGAAACCTCCGCTGCCCCGGCTGGAGGCGGGGAGGGCGTCGACCGGCGAGAAGCGCACCTGCGCCACCTCTTGGACCACGAGTTGGGCGATGCGGTCCCCCCGGCGGACCTCGTAGTCGGCACCAGGATCGAGGTTGACCAGCAGCACCTTCACCTCGTCGCGGTAGCCGGCGTCGATCAGGCCCGGGGCGTTGAGGCAGGTGATCCCGTGGCGCAGGGCCAGGCCGCTGCGGGGCAGTATCAGTGCGGCCCACCCCTCGGGCAGGGCCAGCGCCAGGCCGGTGGGGACCAGGGCCCGTCCGCCCGCTGCCGCCAGCACGGCTCCTTCCCGGGCCAGCAGATCGGCACCGGCGTCGCCGGCGTGGGCGTAGTCAGGCAGGTCCAGATCGGGGTCGAGGCGTAGCACGGGAAGGTCGAACACCGGTTGCAGCCTACGATCGGGATGTGCTCGCCTGGATGGACCTGGAGATGACCGGCCTCGATCCGACCCGTGACGTGATCGTGGAGATCGCCACGCTGGTCACCGATGACGACCTCGCGGTGGTGGCCGA
>JBBSLT010000104.1:0-8327 GCA_038233555.1 Acidimicrobiales bacterium
CGGCGAAGATCACCAAGCGCAGCCAGCGTGACAGCGAGCCCGACCAACGGATCGGGCCCACGCCCCGACCGTAGCTGTCGTTCCGCCCCTGAACATCAGCACCCAGCGCGGCACCACCTAGCATCAGAAGGTGGCGGTCGAGACAGCTGAGGCACGGCCGGCACCCAACGCTCCGAGCGATCGCCACATCCGCCGGACTGTCCTTCCCTGGTGGGCCCTCGGTCTGATCGTCGTCGTCGGCCTGGCGTTGCGCTTGTGGCTTCTCAACTCGCCGCTCGGGGTCGTCGACTCCGATGAGGCCGTCGGTGGCCTGATCGCCCGTCACTTCCTCGACGGAGAGATCGCCGTCTTCCTCTGGGGCAACGCATGGGGCGGAACGCTCGAAGCGCTGGTGACCGCCGGCCTCTTCGCCGTGGTCGGCTCCAGCGTCGCAGCCATGAAGCTGGTGATGGTCGGCTTCTACGCGCTCGGCTGCGTGCTCACCTGGCGGGTCGGGCGCCGTCTGGTCGATGAGGGCACCGCCCGCTTCGCCGCCTCCTTGCTCTGGCTCTTCCCGGGTTCGCTGGTGCTGCTGTCGATCAAGGCCCGGCTCTACTACGGCTCGGCCATGGTCATCGCCCTTGCCATCGTCCTGGTCGCCTTGCGCCTGAAGGATGAGCCGCGATCCCTCGACGTAGCCGGAGTCGGTCTTCTGCTCGGCCTCGGGCTGTGGACGGCGCCGTTCATCTTCTACGTCGCCGTACCGGTCGGCCTGTGGCTTCTCTGGCACAAGCCCGGCTTGTGGCGACGGTCACCAGTGGCGCTGGCCGGCTTCGTCCTGGGCGCCCTTCCGTGGATCGCCTTCAACCTACGCAACGGCTTCCCTTCGCTCAGCGAGCCCTCCATCCCGGTGGAGACGTCGTACCTAGAGAGACTCGAGGGCTTCTTCACCAGGCTGCTGCCCACCCTGCTTGGGCTGCGGCTCAACCTTTCCGGGTCGTGGGTCCTCGGCGTGGCCGGCCAACTGCTGTACCTGGTGGCGTTGGCCGGCTTTGTCGGGCTCGTCTGGCTGACGTTGCGACGAGGCTCCCGGTTGGTTCCTCTGATGGTGATCATCGCCATCTTTCCGTTCCTCTTCGCCGTCCCTCAAAGCAGCTACTACGTCAACGAGCCTCGATACGGCTTGGTCCTGGCGCCGGTGGTGGCCTTGTTGGTGGCGTCTGGACTACGGCGCTGGATAGAGCCCGTCGGTCTGCAACTGGTGGGGCTGAGCGTCTGCGCCCTCGCCAGCGTCGCCAGCATCCTGGCGGTGATCGACTTCACCGAACGCTTTCCCGGAAACCACGACGTCGCCGCAGCGCCATTGGCGCCGCTGGTCGACGAGCTCGAGGACGAGGACATCGAGACGCTCTACGCCGACTACTGGATCGCCTACCGGCTCTCCTTCGTGACCGAGGAGGAGATCATCGCCAGCCCCATCGAAACCGTGCGCTACCCGTCCTACGACACGATCGTGCAACAGACGGCCGAGCGGACGGGGGAGACCACCTACGTCGTACACGAAGGGGCTTCCGAAGAAGATGCGCTCCAGACCACCCTCGACGAGCGTGACCTCGGCTACGAACGGGTCACCGCCGGCGACTTCGCCGTGTACTACATCGACGGCTTCTTTCCCATTCAAGCGCTCGACGGGGTCTGAAAGGAGAGGAAAGTAGATCAAGCCCGGGCGGCTACGGCCTCCAGGAAGGCGCCGTAGCGTTCGATGAGGATGGGCCAGCGGTAGTGGGTGTCGACATATGCCCGGCCCCGGCGGGCCAGCGTGGACGCCAAGGACTCGTCGCCGAGCAGGCGGTCGAGAACGGCCTCGAACTGGGCGTAGCCGCCGAACCACAGCCCGCCCCCGGAGCGTTCGCAGTGCTCTCGGGTGGCCAGGCAGCGGGCGTTGACCACGACGGGAACTCCCGCCGTCCAAGCCTCCACCAGCACCAACGAGAAGGCCTCGTAGGCCGACGGCTGCACCAGGGCGGCTGCCCCCCGCAACAGGCCCCACTTGGTCGCCTCGTCCACCCGACCGGCGAGGACGATGTCGGGGTGATCGATGGGCGCATCGATCACCGGTCCGGCGAGCACGAGGGCCAGAGGGCCGGGGTGGCGGGCCTTGTAGGCGGCGAAGAACCGGGCCAGCGTTCCCGTGCCCTTGCCGTCGTCGATGCGCCCCACGCACACCAGGTAGGGGCGATCGCCGAGCCCCAGGGACGACCGGGCGGCGGCGGGCTCGCCCGGTCCCTCCTCGATGCCGAGGCCGAGCACCACCTGGCGGGTGGCGGCCACCGGGAACAGACCCTCCACCAGCCGGCGCTCACCCCACGTCTGGAACACCAGGCCGCGGGCCCCGGTGAACACCGAACGCATGATGGGCAGCCGCAGGGGCTGTTCGTCATGCGCCGCCGGATGCATCACCGCCCGCCTCCCGGCGGCGGCCAATCCTCGCACCGTCGGGTGGTAGAGGTAGGGATAGAAGACGACGACGTCGGCGTCGCTGTCGCCCACCGCCTCCACCACCGCCGGGTTGCGCGGGCCCTGCAGGTCGATCCAGCGCTCCTGGTCGGCCACCGATGCCCGGGTGGGATCGGCCAGCACCCGGCGCGACAAGCGCTCGAAGCCGGCGTCGCGCCCGGCCTCCGAGCGGAAGCGCTGCACGCAAACGCCGTTGATTTCGACGGTCCCGGGCTCGTACTCGTCGGCCCAGGTTCGGGAATCAAGCGCACAGGTGGTGAGGACGTCGGCTTGCCAGCCGAGCTGGGAGACCAGGCGTTCGGCCAGCATCCGGGCGCCCAGCTCGGCCCCCCCCACCACCTCCAACCCGTAGCGGGGGACGACGTAGGCGACCTTCATGCGGTCACGCTCACCAGCAATCAGCGACCGCACCAAGCGCGTCGCAGATCTCACGGTGGCGCGAGGGAGCCAACGAGCCAGCCCGCTCTATGAGTGCCGACCTCGGAATCGGCTGCAGGTTGTCGAAGCTCGCCGCGCATGCTTCGGCCAGCCCCTCCTCGGGCCCCAATGCGACCTCCGTGGGGATGCAACGGATCGTGCGGCTCACCGGGGCCACCAACACCCGTGTGAGCACCGGGATGGCAACGTCGCGGGTGATGACGAGCATCGGGCGCCGACCCAAATCCGGTGCCTCGGCCCACCACACATCACCGTGGTTGGCCAGGCTCACCAAGGCTCCTCGGTGATGAGCCGCCGGAGGTTCTGGTCCGCAGTGGTCCGTTCCTCCTCGGTCTCCGGGACCCGCCGGTACCCAGCAATGATGGCTTCTCCGACCGCAGTGCGACGCTCCCGTTCCACCAGGTCGGTGATGGCCCAACGCACGGCTTCGGTCCTGGTGGCGAACCGCCCATGGGAGACCAGCTTGTCCAGCTCGTCTGCCAGCTCATCCGGTATTCTTAAAGCAAGCTGGATCGTCATGCACTGATGCTAGTGGATGCTCTGTCATCTGCCGGCGACTCTCATCCCGCCATCAGCCGCTCCAGGGCCGCAGCCATGCGGCCACGGGTGTGGGCCAGGTCGAACTGGGCCAGTCGGGCGGAGCCCGCCGCCACCAGCTGCGCCCGCAGCTGGTGATCGTCGGCCACCCGAGCCACCGCCGCCGCCACCAGGGAAGGGGTCTTGGCTGCCAGGCACAGCCCGGCCTCACCCAGGGTCTCGGGCACGGCGGCCGCGCCGTAGGCCACGATGGGCACCCGGTGGTGCATGGCCTCGAGCAGAGGGACGCAGAACCCCTCGTGCTCGGAGAGGCACACCAACACGTCGGCGGCTCGGTAGTGGGCCGCCAACTCGCCGGCGGTGACGGAGCCGGCCAGCTCGACGGCGTGGTCGAGGCCAAGGGCGGCGACGAATCGCTCCAGAGCGTGGGAGTACGACGGGGACGACGATCCCCCGACGATGCGCAGCCGGGCGTCGGGGTCATAGACGCGCCGGTACACGGCGAAGGCCTTGACCAGATCGTGCTGGGCCTTGTGGGGAGCCACCCGACCCACGAAGAGCCAGCCCGCTCCGGCGCCGGCGCAACGGAGCCGGTCGAGGCAGGCCGCATCCACACCGGTGTCGAAGGCGGCTACGTCAACCAGGACGGGGACCACCTCGGTCTCCTGGTAGCCGAGGGCCGTCAGCTCGGCCTCGTTGTACCCGCTGTCGGCGATGCCGAGACGGGCTCGCTCGGCCATGGTCGCCAGCTGGACGCGGCCCCAGCGCAGCCCGTGGACGACGCCCGGCTCCCATGCCGCGAAGAAGCGCTCGGGGGTGATGTTGTGATGGTTGACCGCCAGCGCCTCGGGACGCGAGGCGAGGAAGTCGGCCACCACCGAGCCGATGGCGGTTTGGTACAAGAGCACGTCGCCCGGCCCCGCCCGCAGCGCCCGCCCGTAGCTGCGGAAGTCGTGGCCCTGGTCGGCCATGGCCGGGTGAAAGTGCTCGGCGAAGAGCTCCGAGGCCAGTCCCAGTCCCCGGGCCACATCCCGTAGCTCCAACATGTGGGCCCCCACCGCTCCCGGCTCCAGGGTGGGCACGAACTGGTGGAGCGCGCTCAAGACGCTGCTCCCACCAGAGGAGCCAGGGCGGCGGCGAAGCGCTCGCGGGTGCGGGCCAGCTCGAAGTCGGCCAGGCGGCGGTGGCCGGCGGTGGTCAGCTGGGAGCGCAGGGCTCCGTCGGTCACCACCCGGTGCACGGCGGCGGCCACCAACGCCGGCGACTTCTCGGCCAGGACGATCCCGGCATCGGCCAACGTCTCGGGGACGGCCGCCGAGGCGTAGGCCACGATGGGCAGCTCGTGGTGCATGGCTTCGAGCAGGGGGATGCAGAACCCCTCGTGGTCAGACGCGCACACGAAGACGTCGGCGGCCCGGTAGTGGGCGGCCAGCTCGGCGTCGCTCACCTCGCCCACCAGCTCCACGGCGTCGTCGAGGCCCAGCTCGAAGCGGAACCGTTGCAGCGCGGTGGAGTAGGCGTGCGACGACGACCCTCCCACCAGTCGGAGCCGGGCGGCGGGATCGTAGAGCCTCCGGTAGACGCTGAACGCCTTGATGAGATCGTGTTGGGCCTTGTTGGGGGCGATGCGCCCGACGAAGAGCCAGGCCGACCCCGCTACCGCGCGGAGGCGCTCGAGCGTGGCGCCGTCGACGTTGGCGTCGAAGGCGGCGAGGTCGACCAGCAAGGGAACGACCTCGGTGCGGGCGTAGCCGAGGGCGTCGAGCTCGGCCCGGTTGTAGCTGGAGACGGCGATGCCCAACGACGTTGCCGGGGCGAGGTCGGCGAGCTGCTGGCGCCCGAGGGCCAGCTCGGCGCCGACCTGGGGCTCCCAGGGCCCGAACAGCGAGACCGGGGTCAGGTTGTGGTAGTTGACCACCTTGGCCTCCCGGCGCTGCAGCAGGAACTCGGCCATGGCGCTGCCGGTCGAGGCTTGGTAGAGGAGGACGTCCGACCCGTCGCTGCGGGCATCGTCGGCATAGCTGCGGAAGGGGCGGGAGGAGGCGGCCATCTCGGGAGTGGCCTCGCCCACGTACACCTCGGAGGCCAAACCGAGATCGTGCAGCAGCGAGCGCACGGCCAGGGTGTGGTTGCCGACGGCCGAGCGGGCGGCGAAGGTCGGGATGAACTGGTGGACGGCGAGAGCGGTCAACGACGACGGACGGCGGTCACGGCGAAGCTTGCCGGGCCGAACAACGCCTCGGAGATGCGGGCGAGGTTGACGTTGAGGACATCGGCACCCTCGCCGGACACCGTCTCCAGCGTCGCCAGCGCCGGCCCCTCGTGGCGGGCGACGTCACCGAAGCCCCGGTGGGCCAACAGGGCGAGCCAGGTCTCGGCGTGCAGCGGGCGCCCGGGGGCCAGGTCGGCGGTCACCGGGTCGACCGCCCTGGCCCAGGCGGTTGGGCTGGTGCCCACCACCGCCACCCGGCCACCGCCGGCCAGGGCGGCCGCCGCCAGGTCGGCCAGCTCGAGCTGGGAGGCCAGCGCCAGGCGGTCGACGCACCCACAGAGCACCAGCCCCCCCAGCGCCCCCTCGGCCACTCCCCGCAGATGATCGAGCGCCTCGCCCAAACGAGCTTCGGAACCGGACTCGTTGGCCGCCTCCACCCGATCGGCCTCGGGGTCGACCCCGTAGGCGTCGATGCCGTCAGCCACCAGGCGGTGCAAGAACGCCCCGTCGCCACACTCGGCCACCAGCACCCGCCCGCTCGTGCCCGAGAGCACCGCGGCTACCACGTCTTCGAAGGGGGTCACCCGGGCCGGTTCGGCTAGGCGGCGAACCTCATCGAGGACGGGGTCGGTGGTGGCCGTGGCCGCCTCCAGCGCCTTTACCCGGCCAGCCAGGAGCTTGAGGGCCGCCGCCCACGAGGTGGCCAGCTCCGAGACCTGTTGGGCCAGATAGCGGAAGTACCACTCCATGAGCTTGCGCAGTCCCCGCTTGAACGGGGCCAGGCCCGGAATGTTGGAGCCGGTGGGCACGTCGACGTCGACGAACGAAGCCCGGTCGGCGGCGGCGAGCACGGCGTCGAGGTCGTCGCCGCTGGCGGCGGCGGGGGCGAAGCGGGCAAAGACGAGGTCGAGCTCACGCTCCAACCCCGCCGGGATGTCTCCTGACGCCCGTCGCGCCGCCACCTCGTCCTCGATCTCCCGCACAACCTGGTCGAGCTCGAACGTCTCGCTCATGATGCCGCCCTCCGGCTCGCCGGTGCCGAGCCCGGCGCCACCGCCAGACGGTCGAGGTCGACGGAGGTGGGCAGCGCCACCGACCCCCACGCCTCGCTGGGGTTGACCACGTCGACGTGCTCCTGTTGCTCTCGCCAGTCGAACATGACCCCACCGTGCAGGCTGTGGACGCCGACGGTCACCGGGTAGTTGCCTTCCAGCAGCGGGATCGAGTCGAACACAAAGGCGATCTCGCCCGTGCCCTGGAGCGGCGGGAGCTCGTGGCCCTGGACCCAGGTGTTGTCCCCGTAGATGAGGTGGCCGTCGTGGGTGTGCAACGACAGGACGAACACCGCGTCCTCCACCGGCTGCACCGCCTCGTAGCCGATGCGCACGGTGACCGCCTCGCCGGTGCGGGCGTAGGGCCGTCCGGGCACGGGGTAGTCGATGGCGACGCTGCGGATGCGCACCCGCTGGTCGTGTTCGGGAGCATCCTGGTCCTCGGTGCCCTCGCCCAGGCCTCCGGCCACCATCTGGTCGCGAAAGGCCCGCACCGCCTCGCTCGGAGTGCCGTGTACCACCATCTCGCCGTGGTCGAGCACCACCGCCCGATCGCAGATCTGGCGGACCAGGTCGGCGCCGTGGGTGACGAAGACGATGGTGCGCCCGTCACGCTGGAACTGCTTGATGCGGTCGAGGCACTTGCGCTGGAACGACTCGTCGCCCACGGCCAGCACCTCGTCGACCAGCAACACGTCGGGCTCGACGTTGGTGGCCACCGAGAAGCCGAGGCGCACGTACATCCCCGAGGAGTAGTGCTTGACCTGGTGGTCGATGAAGCGTTCCATCTCGGCGAAGCTCACGATGTCGTCGAAGCGCTTGGCGATGTCGTGCTTGGTCAGCCCGAGGATCGAGCCGTTGAGAAAGACGTTCTCCCGCCCGGTCAGGTCGGGGTGGAATCCCGCCCCCAGCTCGAGCAACGAGGCCAACCGGCCCCGGACCCGGATCTCGCCGCTGGTAGGGGCAAGGATGCCGCCGGTGCACTTGAGCAGGGTCGACTTGCCCGACCCGTTGTGGCCGAGCAGCCCGGTGGTGTGGCCCTCCTCCACATCGAAGGCGATGTCGCGCAGGGCCCAGAAGTCTTCGGGCTTGGCCCGCTTGCGGTGATTGACCACCCGCTCCTTGAGCGACGACTGGCGATCGGTGCTGATGCGGAAGCGCTTGGAGACGTCAAGGACCTCGATGGCTACCCCCGACATCTACAGCTCCTCGGCGAAGTTGGCCTCGAGCCGGCCGAAGAGCTTGATGGCCAGGGCCAACAGGACCGTGGCGATCAACCCGACGAGGGCCAGGTTGCGGAAGTACCACAGCGGCGAGGCATCGGGCAGGAGCAGGCCGCCCTCCTGGTTGACGACGATGCCGTAGAGGCCGCGCTGGAAGGCCAGCACCACCGAGGTCATGGGGTTGATCAGGGTGAGGCTGACGGGTAGCCCGGCACCGTTCAAGGTGCCGGCGATGACGCCCCAGGGGTAGACGATGGGAGTCATCCAGAACCAGGCCAGCAGGGCCAGCTCCAACAGGTGCTGGGTGTCGCGGGCGTAGACGTTGACGGCCGAGAGGAAGATGGCCATGGCCGAGGTGAAGATGAGCAG
>JBBSLT010000105.1:0-8248 GCA_038233555.1 Acidimicrobiales bacterium
CCGGCCAAGAAGTCGGCTCCGGCCAAGAAGCGAGCGCCGGCCAAGAAGCGAGCGCCGGCCAAGAAGCGAGCGCCGGCCAAGAAGGTGGGTTCTGGCAAGAAGCTTCCAGCCGAGACGTCGGTTTCGGCAACTACGGCGACTTCCGCCAAGAAGTCGGCTCCGCCTCGCAGGGTGGTACTGGCACCAAGCGAACCGACGCCAAAGGCGTCGAGCAGCGGGCCCGAGGTTGCCGCTCGGGTGACAACGTCGCTCGATGCGGAGCCGGAGGGCGAGACGGAGCGTGAGACGGAGCGTGAGCCGGAGGGCGAGACGGAGCGTGAGACGGAGCGTGAGACGGAGCGTGAGACGGAGCGTGAGACGGAGCCCGCTCCCGAAGCGTCAACCCCCGAACTCGCAGATCGTAAGGACGAGCCAACCCCTCGCGTCATCGCCATGGCGCCCTCCGAGCCGGCGGCCCGGAACACCACCAGCGGCTCGGACCGCATCTTCCGGGGGCCAAGGCCGTCGCCGTCGCCGAGCCCCACTCCGGTGACCAGCGTCGGTCCGCTTCCGCCTCCGGCACCGGTCCCGGTGCCCGAACGGGTCCGGAAGGCCGTGAGCGAGCCCATCGGTTCGTCGCACGACACCGAAGCGGTCTCGGCTGTGCTCGACGATGCAATCGAGACAGCGCTCCCGAGCCGGGCCCCAGTCCGTCGCAACCAACCACTCCGAGCGAGTCCGGTGTTCCGGGCCGACCTCATCCAATCGGCACGAGGAGGGCGAAGCGCGACAGGATCCGCCGAAGAGTCGACCCGCCAGTCGTCTCCGCCACCGGCGCCACCGGCGCCACCGGAGCTAGCGGCGCCACCGGCGCCACCGGAGCCAGCGGCGCCACACAAGCCGGCGAGCAACTCCCGAGAGAAGGGCGCCTCCTCAGCTATGGACACCCTGGCGAGCTTGTACCCGCCTCCGTCGACGGACCCGCCTGCCCCTGAGAAGGGCCGACGCCGGCGCCTACGGCGGGGGTGAAGGGTCCGGCGGTCCTGTCGGGGTGAAGCACCTCCTCGTCACCAACGACTTTCCCCCCAAGGTCGGGGGCATCCAGTCCTACCTGTGGGAGCTGTGGCGACGTCTGCCACCCGAGGACTTCACCGTGCTCACCACCCCCTCTCCCGGCGATCTGGACTTCGATCGTCGCCAGCCGTTCCGGGTGGTACGCGACCGCCAACGGGTGCTAGTGCCCACGCCGGCACTCGTGCGGCGAATCGACGCCCTGGCGGAGGAGGTGGACGCCAAGGTCGTCCTGCTCGATCCCGTGCTTCCCCTGGGCGCCGTCGGTCCTTGGCTGCGCCAGCCGTTCGCAGTGATCGTCCACGGGGCCGAGGTGACGGTGCCTGCTCGCCTACCAGCCACTCGCAGCCTCCTCGGCCGCGTGCTGAGGAGGGCGTGCTTGGTGATCGCCAGCGGCGACTACGTCCGGATCGAGGCCGAGGGGGCAGCCGCGTGCCCGCTCCCCATGCTGTTGATCCCTCCCGGGGTGGACCCCGAACGCTTCCGGCCCCTCACCGCTGCGGCTCGTGCTCGGGTCCGGGCGTCCTTCGGCCTGCGCCCGGAGGCCCGGCTGGTCGTGGGCGTCGGTCGCGTAGTGCCCCGCAAGGGCTTCGACGTCTTGGTGGAGGCGGCTACTCGTCTGGCCCCGGGACGGCCCGACCTCATGGTCGTCGTGGCCGGCTCCGGCCGCCAGGCCGACTGGCTGGCTCGCCTGGCGGCGAGCCGCCGGGCGCCGGTCCGTCTCCTGGGGCGCATCCCCGACGAGTCGCTGCCCTCGCTCTACGCCGCCGCCGACGTCTTCGCCTCGCCCTGTCGTACCCGCTGGGGCGGGCTGGAGCAGGAGGGCTTCGGCATCGTGTTCCTGGAGGCGGGGGCCGCCGAGATCCCCGTGGTGGCGGGCGCCAGCGGGGGAGCGGGCGAAGCGGTGACCGACGGGGAGACAGGCATGGTGGTGGAGCAACCCGGCGACCCGACCGCGGTGGCGTCGGCCCTCGCCACCCTGCTCGACGACCCGCCCCTTCGCCGGCGCATGGGCGAGGCCGGTCGCCGGCGGGCAGTCGCCGATTTCGGCTACGAACGGTTGGCCGAGCGCCTGGACCAGGGTATGGACGCCATAGCCGGGTCGAGGACGATCTAGCATCGAGTGAACAACCCGAACCAGAGGCCGGTCCTCTCGACCGGCAAGGAGGTGCAATGGTCGCCATCACCGAGGAAGAGATCCGTGAGCTGGCCGGCTTCCGGGGGGAGAAGGCCATGGTGACGAGCTGCTACCTGAACGTCGACGGAGCACGTCACATCCGTCATCAGGACGTGATGCGCGAGCTTGATCGGGTGCTGCGGCCGGCGCGCGCCCGCTGCAACGGTGACCAGTCGGTGGCGGCCGACCTCGGACGGATCGAGGCGCATGTCCGGGGGGGCCTCGACCGTTCCCGTACCCGCGGCCTGGCCTTCTTCGCTTGTTCGGCCGACGACTACTGGCGAATCATCGAGCTGCCGGTGCCGGTTCGCAGCCAAGTGGTGGTGAACCACACGCCGACCGTGCGCCAGCTCGAGGCCGTGGTCGACCGCCATGATCGCTTCGGGCTGCTCCTGGTCGATCGTCAGCGAGTGCGCGTGTTCGTGTTCGAGCTCGGCGAAGTGGTGGAGTCGGTGGGGCAGTTCGACCAGTTGCCCCGGGGCGACGACGACGATCGCAGCTTCACCAAGGACCACGCCGCCGACCACGCCGCCGCCTTGGTCCGCCAGCACCTGCGTCGTGCCGCTGACTCCGCCTTCGCCGTGTTCCAGGACCAGGGCTTCGAGCGGCTGGTGATAGGGACGCCCGACGACATCGGCCCGGAGCTCGAGTCCCTCCTGCACCCGTACCTCCGGGAGCGGCTGGTGGCTCGCTGTGCCATCGCACCGGGATCGACCGACGAGGAGGTCCGCCGGGCCGCGGTCGAGGTCGAGGCCGAGGTGGAGCGGATCAAAGAGGCCGAGGCGGTGGCCGCGCTGCGCGAGGCGGTGGGAGGAGGCCGGCGAGGCGTGGCCGGGCTGGACGACACCCTCATGGCTCTGGTGGAGCGTCGGGTCGAGACGCTGCTGGTCTCGGCCGGCTACGACGACGCAGGCTGGCGCTGCGGCTCCTGCCGGTGGATCGGCAGGATCGGTCGCTCTTGTCCGGTTTGTTCGACAGAGATGGATGCGGTCGACGACGTGATCGAGGAAGCCGTGGAAGAAGCTCTGGGCCAGTCGTGTCGGGTGGAGATCTGCGAGGGCAACGCTGATCTCGACGTGCTGGGCGGCATCGGCGCCCTCGTCCGTTACTGAAGGGCGCTAGCGTCCAGGTGTGGAGCTCCGCCGCATCAACGGCTTGCCGCCGTACGCCCTCGGCATCATCGACGGCCTGAAGAAAGAGGCCCGCCGTGCCGGTGAGGATGTCGTCGACCTCGCCTTCGGCAACCCCGACATCCCGTCACCCGACATCGCCGTGGCCAAGCTGGCCGAAGCGGCCCGCAACCCCCGCAATCACCGCTATTCGCTGAGCCGGGGCTTGCCCAAGCTACGCGAGGCCCTCGCCGCGCTCTATCTGCGCCAGTTCGGGGTTGAGCTCGATCCCGAGACCGAGGTCATCAACACCATCGGCGCCAAGGAGGGCTTCAGCCACCTCATGTGGGCGCTGCTCCAGCCTGGTGACGCCGCCCTCGTTCCCTCGCCTACCTATCCCATCCATGTCTACGGCCCGCTCTTCGCCGGCGCCGACGTGCGGGAGATGCCCCTCGGCGACAGCGAGGCTGACTTCTTCGAGGTGCTGGTCGAGCGCTACGAGTACTCCTGGCCCAAGCCCCGGGTCATCGTCTTGTCCTTCCCCCACAACCCCACCACAACCTGTGTCGACCTCGACTTCATGCAGAAGGTCGTCGACTTCGCTCGGGAGCGGGAGGTGGTGGTCGTCCATGACTTCGCCTACGCCGACCTCGGCTTCGACGGCTACCGTCCGCCGTCGATCCTCCAGGCCGAAGGGGCAAAAGAAGTTGCGGTCGAGCTCTACTCCATGACCAAGTCGTTCTCCATGGCAGGGTGGCGGGTGGCCTTCATGGCCGGCAACGCCGAGCTCATCGCCGCCCTGGCCAAGCTCAAGAGCTACCTCGACTACGGCACGTTCCAGCCCATCCAGATTGCGGCCACGGTGACCATGAACGAGGCCAGCGACTATCCCAGCCAGGTCCGGGAGATCTATCAGGCCCGCCGTGACTGCCTCTGCGACGGGCTGGCCCGCATCGGCTGGGAGGTCGAGCGCCCGAAGGCCACCATGTTCGTGTGGGCCTCCATCCCCGAGGCCTACGCCGAGAAGGGCTCGGTGGAGTTCGCCAGCGACCTCGTCACCCAGGCCAACGTGGCCACCTCGCCCGGTGTGGGCTTCGGGCCCGGCGGCGACGGCTACGTCCGCTTTGCCCTCATCGAGAACGAGCAGCGCATCACTCAGGCGGTGCGCAACCTGCGGCGAGTGCTCACCAAGCTGTAGAGGAAACCTCCCGTTCACATCGAGTCTCTAGCCTGGTGGCTATGGCGCGCTTCGTTGTCCGGGTATGGCTCCCCGATCGGCCCGGCGCCCTCGGGTTGGTGGCTAGTCGCATCGGTGCCGTGCGGGGCGAGATACTCGGCATCGAGGTCCTGGAGCGGGGGGCGGGCCGGGCCATCGACGAGCTGGTGGTAGACCTTCCTGACTCCCAGCTGATCGAGCTGCTCATCGACGAGATCAACGCGGTGGATGGTGTCGACGTGGAAGACGTTCGTAGCGCCCCCCCGGCGATGCACGACCCTCGCCTCGACGCCTTGGAGACGGTGGCCTTGCTGGTGGGGGCGACCACCGCCACCGAGGTGCTGACGGTGTTGGTACGCCACGCCAAGGCCGACCTGGAGGCGGCCTGGGCTGTCGTGGTCGACGTAAAGAGCTCGACGGTCGTCGTGGCCGACGGAGAGGCGCCGCCGGCGGGGTGGCTCACCGCCTTCATCGGGGGCAGTCGGAGCTCGGATCGCGTCGCCGCCGGGGATACTGGCCCCGACGACATAGCCTGGGCGCCCTTGGCTATCGCCGATCTCGACTTGGTTCTCGGTCGCAAGGGACGGCCCATGCGGGCTCGTGAGCGTCACCAGCTCATGGCCCTGGCCCGTATCGCCGACCTACGCTGGTCCCAGGTGGCCGACGTAGCGTTGGCTCCCTGAGGACCGGAGCGGTGAAGGTTGCCGTCGTCGCCCACCAGAAGAAGCGCCTCGGTGGCGACCTCGACGACCTCCGTGGTGCCCTCGCCTCTCTCGGCGTGACAGAACCGCTGTGGTACCAGGTACCGAAGGCCAAGAAGGCGCCGAAGAGGGCGAAGGAGGCGCTGGAGAACGGCGCCGAGCTGCTCCTCATCTGGGGCGGTGACGGGACGGTGCGCCGCTGCCTCGACGCCGTGGCCGGCTCTGGCGTGCCCATCGGGATCCTTCCCGCTGGTTCGGCCAACCTGCTCGCCCGAAACCTCGGGATTCCCGAGGAGCTCGATGCCGCCCTCGACATCGCCATGCACGGCTCCACCCGTACTCTCGACGTGGGCGTCCTCAACGGTGAGCGCTTCGCCGTCATGGCCGGGACTGGCTTCGATGCGATCATGATGCAAGGGGCCGATGACGCCAAGAAGCTGCTCGGCCAGTTCGCCTACATCGTGTCCGGACTGAAGGCGATGAGGATCGACCGGGTACGGGCGAGGATCGACGTGGACGGCGACCGCTGGTTCGACGGGCGGGTCAGCTGTGTCTTGGTCGGCAACGTCGGTACCGCCATGGGAGGTCTTGAGGTTTTTCCCGATGCCCGAACCGATGATGGGCAGCTCGAGATCGGTGTGGTCAGAGCCGATGGCCCGTGGGACTGGATCGGTGTCTTCGCCCACCTGGTTGGCGGAAGGGCCGACCGCTCGTCCCTCGTGCGCACGACGCGAGGCGCTCTGGTCGACGTGCGTCTTGACCGGAAGGTGCCCTACCAAGTTGACGGCGGCGACCGCAAGCCCGCCAAGCGCTTGGAGATACACGTCGAGCCGGCCGCCGTCGACGTCCGGGTGCCGTGAGACCGGCGTCGGTCGGCCACCACTAGGGTGAGGTGATGCGAGTCGGGATCTTGACCGGTGGAGGTGACTGCCCGGGGCTCAATGCCGTGATCCGAGCGGTGGTGCGCAAGGGCGAGCGCTTCCACGACGATGAGTTCGTGGGCTTCCTGGACGGCTGGAAGGGGCTGATTGAGGCCAACACCGTGCCCCTCGACGTCGAGGCCATGCGGGGCACCCTGCCCAAGGGCGGGACGGTCATCGGCACCTCCCGAACCAACCCCTACAAGCTTGACGGTGGGGTGGACCGCGTGGTGGCCACGCTTGGCGAGCTGTCGGTCGACGCCTTGATCGTCATCGGAGGCGAGGACACCCTGGGCGTGGCCAATCGGCTTCATCAGGACCACGGGGTGGCGGTGGTGGGTGTGCCCAAGACCATCGACAACGATCTGTCGGCCACCGAGGTGACCTTCGGCTTCTACACCGCCGTCCAGATCGCCACCGACGCTATCGACCGGCTCCATACCACCGCTGAGTCCCACGACCGGGTCATGGTGGTAGAGGTCATGGGTCGCCACGCCGGTCACATCGCCACCTATGCCGGCATCGCCGGGGGAGCGGCGGAGATCTTGATCCCCGAGGAGACCTTCGACATCGAGGAGGTGTGCGCCTCCCTTGTTCGTCGCCACCAGAAGGGCCGCTACGCCTCCATCGTGGTGGTGGCTGAAGGCGCCCAACCCAAGGAGGGCTCGCTCAGCCTGAAAGACGCCGAGGTCGACCAGTTCGGCCACGTCAAGCTGGGCGGGATCGCCAGCGTGCTGGCCACCGAGATCGAGACCCGGACCGGCTTCGAGACCAGGGTGACCATCCTGGGCCACATCCAGCGGGGCGGGACCCCCACCGCCTACGACCGGGTCCTGTCCACCCGCTTCGGCATCGCCGCCATCGACGCCGTCCACGATGGCGCCTTCGGCCAGATGGTCGCCCTACGAGCCGACCGCATCGTGCTGGCCTCCCTGGCCGAGGCCGTGGGGGAACTCAAGCTGGTCGACCCCGACCTCTACCACGGGGTGGCCGAAGTCTTCTTCGGCTAAACTTCGCCGTCGCCGAAGCGCGGTGCTTGTCAGGCGACGATGTCGGGTTCCAGGTAGATGACGCGGGCGGCGGGGACCGCTTCACGAAGGCGCTTCTCGGCGCCGTTGATGGCCGCCGCCACTCCGCTGACGTCGAGGTCGGCCCCCAGCTCGATCTTGGCACCGACCAGGAGCTCGTCGGGGCCGAGGTGTTGAGTGCGCAGGTGGATAAGGCGGCGCACGTCGGGAGACGCCTCGATCGTCTGGCGGATCTCCTCCTCCATCGCCGGCCCGGCCGACTCACCGATGAGCAGGCTCTTCATCTCGATGGCCAGCACCACGGCGATGATCACCAGGAGGACGCCGATCCCCAGGCTCCCGGCTGCGTCCCAGCGGGGTTCACCGGTGATTCGGGCCACGGCGATCCCGCCGAGCGCCAGGAACAGGCCGATCTCGGCCCCGATGTCCTCGAGCAGCACCACCGGGATCTCGGGCCCCTTGGAGTGGCGGATGTACTCCGGCCACGACTTGTCCCCCCGCTCGGCGTTGGCCACCTTGTAGGCCTTGGTCAGGGCCACGGACTCCAGGCCGATGGCCACGATGAGGATGCCCACGGCCACGCCGAGCGACTCGATCTCGTGGGGGTCTCGGAGCTTCTGGACGCCTTCGTAGATGGCGAACAGCCCGCCCACGGAGAACAGAACCAGGGCCACCACGAAGGCCCAGAAGTAGCGCTCACGGCCGTAGCCGAAGGGGTGCTGGGGTGTGGCCTTGCGCTCGGCCCGGGAGCCGCCCAACAGGAGCAGTCCCTGGTTGCCGGTGTCGGCCAGCGAATGCACGGCCTCGGCCAGCATCGACGCCGCCCCGGTGATGGCGAAACCGACGAACTTGGCTATGGCGATGCCGAGGTTGGCGAAGAAGGCGACCAGGACGACGCTACGACTGCCTCCTCCTGCCACTGCCCGATCCTAGTGCGTCAGGTCGTCAGGTGACGGTGACGGTGGCGGTCATGTAGGGGTGGATGCCGCAGATGTAGGAGTACTCGCCCGGCGTGTCAAAGGTGAAAGAGAACGTCTCCCCCTGGTC
>JBBSLT010000106.1:0-8201 GCA_038233555.1 Acidimicrobiales bacterium
CCGGCCGAGGTCGTCACCGAGGCGCCAACAGCGTTCTCGGGCGCCGAGACCTCTCGGCGAGCGGCGCTGTCGGTCTTCGAGGAGGTCGAGGCCCAGGTCGCCGAAGCCATCGCCGCGGCCGAGGCCCAGGTCGCCGAAGCCATCGCCGCGGCCGAGGCCCAGGTCGCCGAAGCCCGCCGCCAAGCCGCCGATGCGGCGACGGAAGCGGAAGCGGAAGCCACCGACGAAGCACGCTCCACCACGAGGTCGCAGGCATCCGTCTCCGAGGGTTCGGCCCGGTCGTCTTCGTCTTCGGAGGTCGATGTCTCCCAGTCGGTGTCGGGCGGCGGCTCGGTCTCTTCGTCGGTCAGCGTCTCCAACTCCTCGTCGTCCCGGGCCAGCTCCGGCGGCTCCGTGGTGGTGTCGGGGTCGTCGTCCTCGGAGGTCTCCAGCAGCCAGCGGAGTTCCGATTCGGCGTCATCGACCTGTCGGAGCGAGGTCGTTACCTCTACCGAAATCGACGGCGTCCGCGAGTCCTCCCGGCAGGTCTCCCGCTCCTGTTGAGCAGCCTCAACCGGGGTAGCGGCTGCTGATCGGTACCCGTCGGTCCTTGCCGAAGGCCTTGGCGCTCACTCGCACGCCCGGAGGGGTCTGGCGGCGCTTGAACTCGGCCCGGTCGACCAAGGCGATCACGCGGCGCACCAGCACCGGGTCGAAGCCGGCAGCCTCCAACTCGGTCCCCGTACGGTCGTGCTCGACATAGGCGGCCAACAACGCATCGAGGACGTCGTAGGGCGGCAACGACTGGTCGTCACGCTGGTCGAGGCGCAGCTCGGCTGACGGCGCCTTGTTCAACACCGCCTCGCTGATGAGGTCGTCGCCGGCGGTGGCGTTGCGGTGGCGGCAGAGGGCATAGACCAGGCCCTTCGGAACGTCCTTGATGACGGCGAAGCCCCCAGCGGTGTCGCCGTAGAGGGTGGAGTAGCCAGTGGCCGATTCACTCTTGTTCCCGGTGGTGAGCACCAGCCACCCCCGCTCGTTGGACAAGGCCATGAGCACCACCCCTCGCACCCGGCTCTGGAGGTTCTCCTCGGTCAGGTTGGGGGGCCGGTCGCCGAGCGCCGGCGCCAGCATCTCCAAGAGGGCGGCGTGGGCGGGTTCGATGGGGATGGTCGCCATGTCGATGCCCAGACGCATCGCCAGGGCCGACGCGTCGGCGGCCGAGGCCTCGCTGGAGAAGCGCGAGGGCATGGCCACGCCGTGGACGTGACTGGGGCCGAGCGCATCCATCGCCACCATCGCCACCAGGGAGGAGTCGATCCCGCCCGAGAGCCCAATCACGACGTCGGTGAAGCCGTTCTTGGTGACGTAGTCGCAGGTGCCGAGCACCAGTGCCCGATAGACCTCCTCCAGCGGCTCCAGCAGGGGCGTCACCGTAAGATCGACCGGCGGCCGCACTGCGTCGGCCGGGGCACCGGACACTTCCAGCACGGGGAGGGGCGCCACCTCCGGGCGGCCCCGCGGGTCGAGCAGGCGTGCCCGGAAGGCGGCAGGAATCTCGACGTCGGCCACAAGAGTGTGTTCGAGGAACTGGGGTGAGCGGGCGATCACCTCGCCGGTGCCGTCGAGCACCAACGACGCTCCGTCGAAGACCAGTTCGTCCTGGCCCCCGACCTGATTGACCGACACGATGGCGCAGCCGGCGTCGACGGCCCGGGTGCCCAGCATGCGCTCGCGCTCGTGCTGGCGCCCAGCGTGGTAGGGCGAGGCGTTGAGGTTGACCACCACTTGGGCGCCACCGGCGCCGGCGGCGGCGATCGGTCCGGCCGGGTTCCATGCGTCCTCGCAGATGGAGATTCCCACCTTCACCCCGGCGACGAGGAACAGGCTCAGGCCCTCGGTCCCCGGCCGGAAGTAGCGCTGCTCGTCGAAGACCGAATAGTTGGGCAGGTGGCGCTTGCGGTAGATGCCGAGCACCTCCCCGTGGGCGCATACGGCGGCGGCGTTGTGGAGGTCGTGGCCGGCATCGACGAAGCCCACCACGGCGATGCAGCGCCGGGTGCGCGCGGCCACGTCGTCGAGGGCCCGGCGGTTGTCGGCGACGAAGCCGGGCTTGAGCAGGAGGTCCTCGGGTGGGTAACCGGTGACGGCCAGCTCGGGGAAGACGGCGATGTCGCACCCGATCGCTTCGGCTGCGTCGAGCTGGGCGAGGATGCGCTCGGTGTTGCCGGCCAGGTCGCCGACCACGGTGTTGATCTGGCAGGCGGCGACGCGCAAGACCTGCACCCGGCGAGCCTAGGTGACCCCGTCGAACTTGCGACTGCTGAGGACGAGGGCTGGGCCAGACTGGGGAGGTGACCGGGACCGGCGCAGGGATACGACACCTCGGCTGCCTCCAGGAGGCGGTCGAGCGATCGGCGGCACCGGCGGCGGTCGAGGTCGCACTAGAGCGCTTGGAGGCGGCCCATCCGGGCCTGGCCGCCTCCTTGGAGGAGGATGCGGCGCTTCGGTCGGTCGTCGTGGCCGTGATCGCCGCCAGCCGCTCGCTGACCCTGCTGCTGGAGACGGAGTCCGCCGCCTTCGACCTCCTCGGCGACCTCAACACCCGCCCGGTGATCCCCTACGGCGAGGCTCTTGACGAGGACAGCCTGCGCCGGTGGAAGGCACTGGAGTACCTACGCATCGCCGGGCGCGACCTCAGCGGGGCGGACGGCCTGGTCGAGGTCACCTTTGCCCTGGCCGAGCTGGCCACCGAGGTACTGGTGGCGAGTTGCCGGCTGGCCGACGCCGACGACTTGGTGGTGGTGGGCATGGGCAAGCTGGGAGGGCACGAGCTCAACTACTCCAGCGACATCGACATCATGTTCGTGGGCGGCGGGGAAGCCGACGGCGGCCAGGCGCGCGCCGGCAGCGCCGCCCGTCGGGTCATGGGCATAGCCCGGCGCTGCTTTCGCGTCGACGCCAACCTTCGCCCGGAGGGCCGCGACGGACCCCTCGTGAGGAGCGTCGCCTCCTACCGGGCCTACTGGGAGCGCTGGGCCAGTCCCTGGGAGTTCCAGGCTCTCCTCAAGGCTCGACCTGTTGCTGGGCCCCCCGAGGTGGCCGCCGCCTTCGCGGCTGCGGCCACCGACGCTTTGTGGCAGCGGCCCCTGCCCTCCGACGACCTGCGGGCCTTGCGAACCATGAAGGCCAGGACCGAGGCCGAGGTGGCTCGCAAAGGGCTCGACAGTCGAGAGCTCAAGCGGGGGGTGGGTGGCATCCGTGACATCGAGTTCGCCGTCCAGCTCCTCCAGCTCGTCCACGGCCGACACGACCCTGCTCTGCGCTCGCCGACCACGCTGGACGCCTTGGCCGAGCTGGCTGCGGCCGGCTACCTCACGGCCACCGACGGTGCCGATCTCGACGAGGCCTACCGCTTCTTGCGCACCGTCGAGCACCGGGTGCAGCTGGTGGACGAGCGTCAGGTCCACGCCGTTCCCGCCGCCGACGACGAACGCGAGCGCCTGGCGAGGGTGCTTGGCTTCCGGGGATCACCCGAAGGAAGCGCCCTGGCCAACTTCGACGGCGATCTGGCTCGCTGCCGGGTGCGAGTGCGCTCGATCCACGAGCGCCTGTACTTCCGTCCGTTGCTGGAGGCCTTCGCCGGTACGACCGAAGCACCGCTCAGCCTGCAGGCGACCGAGGCCCGGCTGGCTGCCTTCGGCTTCACCGACGCCGAGCGCACCCGTCAGGCCGTCGCCGAGCTCACCCGGGGCCTCACCCGCTCGTCGCGCCTGATGCACCAGTTGCTGCCCCTGCTGCTCGCCTGGTTGGCCGACACCCCCGATCCCGACCAGGGCCTGCTCGGCTTGCGCACCTTGGCGTCGGGATCGTCTGGTGCGTCGGAGCTGGTGAGGGCGTTCCGGGAGTCGGCGGAGACGGCCCGGCGGCTCTGCATCGTGCTCGGCACCAGCCCGCTGCTGGGAAACCTGCTGCGCCACAACCCCGACCTGATCCCCGTGCTGGGCGACGACGACGCCCTGGTCGCCGGCAGCGGACCGGAGCTGCGGGACCAGGCGGCCACCACGCAGCGCTGGCGGGCGGCCGAGGGCCAGGGGGCCGGCCTCAAACGCTTCCAGGAGCGGGCGTTGGTACGGGTGGCGGTGCGCGACCTCCTCGGGTTGGCCGACGTGGACGACACCGCCATGGATCTCACCACCCTGGCCGAGGCTACGCTCGACACAGCCGTGGCCGCCCTCCGGCCCAGCCTTGCCTTCGCCGTGGTCGCCCTCGGTCGCTTCGGAGGCGGCGAGCTCTCCTACGCCAGCGACCTCGATGTCGTGTTCGTCTACGACGGCAGCACCGCCGAGGACTTCGCCGAGGCCGAGCGGGTGGCGTCGGGCCTGTTGCGCCTGTTGCAGGGAACCACGCCGGCCTCTCGCATCTACCGACTCGACGCCGACCTGCGCCCCGAGGGACGCCAGGGCCCGTTGGCCCGCAGCCTCGACGGCTACCGGGCCTACTTCGACCGGTGGGCTGCGCTGTGGGAGCGCCAGGCCATGACCCGGGCTCGGGTGGTGGCGGGGGATGCCGACGTCGGCCGGCGCTTCCTGGAGATGCTGGCGCCAGCGGTGTGGGGCCGCCCGCTGGACGACGATGGGGTGCGGGAGATCCGGCGAATGAAGGCCCGCATCGAGCGTGAGCGCCTGCCCGCCGGCGAGGATGCCCAGTTCCACCTCAAGCTCGGACGGGGATCGCTCTCCGACGTGGAGTTCTGCGTGCAGCTCCTCCAGCTTCGCCACCAGATCCCCTCGCCGGGGACGATGGCGGCGATGTCGCTGCTGGTCGACGCCGGCGCCCTGGGTGGCGACGATGCCGAGGTGCTGTCGGCCTCGTACCGGTTCTGCGAACGCACCCGCAACCGCCTTTACCTGATCCGAGGAACACCCGGCGACGCACTGCCACGGGCCAGTGCGGAGCTGTCCCGTCTCGCCCGTTCTCTCGACACCGCACCGGTGGCGCTGCGGGAGCACTACCGGCGCGTCACCCGCCGAGCTCGCACGGTGGTCGAGCGGCTGTTCTACGGTCGGAGTGCATGACTTCCCGGAGGAGCCCGCCGGACGGCCACCCCGTGACCGTGGTGCTCCTGGCCCTGCTCCTGGTGGCGCTGGGGCTGTTGGACCACCCGGCGCTCGGCCAGGAGCCGGCGACGACCACTCCTGAAGCCACCACCAGCTCTACTGGCCTGGCCCCGGTCATCGATGGCGACCTCGAGGGCGACCTGGAGGGCGACGGAGGCTCGCCTCGGGTCTTCGTCCTCCTCTCGCTCGTGGGCGCCACCGCGGCGGTCTCCATCATGGCGGTCCGGTGGTTCCGGACCCGGCCTGACACCCCACCCCGACCGCACTAGCCGCCCCCGAGAACGTTCCCTCAGGTAGGGAGGATCTGCTCGAGCGGCGCCGGCGGGCCGTCCTCTGGACGTGACCACCACCCGGTGGCGACCCCGGCCGTCAGCGCCGCCCCCCGGGCCGCGGCCTCCCGAGTGGTCGTGCGCCACACCGAGACGTTCCCGAGCTCGGCCTTGGCCGAAAGCCACGGCCGGCTCGTGGCTCCTCCGCCGAAGACGACGAGACGAGCGGGCGGCCCCACCAGCTCGACGGCCCGCCCAACTGCCTCCCAGGTGCGCTCGGACAGGCCGGCTAGCAACCCGTTCCAGACCTCGCCCGCCACGTCGGAGCCGGAGACGACGACCTTGCCGGCAAGGGCGTCAGCCACGAGGTCGAGGCGCGGCGAGCGGCCGGCGCCCTCGGCCGAGCGGTCCAGGTCGGCTGGGGAGGCGCCCAGGACGCCGGCGAGGGTACTGACGGCGGTGCCCGCACGGGCGGCACCGGCCAGGATCACCCACCCCTCGCCCGCCGGCGCCGGCGACACGGCCACGCCGAGGGCGAGGGCTCGGTCGACATCGGGAAGCGTCGGGGTGAGCGCCACCACGCTCTCGGCCGTGCCGACCGAGTTGCCGAAGTCGCCGACGGTTGCACCCGAGCCGGTCAGGGCGGCGAGGTGATCGTGGCCGGCCAGGGTGACGGGGATGCCGGCGGGAAGGCCGGCCCATCCTGAGGCAAGCTTTCGGACCTGTCCCATGGCCGACCCGGCGCGGCCCACGGCCGGAAAGACCCCGACGGGAAACCCGAGGGCGGCGGTGACCTCCGGCAACCATCGGCGCTCGGCGATGTCGTAGGCCCCGGTGCGGGCGGCCAGCGAAGGGTCGGTGGCGTGGGCCGCCGTCAGGGCGAACAGGCACAGCTCCGGGACGCCGAGCCAGCGCTCGGCCCCCGTGACCCCATGGTCGACCAGCCACCCGAGCTTGGCCACCGACGAGACCGTCCGAATGGGCTGGCCGAGGCGACGAGGAAGCTCGTCACCGAAGCGCTCTTCCAGGATGGCCACCGCCTCGCCTCCCCGGGGATCGTGCCAGGCGATGATCGGGGCCACCGGGTCACCGTCGGCGTCGAGCGGAGCCCCGCTCTCGGCCATGCCGGTGATGCCGACGGCCACCACCTGGGCTCTGGTTGGCCCCAAGTCGGCCAGGAGCCGCTCCAGCGTCGATCGCAGGGCGTTGACGCTCATCTCGACCTGATCACCCCGCCGGACGAAGGGCGTGTCGACGGTGGCGCTTGCCGATTCGTGACCCTGGCGGTCGACGAGCAACGCTTTGCACCGGCTGGTCCCCAGGTCGAGGCCGAGCAGCAGCGGTCGCAGCTCAAGCATCACCGGTCCAGTACCCCGAGCCTTGCTTCGCGTAATACCATCAGCGAGATGGAGTCTGATCCCTACCTGTCAGCGGTGGTCTCGCTTCGTCGCGACCACCAGCCCGAATCCGACGAGGCCACGGTGGAGAATCCCGGGGGAGTGGGCGGCGAGGCGGCCGCCATCCTCGAAGGCACAAGCCCGTCCGAGCCTAGCGCTAGCAGCCGGGCGGTGAGCCCCACCGACGTGGCGGTTCCCGTTCACGGAGGGGCGATCGCCCGGACCAAGGCCTACTTCACCAAGGCGGGCTTCGAGGTGCATGCGCCGCTGGGCACCCTCTTCTCCATCGGCAACCGCAAGTCCCGCTTCGAGACGTTCTTCGGTCAAGCCTTGGTGATCGACGAGGAACGACTCGGCGGTCCCGTCACCACCGAGGACGGCGGACGCCAGCTACCCCTTGCGCCGCTGCCCGAGGAGATCCAGGCGCTGGTCGAGGACATCACCCTGCCGGTGCCGCCCGACCTCCTCGGCGGTGGATAGGGGCGTCCTACCATGGGGCCATGGCGGCGACCGCGCGGCTCGTCCCCGACTGCTGGCGTAGCTCGCTGGCGAGGGCCACGGCGGCGGTGGCTCTGGCCTCCACCGTTGCCGGGCTGGTCCTCCAGGCGCTGACTCGCTCCACCACCGTCCCCCTCGACTTCGGGTCGCGGGAGGCAGCGTCGATCACCGCCCTGGTGTACCTGGCCTTGCCCGTGCTGGGGATGCTCGTGGCCACCCGCCAACCCCAGCTGAAGCTGGCATGGGTGTTCATCGCCACCGGGACGACGATGGCGCTGTGGGTCTTGGCCGACGGCTACGCCGTCTACAGCCTGCTCACCTCTCCCGGATGGCTGCCGGCGGGGGCCCTCGCCGCTTGGTTGGCGAACTGGATCTGGATCCCGGGATGGGCGCTCGCCGGGCTGCTCCTCCTGCGCTTTCCCTACGGCCGGCTGCCGTCGCCCCGATGGCGGCCCCTCGGCTGGATCCTGGTGGCCAGCGGGGTGGCGTTCGCCGGGGGGACCATGCTGGTGGAGGGCGGGCTGGCCAACTACATCTACGTCGACAACCCGCTGGGACTGTTCTCCGGCGACCCGGCGGCGGTGAAGTTGATCGGCACCCTGGCCATGCTGGGCCTCGGACTGGTGGTCATCGCCTCCCTCGTGCCCCGGGCCCGTCGGGCGACAGGAGACGAGCGCCAGCAGTACAAGTGGGTGAGCTATGCGGCGACCATCGTCATCGCCACCATGGCGCTGGGCTGGACCCTCTTCGGGCTGGGAATCCGCAACCTCATGATCGAGAACGCCACCCTGGCCGTGGCCGGGTTGCTGCCCATCGCCGCCGCCATCGCCGTGCTCAGGTTTCGTCTCTACGACATCGACGTCGTCATCAACAAGACGTTGGTCTACGGCACTCTGGCCAGCTTCGTGACCCTTGTGTACGTCGCCGTCGTGGTGGGC
>JBBSLT010000107.1:0-8099 GCA_038233555.1 Acidimicrobiales bacterium
CCACCGCTGTCGATCAGGCGTTGCTTGCCGGTGTAGAAGGGGTGGCACACGTTGCACAGCTCGACCCGCAGCGTCGGCTCGGTGGAACGGGTGGTGAAGGTGCTGCCGCACGAGCAGGTCACCTTGGCCTCGTCGTAGCGGGGATGGATATCGCTCTTCATGGTCTCTCCTTGGTCTCGTGCCCGCCGCTCAGGTGGCGGGGCCGCCGGCCTTGGCCGCTTCGGCCAGGAACTGCTCGTTGGAAGCAAAGGTTCTCATGCCGTCCATCAGGCGTTCCAGCGCCGCGCTGGGCGACGCTCCATCGGCCGAAAGGGCATTGAGGGCCCGGCGCACCCGCCATACCTGCTGGAGCTGCTTGCGGTCGAACAGCAGCTCCTCGTGGCGGGTGGACGAGGCGTCGACGTCGATGGCCGGATAGATGCGCCGCTCGGCCAAGCGCCGGTCGAGGCGCAGCTCCATGTTGCCGGTGCCCTTGAACTCTTCGAAGATGACCTCGTCCATCTTGGACCCCGTCTCGATGAGGGCTGTGGCCAGGATGGTGAGCGAGCCCCCCTCCTCGATGTTCCGGGCGGCGCCGAAGAACTTCTTGGGCGGGTAGAGGGCACCGGTGTCGATGCCTCCCGACATGATGCGCCCGGTGGCCGGGGCCGCCAGGTTGTAGGCCCGGGCCAGGCGGGTGATGCCGTCGAGGACGATCACCACGTCGATGCCCTCCTCGACCAGGCGCTTGGCTCGCTCGATGCCGAGCTCGGTGACCTGGGTGTGCTCGTCCGAGGGCCGGTCGAAGGTGGAGGCGATCACCTCCCCGCCGGTGGAGCGGCGCATGTCGGTGACCTCCTCGGGACGCTCGTCGACGAGGAGAACCATGAGGTGCACGTCGGGGTTGTTGGCCTCGATCGACTTCACGATCTGCTTCATGATCGTGGTCTTGCCCGCCTTGGGAGGGGACACGATGAGACCCCGCTGACCCTTGCCGATGGGCGACACCAGATCGACGATGCGGGCGGTCATGTTGGTGGGATCGCTCGGGGTCTCCAACTTCAGCTGCTCGTCGGGGAACAGCGGGGTGAGGTCTTCGAAGCGCGGCCGGCGCCGGGCCTCCTCGGGGTCCTTGCCATTGACCAGGTCGACCCGCAGCAAGGCTGGGTTCTTCTCGGTGCGGTTGGCCGGTCGGCTGGTCCCGGTGAGCAGGTCGCCCTTGCGCAGCCCGAACTGGCGGACCTGCTTGACCGAGACGTAGATGTCGTCCTTGCTGGCCAGGTAGCCCTTGGTGCGCAGGAAGCCATAGCCCTCGTCGCGCAGGTCGAGCAGGCCTGAACACGCCACCGGCTCGCCCGTCCATGCCTCTTCGGCCCGGGTCTCGCTGCCTTGGCCTTGGCCCTGGTTCGGGGTCTGGCCCTGGCCGGCGCCCTGGTTCTGGCCCGGACCTCGATCACGCCCACGCCGACGGCGGCGGCGGTTGCCGTCGCCCATGTCGTTCCCCTCACCGCGGCCCTCGAAGCGGTTGTCGCCGCGGGCGCCTCGACCTCGATCACCCCGGTCACGCTCGCCCCGGCCACGGCCCTGACGCCCACCGCTGTCGTCCCCACTGGTTCCGTTGCCGGACCGGCCGGAATCATGCTCCGTCGGGTCGCCCTCCGGTGCGCTCGCCACCGAGGCCGCCTCATCGCCCGAATCTTCGCCCGAATGAGGCCCCTCGCCGCCAGCCGTCGACGCCTGCTCGCTCTTGTCGTCGCCGGTGCTGTCGCTGTCGCTCGACGGAGGTGTCGGAGGCGACGACGAGAAGAGCGTGGCGGCGCCACCGTCGGCTTGGCCCTCGGTGGTCGAACCATTGGCCGACTGCTCGACCCCGTTGGCCCTGGAGCTTGATGAGCTTCGCGTCCGCCGGCGGGGCTTGGCTTCGGCCGCAACGGTTGCGCCGTTGCCTTCCACCGCCGCTGGCTCCGTCGCCGCTGGCTCCGCCGGGATCACGCCCGCCGTGCGCAGGATGAGATCGACCAGGTCAGCCTTCTTCGTCCGGGCGGTGGGCTGGGCGCCCATGGCCCGGGCGATGGACTGGAGCTCGTCGCGCTCCTTGCGTTCGAGTACGGATCGTTCGAGGACCGACTCGCTCATGGCGTACCTCGTTATCTCTGGTGATGGTGAGTCTTTTGGATCAGCGACGAGCGCCGTCCGTCTGGTGCTACCGCCTGGTCCCGCTGCACGACCAATCAGAGGGACGGATCAACGCAAGGAACCGGTGGGCGGCCGGCGTCAATGCAAGACGCCGTCACTTCCGTGCCCCAGGTACTGCCCCCCGGCGCCCACTCCACGACGACTGCTCGTCTCTGGGAATGGCACTCGAGTTATCGGGCGGTGCGACGCCGATCCTACCAAGTCGGCAACGTCCCGGCAACATCAAGCCACCGCCCTCCCTGAGAACCTACTTGGAGTTGGGCTGGTAGAAGGGGTTGTCGCCGGCGGCGTGGTCGGTGACGTCGATGACCTCACTGATCTCGGGGATGCGATCCTCCACGGTGGCCTTGATGCCCTCGGTCAGGGTGAGCTGAGCCAGTCCGCAACCCTGGCAGCCGCCGCCCATGATCATGTAGGCGATCTCACCTTCCACCCGGTCGACGGCGGCGAAGCCGCCGTGAGCCGCCAGCATGGGGTTGATCTCGCCGTCGAGGAGCTGTTGGAGGCGCTCCGCCACGCTGCCCTCGAGATGGACCTTGTCGATCGCGGCTGCGGAGGGCGGCGAGGGGCGGGGACGGTTCGGGTTGCGCAGTACCAGGCCGGTCGGCTCGACGTGGTCGAGGGTGGCGCCCCGTAGCTTGGCCACCGACGTCTCGGGCACGAGGACGGCCAGCTCCTCGCTGTAGCCGAGCGAGTCGTCCCCCACGGCATCGTCGAGAGGCGCAAAGGTCAGCTCGTAGAGGTAGTCGGTGGCGCCCTCGCCCACCACCTCTACCTGCAACGCCAGGGCGTCGCCCCCGGGCTCGGCGGCTCGGGTTCCGAGGATCATGGCCCGGGCGGCGTCGGTGACGGTGATCAGCGAGCGGTCGCTTCGAGTCGTCTCGGTCACGCCCCCAGGCTAGCGCCGGCGATGTCTGTGGCACGCTGGCGCCACCATGTACGACGCCGTGGTGGTGGGTGCCGGTCCAAACGGTCTCGCGGCAGGGGTCCGCCTGGCCCAGGCCGGGGCGTCGGTCCTGGTGGTGGACCAGCACGACCAACCCGGCGGAGGTTGCCGCTCGGCTGAGCTGACCCTGCCGGGGTATGTCCACGACGTGTGCTCGGCGGTGCACCCGATGGGCGCCGCCTCGCCCTACCTCCGCTCACTACCCCTGCACGAACACGGCCTGACGTGGCTGCACCCGGACGTGCTGCTGGCCCACCCGCTCGACGACGGCTCGGCCGGCGTCTTGCTGCGCGGGGTCGAGGAGACGTCCCGGGCCCTCGACGACTCCGGGTGGAGTCGGCTCCTCGGTCCGCTGGTGGCCCGGTGGGACGACGTGCTCGACTCCGTGTTGACCCCTGTCCTGCGCCCGCCTCGCCATCCTTTGACCATGGCCCGATTCGGGCTACGGGCGCTCTGGCCGGCGACGGTGCTGGCGTCGAAGGCGCTGGGCAACGACCGTTCGCGCGCCCTTTTCGCCGGCATCGCCGCCCACTCCATCAACGCCCTGGAGCGCCCGCTGACCTCTGCCGCTGGCGTGTTGCTGGCCGGGGCTGGACACGCCGCCGGATGGCCGGTGGCCGCCGGAGGCTCGCAGCTCATCGTCGATGCTCTGGTGTCCTATCTCCGCCACCTCGGAGGAGAGATCGAGACGGGGCGACGGATCACCACCTTCGAGGACCTGCCGGCGACCCGGGCGGTGTTGTTCGATACCGCCCCGCGCCACCTCCTGACCATCGCCGGCGACCGGCTCCCACCCCACTACCGGCGACGACTGGACCGGTTCCGCCACGGCCCGGGGTCGTTCAAGGTCGACTACGCCCTCGACGGAGCCGTTCCGTGGACAGCCGAGGCCTGCCGGCGGGCGGGGACCGTGCATGTGGGTGGGACCCTCGCCGAGGTGGCCAAGGCCGAGGCCGAGGTGGCCCATGGTCGCCATCCCGAGCGACCTTTCGTCCTCGCCGCCCAGCAGTCGCTCATCGATCCCCTCCGGGCACCGGCGGGGCACCACACCCTGTGGGCCTACTGCCATGTTCCGTCGGGTTCGACCCTGGACATGACGGGGGCGATCGAAGCGCAGTTGGAGCGCTTCGCCCCCGGCTTCTCCGACCTGGTGCTGGCCCGGACGGTCACCTCGGCCGCCCAGCTGGAGGCCTACAACCCCAACTGCGTGGGGGGCGACATCGCCGGCGGCTCCACCGGTGGGCTGCAGCTGCTGTTCCGTCCCACCGTGTCAGCCCATCCCCACCGCACGCCGGCGCCCGGCCTCTTCCTGTGCTCGGCATCCACCCCGCCCGGGGGAGGCGTACACGGTATGTGCGGGTACTGGGCGGGCGAAGAGGCCCTGCGCTTCCTCGAAGGGGCCTCGTAGGCTGATCGCATGGCCGTGGTCGCCGCCCACCCGTCGGGCCTGCTGTCGTTCATCCGCTACGCGTTCATGCCCAACCACCTCGGCTACTGCGGGGGCAATCACCACGAGGTGCTCTTCGAGCACGCCGCCGCCGGTCAGTCCGATCGGCGCCTTGCTCCCATGCTGGCCAAGTTCACCGGCGCTCTGCCCTACCTGCAGACCATCGCCTCCGCCCACCACCTCTCCGATCCCTTCGACGACCGGGTGGTCGAGGCCTACTGGCTCGGCAACGAGCTGCTCGACAGCGTCGAGGCGTCGGCGCTCTACCGATCCCTCGACGAGCGCTTCGGTCGCCAGCTCACCGGGACCACTCGCGAGCAGGTGTTGCGCAAGCCGCCTCAAGGTGCCCGACCCCACCACCTCTTCCACGTCCTCGACGTGTACCGCCACCTCGAGCACCAGGGCATCGCCATGGCCACCATGGAGAACTGTCGCATCAGCTGGGGCCAGGTCACTTCGGTCGACGGTGCCGAGCTGGTGGTGAGCCGCCAGCCCCTGGCCCTCGCCGCCGGCAAGCTGGCGCTGGGCGAGGCGACTGACACCAGGGTGTTGCGCTCCATCTCCGATCGGGGCTTCGCCGACGACGCCGCCGTGGGCGATTGGGTGAGCGTGCACTGGGGGTGGACCTGCGAGGTCCTCGACCAGCGCAAGCTGTCGAACCTCCGCCGCTGGTCGCACCACCATCTGACGCTGGCCAACCAGACGATCTGATCCTCGGCTTCACTCGTTCGCTTCGCTCTCTCCGTTCGGCCGAGCCTGGTTGAGCTCCGGACGCCGGCAAAGCCGGCGACCGGAGCGCTGAACACCTGCTGGCCGAGCTGCGCTCGGCTGGCCGCCAGGCAAAGAACGCCTCGGCGCCGTTGCTTGCGCCTGCCCGAGGGTAGAGAATGAGGGGATGGTGACCAGGGAGGGGCGGCCTCGGCGGGAACGGCCCCTTCGGGCCAACCGGGCGCAGGCGGCGGGTCCGCCGCCGAAGGGCGCCCCGTCGAAGCTGGGGTCGGAGTTGAAGGCGCTGCGCGCCCGGCTCGGTGAATACGGCGACAACCTGCCCACCACACCCGGCGAGTGGCACGCGGCCGCGTGGGACTACGACCAGGCGCTGGTGCTGGCCGCCGAGTCGCTCGGCGTGCCCCACCCCGAGCTCGACATGGTCCTGGGCCGGCGCCGGCTCACGGTTACCGAGCGCAACGGCATCGAAAAGGGTCTCGTCTCGCGCGGCATCGACCTCGGCGCCGCCCTCGCGCTCCCACCCGGGCGGGCCTGACGCATCCGCCGACAGACCCGTCGACGAACATCGTTGCTGTCGCGGCCGGAGGCGGCCGGTACAATCTCCCCAGGGCAACCGTTCAGGTCGCCCACCGCCCTACCCCCCCAATGCACTGAGGTGTCGTCACGTGAAGAACCCGTTGAAGAAGCTGTCCGAAACCAAGCGCACCGATCGACGAGAGGCGTTGGAGCACGAGGCGGCCGAGAAGATCAAGGAAGCCTCCAGCCACGCACCGCCCGAGGCGACCTCCGCTTCGTGGACCCACCCCGCCCCTGAGGATGCCGGCTTTCAGGTCGCCGCCTCCACTCCTGCACCGACGCATGCCCACGCCGGTCGACGTCTCACCGTGCAAGAGCGGATGGCAGCCCGCCAGTCGGCCTGATCACTAGGAGCACCCCGGCGCCGAGCACCACCTTGCCGACAGGGCCGAGCATCTCGTTGCTCACGCCCCGGGTGGAGGCGGGATGCAGTTGCTCGCCGGCGAGCGGATAGCGCAAGCCTTCGGTCCACACGTCCTCGGCCGGACCGCCCACCGCCAGCAACGTCACCAGCTCGCCGGCACGGCCCCCGAGGACCACAGGTCGGTTCGGGCGGGCCACGTGCAGGCGAGCTGGTCCCATCCACGCCTCGACAACCGTGTCGACCAGCGCAGGGCCGGTCAGGACCAAGGCGTTGGCCATCAGGTGGTCGAGGCGACCACCATGGCCACCTACGACCACGACGTGGTCGGCCCCCCACGATCGGGCGGTGCGCAGCGCCAGCTCCAGATCGGTGTGGTCCTTGGCCGCCGGGTGGCGGTCGAGCCGACAGCCCCCGGCCACGGCTGCGGCCATCGTCTCGGGGCCGGCCGAGTCGAAGTCGCCCACCGCCACGTCGACTTGCAGGCCCAGCCGAAGGCCTTGTTCGAGGCCGGAGTCGGCGGCTACCACGTAGGCCCCGACGGGCAGGGACGGGGCGATGGCGACGTCGACGGGATCGCCGCCGGTGAGCACGATGGCGACGCGAGCCTGACCTTCCATCGGTGCCGGCGACACTACCGTTGGCCGGTACCCAGAGGTGGGCGGCCGGAGGTCCGCTACCGTCGTGACTAAGGATCTTGCTTTTCGACTGCCATTGATCGACCGAACGAAAAGGACAGGGCCATGAGCATGAAGGTTTGGATCGACCAGGATCTGTGCACTGGCGATGGCCTGTGCGCCGAGATCGCCCCTGACATCTTCTTCGGCAAGGACGACGGCCTCTTCTACGTCAAGGAAGAGTCCTCCAACTTCGGCGAGACCAAGCTGTTCGACGGTGACGCCCACCCGGCCAGCGCCGAGGGCACCGCCCGCATCCCCGAAGGTGGCATCGACCGCACCATCGAGTCGGCCGAGGAGTGCCCCGGGGAGTGCATCTTCATCGAGCTGGAGTGACGGACAGGACGATTCCCGACTGACCTGAAGGGATCGCTGCCCCTCTTTCAACCCATCGACCCGGGACGGCAACGGCTGAAGCGACGATGTGGCGTCGGATTGGCTTCGAAACGGTGACGCTTCCCCCCCTGGCTCAAGGCCCCGCCAGCCTTATCCGAAGCAGGAGCCATGCTCTCTCGCCTTCGGTGGGTCCTGGCCGCGTCGGTCCTGGCTCTTCCCCTCATGCTCATCGCTCCGCTACCCGCCAACGCCCAGACGTGCGAGCTGTTGAGCCAGCTCGGTGTTTGCAGCCCGTCGGGGTCAGGAGTGAGGTACAACCCCGACGGGACCATCAGCCTGCCTGGTACACCCGCTGGGGCGCCATCGCTGTCTCCGCCTCCATCTGTCCCCACGCTGCTTCCTCAAGCCGCCTTCCACCTGCTCGACCTGGCCAACCAGGAGCGTGCGCGGGTGGGAGCGCCGAAGCTCGTCTTCCGCGACGACGTGGTGCGGTTGGCCACCGTCCACACCCAGAAGATGCTGGGCAGCGGTGGGGGCATCTTCCACAACCTGGACCTATTGACCGAGCCGCTGCGCAACGTCCTCGGGGCGCTGACGGTGGGCGAGAACGTCGGCTGGAGCACCCATCTCGAGGACCTGCACCCCCGGCTCATGGCCAGCCCGGCGCATCGGGCCGCCCTGTTGGACCCCCGCTTCACCGTCGCCGGCTTTGCCGTCATGCAGGACACCGACGGGCTGTACTACGTCACCCAGGACTTCGTCCAGCCCTCGGGAGCGACACCGCCACCTGCCGCCTCTCCGCCGCCGCCACCGCCGCCACCGCCACCTCCGCCCGGTGACGCCGGCCCGGCC
>JBBSLT010000108.1:0-8071 GCA_038233555.1 Acidimicrobiales bacterium
AGGCCGTAGCCGACAACGAACTCGGGCGAGATGCGAAACCCCGTGTAGGTCAGATCAAGGTCGTCGACACCCTCGCCGTCGCGAACCAACAGCGAGCACACGCCCAGGCTGGCGGGCTGGCGGGCCAACAGATTGCGCCGCAGGTACGACAGGGTCAGGCCGCTGTCGACGATGTCCTCGACCAAGAGCACGTGGCGCCCGCCGAGATCGAGGTCGAGGTCCTTGACGATGCGCACGACGCCACTGGTGCGGGTGGAGCTGCCGTAGGAGGCGACGGCCATGAAGTCGAACTCGACGGGCAGGTCGATGGCCCGACAGAGATCGGACATGAACACGAAGGCGCCCTTGAGCACCCCCACCAGCAGCGGCGGTGCACCGCCGCCGCCGGCGTAGTCGGTGGTGATCTGGCGGCCCAGCTCGGCCACCCGCAAGCGAAGCTCGTCCTCGCCGACGACCAGCGCTCCCAGCTCAGGGTTGGCGTCATGCGGCGGGGGCAGTCGCCTGGTCACCCCGCCACTATCGCTCGCCACCGCCGTCCCGCTCCAACCGGAGCTTCCCTCCCCGCCGGGCCACCCGTCGCCCACCGCCCACCTCGGTCGACCGCCACCGGCCCCGCGCCACCTCCAGCACCCGCTCGACAGTGGCCGCATCGGGCGGATACGGGGGGACGTCGCCGGCCAACCACCGCCTTACGGCCCGACGGGCCAGCGGTCGGGGAGCATCGGCCAACGCCCGCCCATCGTGGGGGTCGAGGGTCGCGGCGAGCTCCAAGAGCAGGTCGGCGTCATCGGCGAGAAGGCCGGCGCTGCGGGCCAGGACCGCAGCCACATCCCGCTCGGCCACGGCGTCAAGCAGGGGCAAGACGTCGTGGCGCACCTGGTTGCGCCGAAAGCGTCGGTCATGGTTCGACTGGTCCACGACCGGGGTGATCCCCCATCGTCGGCACAGGCTCTGAGTCTCACTGCGGCGCAGGCCCAACAGCGGCTTGGTGGGACCTGGACGCATCGCCGCCAGTCCGTCGAGGCCGGCCCCGCGTAGCAGGTTGAGCAACATTGTCTCCGCCTGGTCGTCGGCGGTATGGCCGGTCATGGCTCCCTCGCCGAGGGCGGCGAGGCGGGCAGATCGAGCCCGGGCCTCGAGGTTGGGGCCGGGGGCGACGGTCGCCGTGCGGGCGACGAAGCGGGCCCCGACGCGCTCGGCCAGACCAGCCACCACCTCGACCTCGGCACTGGACGACGGCCGTAGTCCGTGGTCGACGTGGACGGCGGTCACATCGCAGCCGGCTTCGGCCGCCAGCACGAGCAGGGCGCTGGAGTCGGCACCCCCTGACACCGCCGCCACCGCCGGCGTCCCCGGAGGCGGGAAACGGCAGCGGGACAGGACCTCACGCAGTAGCAGCCGCCTGGTCTCCGGCAACGGGCGCTCCCACTCGCCGCATCCACGCCGGCGGATCGCGAATCTCGTCCAGATTGGGCAGCCACTGGGGACCTTCCCACGCTCGCTCCAGGTACTGCTGGCCGCCCTCGGCCTCGACCGCCTCGATGAAGCGCTCGCCCTGCTCGTACTGCTTCATCTTGGCGTCGAGTCCCACCAGCTTCTGCACCAGCTTGGCCGCTCCGGAGGTCTGGGCCCGGCGCTGGCGCAACACCCTCGAGAAGCGATCGGCCGAAGGGATGCGACCAGCACCGGCCCGGTCCATGGTGACGTCACCGTGGCCCTCCAGCAAGCTCATCATCCCGCCGATCTGACCGAGGAGCTGCCGCTGTTCAGGTGTGGCCACCAGGGCCACCAGCCCCCCTTCATCGAGGGGGTTGCGACGGGCCCGCACGTCGTCGGCGGCTCGGCGCAGGGCGAGGACGAATCGCTTGGGGTCGGGCTCGATGCTGCCCAGGCTGGCCTCCACCAGGGAGAGGAAGTGGCCCCGCAGCCAGGGGATCCCGGTGAACTGAGCCCGGTGCGTCACCTCGTGCAGGGCGAGCCAGAGGCGGAACTCCCTCGGCGGAAAGGCGAAGCGCTTCTCCAGGGCCAAGACGTTGGGGCCCACGTAGTAAACGATGTCCTGCTCGGAGGCCGTCTCGTCGTCGACGATGAGCAGATCGTACTGACCGAGCACCCGAGTGGACATCCATCCCAACAGGGCACCCACCTCGACACCGGTCACAGCCCGGGTGGCTCGTCCGGCTACCGGGTTCCGAGGCATGCGCTCGGCCAGGCGATCGGTGAGAGGTACCAGCATGCGCTGGAACGAGGCCAGGTTGGCCCGCACCCAGCCCGGTCGGTCGGTCACCCGGGAACGGGCCGGACCCGATGCCGACACCAATCCGGTGGCATCGGTCACCAGGGCCTCGGCCTCGGCGGTGAGCTCGGCGAAGTCGCTGGCCAGCGAGTCGGCGTGGTAGGAGCTAGAGAAGGGCTCTCGACCGGCGATGCGCACCGCCACCTTCTCGGCAACATCCCAACCGATGAGGGCCTCAGCCACGCTCGCCCTTCGGGTACTTCAGCGCCTGGACCTTCTTCAGGTAGCCGGCCACGGTCGCCACCACGGCGAGCAAGCCCCCGGCTGCGAGAGGAACGGCGATCCAGTAGTGCCAGGGCACTGCAGCGAGCACCGGCGACACGATCTCAAGATCCATATCCGCAGCCTAGGAGACTGGGACGCCGCGAGCGGCGTCGACAAGTGAGTCCGATCCATTCAGGCAATCTTCTTGCCCCGGGTGCGGGGAGTGACCATGGGAGCGTGCACACTGCAGAAAGAGCCGTCGTTATAGATCGACAGACGGGTTTGGCACTCTTCCTCCCGACAGATCCGCCCGGGTCGGGCGCGCACCACCGGCGCTTCCTCGCCAGTGGTGACCCCGCCCCGTGACGCCTCGCCGTTCATCGCTCCTCCGCCATCTCGATCAGGACCTTGGCGATGCGTTCTCGCAATCCGGGAGGGAGCTGGCGCTCCCGACACGACGTCGACACGGCCACTCGCAGCTCGGCCTCGAAGTCATAGGTCTCGAGGCACTTGTTGCAGGCCTCCAGGTGGGTGCGGATGAGTGACCGGCGCTGAACGGTCAGCTCACCGTCGAGGAACCAGTAGAGCTCGGTCAGGGATTCGCGGCACTCGGCCCAGGCGGCGACGTCGTCCGGTTCTCCCGGTCGAACCTCGTCACTGCTCATGGTTGCTCAGCCACACTGGCCACCTCCTCCGGACCTCGCTCACGGTCGACCAGGCGACGCTGGACGGCAAAGTCGTACAACCGCTTCTGCAGGCCCTTTCTTCCGCGATGCAGCCGGCTCATCACCGTGCCGATGGGGATGTCGAGGATGTCGGCGATCTCCTTGTAGGCAAAGCCCTCGACATCGGCCAGCAACACGGCGATGCGGAACTGCTCGGGAAGCGACTCCACCGCATCCTTCACCTGGGTCTCGGTGAAGTGGTCGAGCAGCTCATCCTCGGCGCTGCGGGTGGCCTTTGCCCCCTCGAGGCCACCCAGGCGGCGGTAGAGGTAGAAATCCTCGACGTCGTCGAGCTCGGTCTCGTCCGGGCGACGCTGCTGGGAGCGGTAGCGGTTGATGAAGGTGTTGGTGAGGATCCGGTAGAGCCACGCCTTGAGGTTCGTGCCCTCCTGAAAGCCACCGAAGCCGCGGTAGGCCCGCAGGTACGTCTCTTGAACAAGGTCTTCGGCGTCGACGGGCTTGCGGGTCATGCGCATGGCGGCGGAGTACAGCGATGGCATGTATTCCATCGCCTGGTCGGCAAACTTGGCTTGGTCGGCCATGAGAGCCCGAGAGGGGAATCGAACCCCTGACCTACGCTTGACGGAGGCGCCCCATACCGCCGGCGCCGCCCCGGGCGAACCGACCCTATCGGCTCCCACCAGCGGATTTCGCTCACCCTCGACTGAGGGAGGTGGAGCCGACGATCGACGGCACCAGCTGGAGCCCGAGAGGGGAATCGAACCCCTGACCTACGCTTTACGAGAGCGTCGCTCTGCCGTCTGAGCTACTCGGGCGGACGAACGTGGTCCAAACGGATCCGCCAGCCTTACGCTACCGGGCGGACGGAACCGACTCCGTCGGCTCTATCTCCGGGAATCTCTGGGAGCGGTTTTGCTCCAGGGAGAGAGCGGCTGAGGTTCGGACCCGGTGCTCTCGGGTGCCCGGGCCCTCAGGGGCGCCAGGCCCACGAACAGGGCCTGGAGAAGCAAGGTCTCGTTGGGGTTGCGAGCCAGTGCGGCAGCGGCGGCGGTGACGGCGTCGGCGGCGGTGAGCACTGCCGGCAGCTCCGGGCCGGCCTGGGCGAGCTCGTCGCCATAGCGGGCGGCGAGAGTAGCCAACCCGAAGCGCAGCTCCTCGGTGCGCTGGCGGCGCAGCGCCCGCCGGTGGGAAGTCTCGATCTGGGATCGACCCGAGGTCCGCTCACCGGTCGCCGCTGCTCGCTCCTCCCGCCCAGCCATCTCCTCGGCCTGGGCTCGGCACAGAGGTTCGGCGGCCGCCTCCACCAGGTCCAAGAGCTCGCCGGTCACGACGCACGCGGCGGCACCGGTGCCGTCGAGTCGCTCGGGGGCCCGGTCCCAGGCGTCACGGCGTCGGGCCAGACCAGGGTCGTCGACCAGCAGTCGGGCCCGGCCCAGGCTCCCCCCCGCCGCCTCGGCCGCCACTCGGGCCGCGATCGTCTCCACTCCTTCATCGACGAGCAGTCCGACCAGGGCCTCGACGGGAACGGGCGTCATCTCGATGCGAACGCATCGGGAGGCGATGGTGATCAGCTCGGGTGGGACGGTGTCGGCCAAGATCACGAACACTGTGGTGTCGGGCGGTTCCTCGATGGTCTTGAGGAGAGCGGGACCGACCCGCTGCACCCGATGGAAGTCGGTGAGCACGAGCACCTTGCGGTTGCCCTCCAGGGGGCTGCGCACCGCCACCCGGGCGATCTCCTCGGCGTCGGACATGCGCAGGAAGGCGCCCTCGGGAGAGAAGGTCACGGCGTCGGGATGCTCACCGGCTAGGGCCAGGCGACAGTCGCGGCACTCCCCGCATCCCCCTTGCGGACAGAGCAGAGCGGCGGCGAAGGCAGCGGCGGCGGCCGCCGACCCCGACCCGTCAGGACCGACGAGGAGATAGGCGTGCAGTGGGGCCGCCACCGCCGCCCGCAGCTGGGCAACGACCTCGGGACGACCGGCCACCAGGGCGAAGGCGTCCCCGGTCTCGCCGGCGGCGGTTGCCGGCGTCACGGTCCGGCCACGGCCAGGCGCAGCCGGGTGGAGACCGCCTCCCACACCCGCGCCGCCACCTCGTCGACAGTACCCCGGGCGTCGACCACCACCCAGCGATCGGGGTCAGCGGCGGCGAGCGCGGCGAATCCCTCCTCCACCCGGCGGTGGAAGGCCTCACCTGCTGCCTCGAGTCGATCGGGTACCGGCCCTCGTCGGGTCGCGGCCTCGACGGCGGGCAGGTCGAGCAGCACCACCACGTCGGCTTCGAGCCCGTCGGTGGCGAAGGCCGAGAGCGCCACCAGCTCGGCCTGGGGCAGGCCACGCCCGTAGCCCTGGTAGGCGAGGGAGGAGCCGACGAAGCGGTCACTCACCACGGCCCGGCCCGAGGCGAGTGCGGGGGCCACCACCTCGGTGACGTGTTGAGCCCGGGCCGCGGCCATCAACAGGGCCTCGGCCCGGGCGTCGAAACCGGCACCGAGCGCGGAGTCGAGGAGCAGGGCGCGAATGCGTTCACCCACGACGGTTCCCCCCGGCTCCCGGGTGAGCACGGCACCAAGGCGGGGGGCGAGGCGGGCTGCCTGGGTTGACTTGCCGCAGCCCTCCCCGCCCTCGAGGACGACGAGGCTGCCCCTCACGGCGACGGCGCCTCACCGCCCCTGGTCTCTCGCAGGACCCGGCCGGCGACCACCCCGGCCACGATGATGATGACCGCCGCCAACCAGAGCGTGAGGCGCACGCCGGGGATGCTGATCGTCATCTCCCCCCAGGACAGCTCCCCGCCGATGAAGCGACCAGACAGCCGCCCGAGGGCGCCGGCGAGGAAGGGGCCCACGGCGAAGGAGATGAGCAGGCACAGACGGACCACGGTGTACAAGGCGGTGAAGGTGCGGCCCCGGAGATCGTCCGAGACGCCTTCTTGGAGGATTGTGTAGCCGAGCACGTAGGCGCAGCCGGCGCCTGCTCCCAGCAGCGCCACCAAGACCAGGGCCGGGGTCAGCGTCGACACGGACGCTCCGGCGAGGAGCGACACGCCGGCAAGCACCACGGCGCCGCTGAACGTCCGCGGCTTGTCGAGCCGGGTGCTCAGGAGCGAGACGGCCACCACGCCGAGAGCGACGCCCATGCCGAGGGCGAAGATGACCAGGCCGAAGCCGGCGGTTCCCCCCCCGAGGACCTGGTCGGTGAACAGCGGACCGAGCGGGACCAGCATCCCCCCGCCGATCAGCCCCGTCCCCAGACCCACCATGACCGCCCAGACCATCCGGTTGGAGGCGATGAAGTGCCAGCCCTCCTTGAACTCGGTGAAGGTCCCGCTGAAGTCGATGCGCCGACTGGTCGGTGGGCCGGCCTGGCGTGGGCGGCCGCCGAAGCGCAGGGTCGAGATGAGCACCGCCGACGTGAGGAAGGTCACCACGTCGAAGTACACCGCCAAGGATGCCTCGTTCAAGAAGCTCAGGGACTCGTTGCGACTGAGGATGTCGGCCACCTTGGCCAGACCGGCGAAGAGAGCGGCGGCGATGGGGATCGACCCGTAGGCGGCGACCATGGAGAGGGAGTTGGCCGTGGCCAGATGGTCGGCCGGGACCATGTTGGGAGTCTCCGCCTCTTTCGCCGGCGACCACATGACAGTGAGCACCTCCAACAGGAAGGAGACGATCACGAGTTGGGGAATGGTGTCGACGAAGGGCAGGGCCAACAGCACCATGCCCCGGCCCACGTCGCAGCTCACCATCACCCGCTTGCGGTCCCAGCGGTCGAGCAACACCCCGGCCACAGGAGCGAGGAAGAAGCCCGGCAGGATGCGGGCGGTCATCACCACGCCGATGGCGCCTGCTCCCCCGATGCGGTCGGCGATGGCGAGGATGGCCAGGAAGCCGATCCAATCGCCCAGGGCCGACACCACCTGGGCGACCCACAGGCGGAAGAAGTCCTTGGTGGCGAAGAGCCGGACGGTGGCCGTCCGGTTGGGTTCAGAAGTCAGGCGGGAAACGGGCAGGGTCGGGGTGTCGGCGTCGGCTTCAGAGCCGGCTCCTGGATCGCCCCCGGTGGGGTGGAGCCCCGGCTCCCCCGGGCGTCGGGCCTGGGCCACGAGATCAGCCTACCTAGCGTGAGCGGTGCGGCCGGGAGAGGCGGGATCGCTCCCACCATCCACGGACTACTGCTCTCTGGGTTCGGGTGAGGCGAAGCTCGACGAGATTATCCGCCGCCTGGACACGTTTGAACAGCGACTGAAGCACAATCCGGAGGGGGGCGCCGCTCCCTAAGACCGCGCTGGAACCGGGCGACAACGCACCTGACACTGGCCCCGAGCAACTCTGGAAATCCTCTCCTCACGCCGCGAACATCTCCGGCGGGGGCCTGGGATGCTTGCCGGGTGGATGGCTGACAAAGACCCGCCCGCTGGGGTCGGTGACCACCAACTCGGCGTCGGCCGTCAGCACCGCCGACCAGCCCGGCCGGTGCAGGCGCCGGTGGTGCCGACGGCACACAAGGCACAAATTAGACAGTTTGGTGGGGCCGCCGTCCTCCACGTGGACGACGTGGTGGGCGTCCGCCCATTCCGGGAGCCGATCACAGCCGGGGAAGCGGCAGTGGCGGTCCCGCACCACCAGGGCGTTGAACAGGTTGGCCGACACCACCCGGGTCGCCGTGCCGTAGTCGAGGACCACCGAGCCGGCCATCATCACCCGGTGCATGACCGAGTCGCAGACCAGGCTGGCCAGCGATGGCCCGTCGAGCACCACCCCATCGGCGCACTCGCCGCCACGGCCCGCCTCCAGGTCCTCGGCGGTGACGATGACGTTGACATGGGGGCGGTGGCGACTGGAGGTGGGGTGCTCACGACCTTCGAGGAAGGCCCGGCAGAT
>JBBSLT010000109.1:0-8043 GCA_038233555.1 Acidimicrobiales bacterium
AGGTCGGACCGCTGTTCGGGGTGGTGGTGGGTCGGGCCCTTGACGCCGAGTGGGAGCGTCTGGGTGGCCCGGATCCGTTCACCGTGGTCGAGGCGGGGGCGGGACGGGGTGCGCTCGCACGTTCGGTGCTCGGTGCCCAGCCGGCCTGCACTACCGCCCTTCGCTATGTCTGCGTCGAGCGCTCGGCCGTGCTCCGCCGCCAGGCCGGCGAGGTGGCGGGCGTCGTCGTGGCCGAGGAGCTACCGCCTGGTCCCATCACCGGGGTGATCCTGGCCAACGAGCTGCTCGACAACTTGGCCTTTCGACTTCTGGAGCGCCGATCCGGGAGGTGGACCGAGGTCTTCGTCGGCGCATCGGACCGGGGCGAGCTGCACGAGGCCCTCGTCGACGTCATGCCGGAGGTGGCTGACCTCGCCGACTTCCTGGCCCCCGGTGCCGACGCCGGTACCCGCCTTCCCCTCCAGCAGCAGGCGACCACCTGGCTGGGCGATGCCTTGGCTCGCCTGGAGCGGGGCAGGCTGGTGGTCATGGACTACGCCGACACCACGCCATCGCTCGTCCGGCGCCCGTGGCGGGATTGGGTGCGCACCTACCGGGGCCATGGCCGGGGCACGGCCCCGGGGGACGAGCCGGGGAGCCAGGACATCACCTGCGAGGTGGCCGTCGACCAGCTCGCCGCCGTCCGTGTGCCCGACCACGACCGCAGCCAGGCCGAGTGGCTGCGCACCCACGGGATCGACGGGCTGGTCGCCGACGCCAGGGCGACCTGGCACGACCGTGCCCACCTGGGCGACCTGGCCTCGCTGGCCGCCCGCAGCCGGGTGGGGGAGGCCGACGCCCTCTGCGACCCGGCCGGCCTCGGAGCCTTCCGGGTCCTCGAGTGGGTCGTCGACCCGTGATGGTGCCGCCTAAACCGTTCCCCCAGCGCGAGGGATGTCAGGTCGGAGGCTGGTGAGCACCCGGGCGGCGGCCGTGCTCGTGTTCTGCACCTCGGCGGCGGTGCTGGTGCTGGAGATCCTGGCCGGGCGCTTGGTGGCGCCCTACGTGGGGGTGTCGATCGAGACCTTCACCGGGGTCATCGGCACCATCCTGGCCGGCATCGCCCTCGGCAGCGCCGCCGGAGGCCGCCTGGCCGACCGGCATGACGCCCGCCGCCTGATCGGCCCGGCGGTGGTGGCCGGTGGCATCCTCGCGCTGTTGTCGCTGCCGGTGGTGTCGGTGCTCGGACCAGCGGTGACCGGCGGTGGGCCGGTGGCCATCGTGGCCCTGGCCGCCGGCGCCTTCTTCGCCCCCGCCGTCGTGCTCAGCGCGGTGAGCCCCATGGCCGCCAAGCTGCGCCTGGCCAGCCTGGATGAGACCGGCGCCGTGGTGGGTGGCCTCTCGGCGGCGGGGACCGCCGGAGCTCTGTTCGGCACCTTCGTCACCGGTTTCGTGCTGGTGGCGGCGGTGCCCACCCGTCCCCTGGTCATCGCCCTCGGCATTGCCTTGGTCGCGGCCGGTGTCGGGCTGTGGTGGTGGTTGGGCGCCCGCCCTCCGCTTCCGGGTGTGCTCGGTGCCCTCGTCCTCGCCACCGGTGTGGCCTTCGCCGTTCCCGGGCCGTGTGAGGAGCACACCGTCTATTACTGCGCCCGGGTCGAGGCCGATCCCGGGCGGGCATCGGGCCGGGTGCTACTGCTCGACACGCTTCGCCACAGCTACGTCGACCTCGAAGATCCCACCTACCTCGAGTTCCGCTACGTGCGCCTCTTCGCCGACGTGGTCGACGCCGAGTTCCCGCCGGGGGAGCCGCTCGACGCCCTCCACCTCGGCGGTGGCGGCTTCACCTTCCCTCGCTACCTCGACGCCACCCGCCCCGGCTCCACCAGCCTGGTGCTGGAGATCGACCCCGGCCTGGTCGAGCTGGCTACCGACGAGCTGGGCCTGGAGACCGGTCCCGACCTCCGGGTGCAGGTGGGTGACGCCCGCACCGCCCTGGCCGAGCTGGCCGACGACACCTACGACGTCGCCGTGGGTGACGCCTTCGGCGGGCTGTCGGTGCCGTGGCACCTGGCCACGGTGGAGGTGGCCGAGGAGCTCGATCGGGTGCTGCGGCCCGAGGGCATCTACGTGGCCAACGTGATCGACGGCGGGCCTGATCGCCTGGTCCGAGCGGAGACGGCGACGCTGGCGTCGGTGTTCGACCATGTGGCGGTCATCGGCCCGCCCGCCGGCACCGGCGACGCACCGGCCAACCATGTTCTGGTGGCGTCGAACGCGCCTCTGGATCTCACCTCCGACGCCATCGCCCCGGCCGACGGCGTGGTGCTTACCGGAGAAGAGGTGACAGCCTTCGTCGACGGCGCCCGCCCCCTCACCGACGACTTCGCCCCCGCCGACCAGCTCCTCACCCGTAGGTAGGATCCTGAGTGTAGTGCATGCCACTATGCTTCGCGTATGACACAGATCGTTACACGAGTTCCAGAGGACTTGGCGCAGGGTGTGGATGACTTGGTTGCCAGCGGGATGGTGGCGAGCCGCTCTGCGGCGGTTCGTCTAGGTCTCCAGCACCTAGTCGACCACCACCGACGCCAGCGCATTGGCTCGTCCATCGTCGAGGGCTATGTGCGACACCCTCAGACCGACGCCGAAGTCGGATGGACCGATACCGCGACCGCCGAGATGATCGCCGAGGAGCCTTGGTGAACGCACCTCGACAGGGCGAGATCTGGTGGGCGGAGGCTCAGGACAAGCGGCGACCTGTTCTCGTCGTGACCCGTTCCGAGGCGGTGCCCGTCCTCACCTGGATCGTGGTGGCGCCGGTGACCCGAACCGTGCGCGGTATCCCCACCGAGATCTCGCTCGGTGAGGCCGAGGGTCTGCACGAGGCTTCGGCTGCGGCCTTCGACAACTTGCAGCCCGTCCGCCGCAGCCTGCTTACTCAGCGCGTGGGTGAGCTCGGCCTGCGCCGTGACGAGCTTTGCGACGCACTGGCCGCCCTGGCCGACTGCTGAGTTCTCAGCCCCCGCCTTCGAGTGCATCGGCGCGCCGAGCAACCCAGCCAGGGGTGTCACGCCGGCGAGAAGGAGAACGCCATCCCGGTGGCGACCAGACGGTGCCGTCACGGCGGTTGTGATGTGTGTCATGGGTGACTCTAGCGTCGCGCATCGCCGCGGAACTGGGTGGCAAGGGAGACGACTACCCTCGCCCCCATGGCAGCTGAGCCCTTGGAGAATCCCGCCATCGAGGTCTACGGCGTCGAGGACCGGAGGTTCCCGCCCTCGGTGGCCATGAAGGTCGATGCTCATGTCACCGGGACTGAGCTGTACGAGGAGGCGGCTGCTGACCACGAGGGCTTCTGGGCCCGCCAGGCCGCCGATCTCCTCACCTGGCGCAGCGACTGGCACACCGTCTGCGATTGGGACCTGCCCTTCGCCAAGTGGTTCGTGGGCGGCACCCTCAACGCCTCCGAGAACTGTCTCGACCGCCACCTCGAAGACGGCCGGGGCGACAAGATCGCCTACCACTGGGAGGGCGAGCCGGGCGACACCCGCACCATCACCTATGCCGACCTCCATGCCGAGGTGTGCCGCTTCGCCAACGTGCTCAAGTCGCTCGGTGTGACCAAGGGCGATCGGGTGGCCATCTACATGCCCATGATCCCCGAGCTGCCCGTGGCCATGTTGGCCTGCGCCCGCATCGGCGCTCCCCACACCGTGGTGTTCGGCGGTTTCTCGGCCGAGTCGCTGGCGGGGCGCATAGACGACACCGAGGCCAGGGTCCTCGTCACCGCCGACGGTGGCTGGCGGCGGGGCAAGGCCATCCCCCTCAAGGACAATGCCGACGCTGCCGTGGCCACCACCGCCTCCATCGACCACGTGGTCGTGGTCCGTCGCACCGGCGAGAACGTCACCATGGCCGAAGGGCGCGACCAGTGGTACCACGACCTCATGGCGGGGGTCGAGGCCGACTGCCCGGCCGAGGCCATGGACGCCGAAGACCTCCTCTACCTGCTCTACACCTCGGGCACCACGGCCAAGCCCAAGGGCATCATGCATACCACCGGGGGCTACCTCACCCAGGTGGCCTACACCCACAAGTACGTCTTCGATCTCCACGCCCACACCGACGTCTACTGGTGCGCAGCCGACATCGGATGGGTGACCGGACACAGCTACATCGTCTACGGACCGTTGGCCAACGGGGCGACCTCGGTCATGTACGAAGGCAGTCCCGATTCTCCCGGTCGCGACCGGTGGTGGGACATCATCGAGCGCTACAAGGTGTCAATCCTCTACACCGCCCCTACCGCCATCCGCACGTTCATGAAGTGGGGGACGGCCGAGCCCGAGGCCCACGACCTGTCGTCGCTGAGGGTGCTCGGCAGCGTGGGCGAGCCCATCAACCCCGAGGCGTGGATGTGGTACCGAGATCACATCGGCGGCGGCACCTGTCCGGTGGTCGACACCTGGTGGCAGACCGAGACCGGCGCCATCATGATCTCGCCTCTGCCCGGGGCCACCACCACCAAGCCGGGATCGGCCACCTTCCCTCTGCCGGGCACGGTGGCCGAGGTGGTGGACGACGCCGGCCGTCCGGTCGAGCGCGGTGGCGGCTACCTCACCCTCACCCGTCCGTGGCCGTCCATGCTGCGGGGCATCTACGGCGACCCCGAGCGTTACCGAGACACCTACTGGAGCCGCTTCGAGGGTCGCTACTTCGCCGGCGACGGCGCTCACATCGACGACGAGGGCTACTACTGGCTGCTGGGCCGCGTCGACGACGTCATGAACATCTCTGGCCACCGGGTCTCGACCGCCGAGGTCGAGTCGGCCCTGGTCAGCCACCCGGCCGTAGCCGAGTCAGCAGTGGTGGGGGCCACCGACGCCGTGACCGGTCAGGCCATCGTGGCCTTCGTTACCTGCAGGGGAGACACCCAATCGACCGAGGAGTTGGGTCAGGAGCTGCGGGCCCACGTCGCCACCAAGATCGGACCCACGGCCCGGCCCCGGACGGTGATCTTCACCGACGACCTCCCCAAGACCCGCAGCGGCAAGATCATGCGTCGACTGCTGCAGGACGTGGCCGAGGGGCGAGACCTGGGCGACACCACCACCCTGGCCGACGCCTCCGTTGTAGAAGAGATCCGCCAAAAAGCGGCCCAGCTCCCAGAGGAGTGATCGTCGGTGCCGCCGGCCACACCCGCCGCCGAAGGCGGCCCGTCTGGATGGAAGCCTAGCGAGCGAAGCTCGCCAGGAAGGGGTCAGGGCGAAGGGTGGCCGGCTTTGCCGGTCGCCCGGAGCACCATACGTTCGCCGAGCAACCTCCGGTTGCGACGGCGAGGGCTAGGGCTCGGCTCCTAGGCGTTCTCGGGCCTGGCGTAGCTTGGTGCGTAGGTCGGCCTCGTCGTCGCCTAGGTCGATGATCCAGCGGTCGAGGGCGTCGAGTGCGAGTTGGTCGGGATCGGCGTTGTCGGGCACCGGCCGGTTGGCCCGCACCACGGCGCTGCTGCCGCTGCCGCTGCCGTCGACCGCTGCCGCTGCTGATGCCCCGACCGAGGGCTCCTCGTCCATCGCCCCTTGCGAGCGCTTGGAGAAGGCGATGGCGATCAGGAGCACCACCAGGGCCACGCCGGCAATGGTGTAGCGCACCGGGGCGTTGTCCTGGAGGTTGATGACGGCGGGCAGGATGAGCAGCGAGATCAGGTTCATGACCTTGATGAGCGGATTGAGGGCGGGGCCAGCCGTGTCCTTGAACGGGTCGCCGACGGTGTCGCCGATCACCGCCGCCTTGTGCGCCTCTGAGCCCTTGCCTCCCTCGTGGCCGTCTTCGATGTACTTCTTGGCGTTGTCCCACGCCCCGCCGGAGTTGGACAAGAAGTTGGCCATGAGCTGGCCGGTGAGGATCACCGCAGCCAAGAACGCCCCCAGGGCGAAGTAGTTGATGCCGAAGCCGATGATCACCGGGGTGAGCACGGCGAGCAGGGCAGGTGTGGCCAGCTCCCGCAGGGAGGCCGCGGTGCAGATGTCGATCACCGCCCCGTGGTCGGGCTTCTCGGTGTAGTCCATGATCCCGGGGTGCTCCCGGAACTGGCGGCGCACCTCCTGGACCACCACGGCCGCGGTGCGGCTGACCGCCCGGATGGCCAGCGCTGAGAACAAGAAGGCCACCGAGCCGCCGATCAGCAGGCCGATGAAGGTGGTGGGGTCGGCCACGTTGATCGACGTGAAGGGGGACGAGAACAGCTCGGAGCCCTCGAGGTCGAGCTCGAGCTCGCTTCCGATGGTTTCGATGAAGCTGGCGAAGAGAGCCACCGAGGCGATCACGGCCGAGCCGATGGCGAAGCCCTTGGTGACCGCCTTGGTGGTGTTACCCACGGCGTCGAGGCTGACCATGATGCGCTCCGGCTCGCCCGAGAACTCCCCCGACATCTCGGCGATGCCGGCGGCGTTGTCCGAGACCGGGCCGAAGGTGTCCTCGGAGACCACCACGCCGGTGGTGGCGAGCATGCCCATGCCGGTGAGGGCGACCAGGTAGAGGGAGAACTGGATGTTGCCCCCGCCGAGAACGATGGCCACCCCGAGCGCCCCGGCGATGGCCACGATGGCCCACACCGTTGACTCCAGGCCGGAGCTGATGCCGGAGAGGATGGTGGTGGCTGGGCCGGTACGGGCTGCCTCGGCGATCTCGCGTACAGGGGCGGTCTCGGTGGAGGTGAAGTACTCGGTCAGGCGACTCACCACCTGGGCTAGCACCAGTCCGGTCACCACCGCGGCGAACACCTTCCAGCCCTCGTTGTCGTTGTCGTTGCCCACGTAGAGCAGGGCCACTGCCCCCGTGCCGACGATGGTGAGCAGCCCGGCGGTGAGGAACCCCCGGTTGATGGGGGCCATGGCCGAGCGGTCGTTCGGTGTGGCCCGCACTGCGTAGACCCCGACGATGGAGGCCAGCACGCCGATGGCGCGAGACACCAGGGGGAAGATGACGCCCAGGGCCGGGTTGGCGCCGATCGAGTCGAAGGCGGCGACGCCGAGGATGATGGCGGCCACCAGGGTGACCTCGTAGGACTCGAACAGGTCGGCGGCCATGCCGGCGCAGTCGCCCACGTTGTCGCCCACGTTGTCGGCGATGGTGGCCGGATTGCGCGGGTCATCTTCGGGGATCCCGGCTTCGACCTTGCCCACCAGGTCGGCCCCGACATCGGCGGCCTTGGTGAAGATCCCGCCGCCGACCCTCAGGAAGAGGGCGAGGAGCGACCCCCCGAAGCCGAAGCCCACCAGGATGGCCGAGCTGGTGTTCTGAAAGGCCATGATGATGGCGGTGGCTCCGAGCAGACCGAGGCCCACGGTGAACATGCCGGCCACGCCTCCGGTGCGAAACGCCACCTTGAGGGCGGCGGGCAGGGAACCAGATCGAGCGGCGGCCGCGGTGCGCACGTTGCCCCGGACGGCCAGACCCATGCCGATGAAGCCGGTGAGGCCCGACATCACGCAGCCGGCCACGAAGGCGAGACTGCGGTAGATGCCGGATTCGAGGAAGCTCAGAGCCTCGACCCCGTCGGGACCGGCCACCGCCGTGGAGGTGAGGAAGACGATGACCACCAGGGGCACCAAGATGATGGCGATGGTGCGGAACTGGCGCTTTAGGTAGGCGCTCGCACCCTCCTGGATGGCGGTGGCGATCTCCACCATCTTGGGTGTCCCTGTCTCGGCCGCGAGCACGCCGCGCATGAGGGCGAACCCGACAAGGATGGCCAACAGCGCTGTCCCGGCCGAGAAGGCAAGCCAGAACCACTCGGCGGAACCGAGCTCGAAGACCTGATAGCCACCTTCGGCCGCAAGGACGGCGGGCATCGGAACGGTCTCCTCCTTTGTCGCTGTGGGGACGCTCGGGTACGGGAATGTTTGGGCTGGGCGCTCCGAGCGACGGCGTGCCGGAGAGCGGGAAACCTAGATTTTGTGGCTCCGGGCGTCAAGTCATCGGAGAAGTCGTCGCACCGAAGGTTGCCGCAATTGCAGGTTGTACCCTTTTGCGGCTAGGAGTGGAGTGACGACATCGCCGAAAGGA
>JBBSLT010000110.1:0-7999 GCA_038233555.1 Acidimicrobiales bacterium
CCGTGGGCGATACTGGGATCGAACCAGTGACCTCTGCCGTGTGAAGGCAGCGCTCTACCGCTGAGCCAATCGCCCTGAGTCGCCCCAAGATAGCGCAGGCTCGGGCGCTCTCAGGGGTGCCCGCAGCGTCGAGGCCAGGCCGACCGGGTGGCGGGCGGGCCGTACCCGCAACCTCATCCCCGCCACATGGGCCCCCGGGTGATTCCCCGCCAGGGAGGCGAGTGCATCGCCTTCGGGTGTTTCCACCTTGATGGTGGCCAGCCGGATCCGGCCGCGGAGTCGACCGGGCACGACGACGGGTCCGTCGCCCCGGCGCTGCAGCATGCGCACCGGCGCCAGCACGGGCAGCGGCGGTCCGCCCGGTCGGCCCCGCACCACGATGTCGCGCTCGACCCAGTGCAGCTCCCGCTCGGAACAGTCCCGTCGCCACGTCAACGTACCGAGCTCCTTGGGGAAGCCCCAGTTGAGACGACCCCCCACCCGGGACTCCGCCGAGTCGACCACCATGGTGCTGACGCACCACCCGATGCGCATCCCGAGCCGGGCCGGCTCGGCCACCGCCAGTTCGAGGTACGGCCCGACCGGTGACTCGCTGAAGCACGTGGCCATGATGAGCGCCGGGCCCGGCACCGGTTGGAGGCCCCAGGGGACGGGCGCCAGGCGTTCCGGGGAGCGGGCGAGGCCGACGAGCGACTCACCCCCGAGCGACCACGGCGCCATCGGTACGGTCATCGTCGCCATCGTAGCGACGCCCCATCGTCTGCCTGCCCGTCGAACAGGTCACCGCCCAAGCGGCGCCGAAGGGTCGCGCAGACACAGCCAGCTGCCCTGGCTCGGAAGGCGCACCAAGCTCGATCCATCCGGGCACAACGACGCCCGGACCGTCACCAGATCGACGCGGCCGCTGTTGGGTTCGTCGCACGGGACGCTGGCCACCACCCCGCCCCGCTCCAGGCGTACGCACTTCCCCACCAGGTCCGAAGCGGAGACCCCGTCGTCGTCGGGGCCACCGGCGAAGGCGGTGAACACGAAGATGCCCACCAACACGGCGAGGGCGACCACCCAGGGGAGGCCCCGGACCACCGAGACACCGAGATCGCCCGGCTCGGCCGGGGCGTGGAAGTACGGGATGTCCTCGGGGTCCACCGCCGGCGGACGGGTCCGGGGTGGGCGGGGACCGGCCACCAGGGACCGGTCGTACGCACGCCGCCGCCCCGGATCTCCCAGCACCCGCCACGCCTCGTTGAGCTCTCGCATGGCCTGCTCGTGATGGCTCGAGCTTGCGATCCCTCCGGGACCGGACACCGAACCCGGCTGGCGGTCGGGGTGCACCTCCCGGGCCCGCCGGCGGAACGCCGCCCGTATGTCGTCGGCGCTGGCTGTGGCGACCACGCCCAGGACCTCGTAATACGACACCGCCATCAGTCCTCAGGGTAGGAGGCAGGTCTCGAAGTGCGGCGCTCGAATCGGCGACCGGCATCGCTCACCCCATCCCGATCACCCCCGGTTCAGCTGGACGCTGGCGCTCGCCACGGTGCAAGGGATCACCTCCGGGCGTGTGCGGGGCCGCCCGCGCTCTGCCAGCAGATCTGGACCGCCACCAATGGCCGTGGCCGCCTTCGCCGTCACGCCCGCGCGGTGGCTGCGGCCCACGGCTGCCCCTACGACTTCGCGTCATCCTCGAATGCCCTCACCAGGCCGCCACGGAGCGCCGGTGCTGGTGGCGGCGACCATGGCCGTGATCTCACAGTTGGTGACGTTCACAATGTGTCAGCTTCTGACACATTGTCACGGGATAACAAGGACGTCCAACCCCAGGTCGCCGTCCACCCCGACGATCCCTCCCTCCACCAGCGTGTTCAGCCCAGGCGCCGAGTCGCTCGACAACCCCGACGCCGCCGTCGACCCCAGCAAGGGTGCGGACTAGCACTTCCCCGGGATCAGCGTGGCGTCGAACGGGCGGATCGACCTGGCGTGGCACGACTTCCGCAACGACCCCTTCTTCGTCCCCGGGGAGATCGGGGACATGGGAAGCGCAGTGGGGCCAGCGCTACTGGGATGCGCACTACGCCTCCTCCACGAACGCCGGCGGAACGTGGTCGGCCAACACCCGGGTGACCAACCCGTCGATCGACGGCAAGCTGGGGTTCGCCTTCAACAACAACGACCTCCGCGGGCCCATGGGGGTGGCCTCCAGCGACAACGCCGCCTACGTCACCTGGGCGGACTCCCGGGCCACCGGCGCTGGTGCCGCCCTGGCCCTGGGCGGGCTGGGCCTGGTGGCGGGGACGAGCCTGACGCGTGGCCGAGGCGAGCCGGGGCCGAGCCGTTAGCCTGCCCCACCCGCCAGGGAGTGATGGGCGCAGGTGCCCGAGGCCATGATCGCCCCACCAGCCTGGCCGTCATGGCCACCGGGGCCGGGGCGCTTGCAGAGGTAGAGGTACGCCTCCCCACCCTGCTGCTCATTGAGCTTGGTCCGGATGGCCCGGGCAGCCTGCATCAACCCAGCTATGTCGTCATTGCTGTAGGGGTAGGGATCGGCCCGGCGGCTGGAGACCGGCAACAGGTCGGCCGGGGACACCTCGGTGGCAGGGTCGAAGGCCGCCATCCAGCGGGCGAAGCCCCGCACCATCGCCAGCCGTGCGCCCTACCTGAACCGCTTCACCACGCTTCCGGCCTGGGCCGCCTTGCGCTTGGCCAGGGAGAGGGCTGCGCTCGCCCAGGCGAACTCGGTGGCTAGCACCGCCAGACCGGCGAAGACGACCAGCAGTCCGGGGCCAGGGAGGGCCAGCATGGCCACGCCGGCCACCAGGAGCACGGCGCCGACGACAGCCACGGCGATCCGCTTGGCGCTTCGGCCCACCCATCGGGTCACGTCCCGAACCAACGCCACGCCCCATTATTACTCAGCTCCTGAGCCTGGCGGTACAGACCGTTGACGAAGGGGGTGGCGGCGGCGCATACTCAACGACGGACGCCAGCCCGTCCCTTGCTCTTCTGAGCCGCACATCGACTCGAGTGAGGAACCCGCCATGCGTCGCGCCGTACTGCTCGTCCCTGTTCTGTCCTGCCTGCTCTTCACCGCCTGCACCGCTGGCGACGCCTCCACCGAAGTCCTTCCCACCGGCACTGACGCCAGCGGTAGACCGGCCGGGGCAACATCGCCCGAGGAGGGGGGCGAGGGCGCAGCCGCTCGCCTTGCTCGGGCCCCTGGCGCCACTGCGGCGTCGGGTACGGCCCGGACAACCACCGTTGCCACCGTCACCGGCCTGCCCGGTCGAAGCGAACCCTTCGTCCTGCGAGGTGAAGGAGTCATCGACTTCACCGCCGGGAGGTCCCGGTCGATCCTCGACTTGGACCGCGAGGAGAATGGCCGTGCCGCGAGAGGAGGCACCGAGTTCGAGACGGTCGTGGCCGACGGCCTGGTCTACGTCCGTGCCCCTGCCCTGACTTCATTCGCCGGTGCCTCCGCCGTCTGGGTGCGCATCGATCCCACCGTCACCGCCAGCGACGACGGTCCCGACCAGGTCGCTACCGGGTTCGGCCCGCTCACCGGGCTCACTGGCAGCGATCTCGGTGCGCCCATCGCCTTGTTGGCCGGCGTGGACGCCTCGTCGGTGCGCGAGGTCCACTCCGAGGTGGACGCCGACGGGATCACCTTGCTCCAGGCCACCGTCGACCTGGTGGCCGCCTCGGCCGAGGCTGCCACGACCGAGGAGCTGGCGGCGCTCGAGGCCTTCCTTGATCGCCTCGGCGCCCGCCGGCTCCGGGTCGAAGTCGAGCTCGACGGCGACGACCGGCTTCGGCGCCTGGTCTACGAGCACGACGTCCCCGCCCCCGGCGGACAGGTCCGCCAGCGCTTCGACGTGGCCTACTTCGACTTCGGCACCGCCGTCGAGATCGTCGTCCCGCCCGACGACCAAGTCCGCGACCTGGGCGAGTGACTTGGGTGAGTGACCTCAGGGACCGAGGTAGTCACGGAGCTTGGCGCTGCGTTGGGGATGGCGGAGCTTGGCCAGGGTCTTGGACTCGATCTGGCGTATGCGCTCGCGGGTGACGCCGAACTCCCGTCCCACCTCCTCGAGGGTGCACGCCTTGCCTCCACCGTCGAGGCCAAAGCGCAGGCGCACGATGTCGCGCTCGCGCTCAGTGAGCTCCTCCAACACCTCTTCCACCGCCTCGACCAGCAGCTCGCGAATGGCCATGTCGGCCGGTACCTCGGCGTCACGGTCCTCGATGAAGTCACCGAGGCTTGCCTCGTCCTCCTCGCCCAGTGGTGAGTCGAGCGACAGCGGGTCCAGGGCGATGCGGTAGATGTCACGTACCTGCCCGGGGGTCATGCTCACCCGCTCCGCCACCTCCTCGGGCGTGGGTTCTCGCACCAGCTCCTGGAGCAGCTGGCGCTGGGCCCGGGTGACCTTGTTGACGTTCTCCACCACGTGGACGGGGATACGGATGGTGCGCGCCTGGTCGGCGATGGCCCGGGTGACGGCCTGGCGGATCCACCAGGTGGCGTAGGTCGAGAACTTGAACCCCTTGGTGTGGTCGAACTTCTCCACCGCCCGCATCACCCCGAGATTGCCCTCCTGGATGAGGTCGAGGAGGAGCAGCCCCCGGCCCACGTAGCGCTTGGCGATGGACACCACCAGGCGCAAGTTGGCCTGTATCAACACCTGCCTGGCCTCGTAGGCGTCGACCTCTACCGCCGCCAACGTTGCCCGCATCCGAGCGTCTCCCTCACCGGCGGCGTCCATCACCCGCAAGACGTCGCCGGCCTGCACTCCGGCCTCGATGCGCTGGGCCAGCGCCACCTCCTCGTCGGCCCGCAGCAAAGGGACCCGACCGATCTCCCTCAGGTACATTCGTACCGGATCGGAGGTCGCCCCGAGAGGAGCGCTGGCCGTCGAGGTTCCCCGACCGGGTGCACTGAGCCACGACAACGGTGTGGGACGTCGCCGGGGCCGGGGCGAGCCGTCGTGTGGCTCAGTCGTCTCCGACTCGGCGTGAGGCTCCTCGGGGTCGACGGTGATGCCGTAGCCGGCGAGCAACTCGGTGATGGCCTCGATGAACGACGAGGTTGGCTCGGGACAGCCAAGGCCGACCAGGACCTCGTCGACGGTGATGGTGCCCTGGTCGCGACCGAGGGCCACCAGGCGGCGAAGCTCCCCCACCGCCATCTCCAGGTCGGGTGCCGGCGAGGGGACCTGCGCCTTCACGGCGTCTCTCCGGTCTTCACCTCAGGTTTGGGCGCCCGAGCCACCAGGAAGGGGAGCAACTGCTCGACCGCAGAGGCCCGCGCGGTGTCGTCTCGTAGATCCTCGATCCGCAGCTTGAGCCACCCGAAGAGTTGGGGATCATCGCCGGGCGACCTCCCGGTGCGAAAGCCCACCTCCATGTCGGCCAGCAACCGCGACGTGGCCTCGTCGACCAGCCGGCCCACCACCGCCCCGGCGTCGGTATCGGCCACCTCCTCCACCGCCAGACGCAACAACAGCTCCGCCACCTCGGGGTCCGCTTCCTCCACCGCCTCCTGGAGGGTGGTCGAGCGGGCCAGCGCCTGGTAGGCCGCCAGCTCGACGGGGTCGGCGAAGAGCACGTCGTGGAGCAGCTCGCACACCGCCTCGGGCTGATGGACGGCGAGGCCGAGGGCGAGCAACGACGCTGTCTCGGCCCGCCTCCTCTGCCTCGACGGCGCCCGGACGTTGGTCGGACGCCGTCCTCCGTCACCCTGGCCGGTCATGAGGTGCTCGGGGCGCACGCCGAGTCGAAGGGCAATCTGGGCGGCGTAGTCCTCCCGCACGATCTGGTTGGGGTGCTCGGCGATGAGGGCGGCGGCCGCCGCTGCCGCCCGCGCCCTCGATTCGACCGAGGCCAGAGGGGCTTCGGCCAACAGGCGATCGAGGCGGAAGGCGAGGAACGGCACGGCGTCGGTCACCGCCCTACGGAGTGCCTCGGGGTCGCTCCCGGCCAGGTCGGCGGGATCGGTCCCTGGCGGCAGGGCGGCGACGAACACGTCGACCTCGTAGCGGCGCTCCCACCCGTAGATCCGCTCCGCGGCCGCCTGGCCGGCCCCGTCGGCATCGAAGGCCAAGACGATGCGGGTGGCAAAGCGGCGCAAGGTGGCCACATGGCGCTCGGTGAGCGAGGTCCCACAGGTAGCCACCGCCTGGGGGACGCCTGCCGAGGCGAAGCCGATCACGTCGGTGTAGCCCTCACACACCACCACCTCGCTGTGCTCCACCACCTTGGTCTTGGCCCAGTTGAGGCCGTAGAGCACCTCCCCCTTGTCGTAGAGCCGGTTGGCGGCGGAGTTCTTGTACTTCGGGCGTGTGCGCACAGGCGAGGTTTCCGAAGGCTCGGCGGCTTCGCCGCCGAGACCGAGGCTCCGATTCCCGCTCTTGCCGGCTTCGCCGGCGGGCCGCTCGGGCCACGGCTGCGCCGATCGGCGCAGCCTCGGGTGCCCTTCGGCGCCGGGCAGCACCCGGCCCCCGAAGGCCACGGCATCGCCCCGGGCGTCGAAGATGGGGAACAGGACGCGAGCTCGAAAGCTGTCCTGAAGCCGATTGCGCTTGTTGACGAAGCCAAGGCCAGCGTCGATGGCCACGTCGGCCGGCAGGGACAGCGACCGGCACAACTCGTCCCATCCGTCGGGGGCCCACCCGAGCTGGAACCGGCGCACCACCTCGCCGTCATAGCCCCGGGACCGCAGGTAGTGGCGAGCGTCGGCCGCGTCGGGGCTGGAGAGGAGCCGCTCGTGGTACCAGGTGACCGCCCGGTCCATGGTCTCCACCAGGCGGGTGCGGCGCTGGCGCTCGCCCGACTCGCGCTGGGTGTCCCAGTGCAACTCGATCCCGGCCCGGCCGGCCAGCGACTCCACCGCCCCCACGAAGTCGAGCTGGCGGGTCTCCCGCACGAAGGTGATGGCGTCACCCTTGGCCTGGCAGCCGAAGCAATTGCCGGTGAGGATGTTGTCCTCCAAGGTGAACGAGTGACTGCCGTCGACCTCTGCGCAGTACACCTCCTCTACCCGATCGGTCTCCTCAACCGATTTCACGGCCCAGCCACGTCTGGTCCATGCCTTCTGGCAACCGGCAAAGCGGAGCCGATGCTCGTCGATGAGGAAGAACCGTTCGTCTAGGTCTTCAGAAATGAAGTGGACGCGGTGAAGCAGCGATGGCGCATCACCGACTCCCCGACGAAGCTGGCTGGTGATGCCGTAGGTGCCGATCCCCAGACGGCTGCAAACCTCCCTCACGAACTCCAGATCTTTGCGTTCTGCCGAGTTCAGCGAACACGTACCGTCTTTGGCGACATGTCCGTCGGCGGCAACGTAGCCTGCGAGCCACCCAGCGAGGTAGCTGGGAGCCTCATCAAGAGAGGGTCTGAGCTTGAAGTACAGCGGAAGGTCCAGCACCTTCACGAAGGGGCTGCCATCCGCTCGCCGACAGGCATACGTCCGGTTCAGGGGGAACCACTTGAGCAGCTGTGCGTCTTTCTCCCCATGAAGGTCGACGCACGCCATTTTTCCGAAACGACTCCCATCTCCATACGTGATGCCGTGGGCAATACCGAAAGGTGACAGTTCGGCAAGATGACGTAAGCGGTTCTGGGGAAATGACCAGCAGAGACTAATTCCAGTACGGAGCTGATCGGTGGTTCGCTCATACCGACGACCACGGCTTTCACGTACGAACCACCGGTGCTCGGGCGTCGCATGAATTGTCTTTTCTTGACCGTTGCGCCCCAGCGTGACCTTACGCAAAGGCTGCACCCCGAACGATCGGAACGGCGCGTCGACCCACCGACCGTTTTCGGTCAGGACTTTTTGGGTTGTTCCAGCGAGCTGTCGGATGGGACGGACACCATCCCAGGTGAGCACCCGCGTCTCGCCGGCAAGGCAGTAATAGAACCCCAGCTCGGCGTTGACCGAGAACGACGGGGTGCGCTCGGTGTGGAACGGGCACAGGCCCACCCAACGGGTGCCGGATCGGCGCAGGGC
>JBBSLT010000111.1:0-7871 GCA_038233555.1 Acidimicrobiales bacterium
ACAGCGGGGTGACCTCGGGGAGGGGGATGGCATCGGGATCGAGGGTGGAGCACAGGGCGGCCAGGTCGTTCCTGACCTTGGCTACCCCCTCGCCCACATTTCCCGGCGCCGACATACGTTCGTATCTTACAATGGTCCCAATCATTTGTCAATCTATTTCAGCCTCTTTCTTGGCTACCTGCTGTCACTGCACTGGTTGCGCAGGGCCGGCCGTCATCGTGTAAATGGTCCCGTGTGCGAGACGGATCGCCGTGACCAGCGAAGCCAAGCTCGGCCTCGGCCACCGACGAGCAACCGGCCGGCGAGCTGCCCGACCGGGGCAATCCTCACGCCATCCACGACGAGAGGTCACGGTCCAGCCAGATCCCCAGCGCCCGGGTGTCGTCCTCCAGGTAGGCCGTGGCCCGGGCTCTCAGCCCGGGGTCGAGGGGGGGATAGCGAAAGCTTCGGGTGTTGACTCGTTCGACCACCCGGCGAGCCGGGTTGGGGAGCTGCTTGGCCAAGCGGCGCAGCCCCAGGGAGCGAAAGGCCACCGAGGGGTTGACGGCGGTGCCCAGCAGGGGAGGCACGAAGGTGTCCGACACCGAGAGGAAGCGGCACACCTTGCGATAGGACTCGGCCGGGTCGGCGACCAGGTCGTCGAAGACCAGGACGAGCAGCGAAGAGCGGGGGTAGTGCTCGCCTACCCGCTCGAGCTGGCTCAGGTAACGGCCGCGGTCGAGGTAGGCCATACCTGTCGCCTCGGCCGATCGGGACACGCCGGCCCCAGGGCCCAGCTCGGCGTCGATGGCCTCGGCGAAGCTCCGCCGCTCCCGCCCCCGCATGCGTTCCATCCAGTAGTGGGAGTAAGCCCGGGCCACCGGGTCGCGCAGGATGGCGATCAAACGGGCGTGGGGGACGGTGGCGGCCATGCGTTCGACCGCCTCGGCCCGGTACAGGTAGCTGGGGCTGGCCTCGCCGACCGCCCGCTCGCCGTCGACGGCGGCAAACCGCTCCTGGTACCAACCCAGGCCTCGATCGAACTCCCGATCGAAGAAGCGCAGCTCCTTGGGCACGGCCAGGAACACCTTGGGGTGGCCGCGCAGGTACCGGGCCAGCGAGCTGGTGCCGCACCTCGGGGCCCCGATGACGAGGAAGTTCGGGAGCCTTCCGACCGGAGCCGGCGACCGGTCGGACGCTGCTCGCTCGAACGGCTGGCCCTGGGTCACGTTGCGTTCTTGGACTCCACCAACCGGGCGATGTCGGCGATCGTCCCGAAGTTGTCCAACAGGAGGTCTTCGTCCTCGATCGACGTCCCGAACTCCCGCTCGAGGAACTGGACCGTCTCGAAGATGCCGAGGGAGTCGATCACCTGGTTCTCGATGAGCGGGTAGTCGTCGGCCAGCTCACCTACGTCCTTGCCCTTGTTGAGGTCGTCCCGGATGAAGGTTCGGATCCGTTGCTCTGTCGTCACGTGGCCACTCCCTGTAGCTCGGTGGCCCCGGCGAGGGCCTGTCGATCGATCTTGCCGGTGGACGTCTTCGGCAGCACGTCCCGGAACTCGAAGATCTCGGGAATCATGTACCGGGGGAGGCGCTCGGCGCAGGTCGCCACCAGCGCCGCCTGGTCGACGCCGCCGCCACCGCTCACGTAGGCCTTGATCTTGTTGGTGTGGACCTCGTCGGGGATGGCTACCACCGCGCACTCCAGCACCTGAGGGTGGGCGTAGAGGGCGGTCTCGATCTCGCCCAGCTCGATGCGGTAGCCCCGCGCCTTGATCTGGGCGTCCCGGCGCCCGAGGAACCGGTACGAGCCGTCGTCGTCCTCCTGCACCAGGTCGCCGGTGCGGTACACCAGGTCGCCCCGGCCGCCACCCGTCGGGTCGGCCACCAGGGCGGCGCGGGTGCGCTTGGAGTCGCCCCAGTAGCCGCTCATCACGGTGGTGCCCCGCACGTGGAGCTCTCCCACCTCGCCCCGCCGGGCGATCCGACCCTCCTCGCTGAGGGCGAACACCTCCACGTCGGCGATGGCGGCTCCGATGGGTATGGGCTCGACCTGGTCGTCGGGGAGGGACGGGACCTCGAAGTGGGTGCAGACGTTGGTCTCGGTCGGGCCGTAGAGGTTGTGGAACGACACGTGGGGGAGCAGCTCCATCAGGCGACGCAGGTACTTGGTGGGGAATACCTCGCCGGCGAAGAGCAGGGCCCGCAGGCTGGGGAGGTTCCCGGTCTCCAAGCCACCCCTGAGGGTGAGCATGGTGAGCACTGACGGCACCGAGTACCACACGGTGATGGCGTTGGCTTCGATGAAGCGGGCCACCTCCCTCGGGAAGACCGATGTCCGCGCTGGGACCAAGACCACCAGGGCGCCGGAGGCGGCGGCCACGAACACGTCGAAGACCGACAGGTCGAAGTGCAGGGGGGCGTGGCTCGAGAGCCGGTCGTCGGGTCCCACCGAGAAGCGCTCGTGGGCCCAGCGCACGAAGGTCATGGCGTTGAGGTGGGTGAGCACCACCCCCTTGGGCTCTCCGGTGGAGCCCGAGGTGTAGAGGATGTAGGCCAGGTCGAGGTCGATGCCGCCGACCACCGGTGCCACCCGGGGATGGTGATCGACAGCCGAGGATGTGTGCACGGCCACACCGTCGGGTGCGTCGCCCGGGTCGCTGGCGTTGAGGACGACGATGGCCTGCAACGGGGCGCCAGCGTCGACCAGCGCTTGCCACGAGGGTGCCTTCTCGTTCCCGCTGAGCAGGCACCGGATGCTGCAGTCGCCGGCGATGTAGCCGAGCCGGGCGACGGGGGCCTGGGGGTCGAGGGGCACGTAGCCGGCGCCCGCCTTCAACACCGCGAAGAGGCCCACGATCGACTCCAGTGACTTGTCGAGGTAGAGCCCCACACGGTCGCCCCTGTTCACGCCCAGCTCGAGAAGCAGATGCGCCAGCTGGTTGGCCCGCCCGTCGAGCTCGGCGTAGCTGAGGATGCGTTCGCCGTCTTGGACGGCCGGAGCGTCGGGGTGGTGCGCCGCCGAGGCTTCGAGGAGCTGGTGGAGCAGATAGGCGGTCACAGCCCGAGGCGTCCGGCGATGATGTTGCGCTGGATGTCGGACGTGCCGGAGTAGATGCAGCCGGCCACCGCGTCGCGCACGTCTCGCTCGTGGCCGGCCTCACGCATGTAGCCCGAGCCTCCGTGGATGAACAAGGCGTCGAGGCTCGTCTGGAGGAAGGCCTCGCTCACCCACAGCTTGGCCATGGCCGACTCGAGCTTGGTGGAGCGGCCCTGGCTGCGCAGCCAGGCCAGCTCATAGGACAGGAGCTGGCCGGCCTTGATCCGGAGCTTCATGTCGACGATGCGATGGGCCACCGCCTGGAACTTCCCGATGGCTTGGCCGAACTGCTTACGCTCCCGGGCATAGGCGATGGAGCGCTCCAACTGGCGTGCCATGGTGCCGAGCGCGCCGGCGAGGATGTAGCTGCGCTCCCACTCCATGGAATGGTTGAAGATAGCCAGCCCGTTGCCGGGACGCCCGAGGATGTTCTCTTTGGGAACCTCGCAGCCGGTGAAGGTCACCTCGCTCATGGGCACGGTGCGCAGGCCCATCTTGTCGAACGGGGGGCCGATGGTGAGCCCGGGCGTGTGGCGATCGACCAGTACGGCACTGATGGCAAGGAAGCCCTTGGTCGGATCGGTGGTGACGAAGGTCAAGATGACGTCGGCCAGCGGGGCGTTGGTGATGTAGGTCTTGGTACCGTCGAGCACGTAGCGGTCGCCCCGCTGCTCGGCCGTGGTGGTGAGGCTGAAGGCGTCGGAGCCCGAACCGGGCTCGGTCATGGCCTGGATCCCGATGAGCGATCCGTCGCACAGCCCCGGCAGATAGCGGCGCTTCTGCTCCTCCGAACCGAAGCGCACCAGCGGCGCCTCGGCCGACCACATCTGGGCCCCGAGGGAGAACAGCAGCCCGTTGTCGGTGCAGCCGTAGCCGAGGGCCTCCATGGCCATCATCAGGGTGAGCGGGTCGACGCCCCGTCCCCCGTACTCCTCGGGAACAGCTAGTCCCTGGATCCCGAAGTCGGCGCAGCGCTTCCAAGCCTCCGGGGAGTGCTCGGCGTCGGCATCCCGGCGCACGACGTCGTCGTTGAGCTCGCGCTGAGCAAAGGCGACGACCTCCTCGCGGTAGCGGTCCTGGGTCTCGCTCCAACCGAAGTCCAACCGGCTCTCCGCCTCCCGGGCCCGACACGCCGCTCCCGAAGTGGGAGGACGAAATCGAGGCTAAGTCAGGCCAGAACGCTCGGCAAGGTTCGGCTCACCTGTGCCAGGCCCAGACCTGCACGGCACTGCTGAGCGTCGGCAGCTTGCGGTGACCCCCGTCTACCGGTTCCAGGGGAAGTCCCGGCCTGCCAGCGCCGCCAAGCCCTGGTTGGCCTCCCCGAACTGCTCGGCCAGGAGCTGGCCGACCCGAGGCTCCATCGCCGTGGCCGACGGAGCTGGAGTCCCGACGTAGCTGTGATTCGAGAACTCCCCCGGAACCCATGCCGGTAGCTCCAAGAACCGGAGGATCTCCTGGTAGGTGGTCCTCGGCTCCGAATAGAGCTTGGCGCTGTCGAGGATGAGGAATCGGCTCCGGGGGAAGTGTCCCATCCACCGCTCGAGCTGCTCCACATACCGGCCCCGGGCCAGGTAGGAGTATCGGTGGAACCGCTTGGGGTTGTGGCCGACGTCGAGGTGGATCTGGGCCAGGTCGGCAGCGATGGTCTCGCTCTCGGACTCGATCGCCTCCTCGAAGGTCCGCGCCTCGAAGCCTAGGCGGTGCATGTGGAGGTAATGGGAGAAGGCCCGCTCCACCGGGTCGCGGAGCAAGACCACGAACTTGGCGTCGGGCAGCAGGGTCTTGACCCGAACCGGCGCCAGCGGGTGGAGGAGGTAGTCGGGCGTGGCCTCGAAGGCCAGGAGTTGGTGCCCCACCCGCTGCATCAGCTGGCGACGGATGGCAACGGGGAAGTGGGCGAGGTACCAGCTGACGTCCTCGCCGTAGGAGGCGCTGAAGTAGCCCACCTCCTTGCGCAGCGACGGAGCGATCTGGGGGTGGCGCCCCAGGTACTTGTAGAGCGAGCTCGTCCCGCAGCGCTGGGCGCCGAGGACCAGGAAGTCGGGGAGGACCCTCGCTGCCGGCGTCGACTGCCGGGCTCGCATGCGCGCCGTGCGGATCGTTCGTCGGAACGACTTGGGGGTGATCGGCTTCAGCCTGTCCACCAACGCCACGGGGCCTCTTCCTCTGCGGTTCAGGTGCCGTGGCATGGTCGCGCGCCGTATGCCCGCTGCACTAGCGCGGTGTCGTCGAGTGTGCCTGGTAGTCGGAGGTGCTCTCTATGACGACGAAATCACCGCGTCGTCAGCCAGTCTGACGTAGCCCAGCCTCGATGGTCGCTCTGATCGTCGACACCGGATGCATACGATGAGCGTCCACGCCAAAGCTCTGCACTAACGTCGGAGGGAGCGACGAGGAGGACCTTGCACATTCGATGACGACCACTTCCACAGCCTCCCGACCGGATCTGGTGACCGTCCCGGCAGTGGTGGGCGCCGCCGCCTACCTGGTGGCCCTGTCGTGGGCCATGCAGCACAGCTCCTACGACGTGTGGGGCGGGATGGTCATCCTGCCCATCCTGGTCGGCGTCACGATGGTCTTGGTGACCCGCAGCGCTCGGCGGGAGGGCGACGTGCGGATGGTGAACATCCTGGCCGCCGCCGTGGTGGTCAAAGTGGTGGTGGGCACCCTGTTGCGCTACGCCCTGATCTACGGGGTCTACGGATCGGGCGACGCCCAGGGCTACGACGGAGCCGGGCGCATCATCGCCGCCAGCCTGCGTAGCGGGCACTTCCCCGCCGAGCTGGGAGGCGGCGGCGAGGGCACCCAGGCCCTCAACCTGGTCACCGGCGTCGTCTACACCGTCATCGGGCCCACCCGCCTGGGGGGCTTCTTCGTCTTCTCCTGGATGGCCTTCCTCGGCCTCTACCTCTTCTATCAGGCCTACCGCCTGGCCTTCCCCGAAGGCAACCACCATCGCTACGCCAAGCTCCTGTTCTTCCTGCCCACCCTGGTCTTTTGGCCCTCGAGCCTGGGCAAGGAAGCATGGGTGATGTTCGCCATCGGACTCTCGGTGTACGGGGTGGCCCGGATCTTCGCCCGCAGGCACGGGGGATTCCTCCTGCTGGTTCTGGGGTTGCTGGCCACCGTCGTGGTCCGGCCCCACATGGCCGTTCTGGTCTTCCTGGGCCTGGCGCTGGGCTATCTGTTGCGCCCGACGTCTCGTGGGGCCCATGCCAGCCCCAGCCGGGCGGTCGCCGGTGGCAAGGCACTCGGCATCGTCGCTCTCGCCGTGGTCGGGTTCCTCGTGGTGGGATCGTTCCAGGACTACTTCAACCTCGAACAGCTCGACCGCTCGGCCGTCAACGAGCTGCTCGAGAGCACGTCTGCCCGAATCGGCGGAGGCGGATCCAGCTACGACCCGGTCAACGTGGTCGACAACCCGCTGAACCTCCCCCTGGCGGTGCTGACCGTGTTGTTCCGGCCGTTCCCCTTCGAGGCTCACAACGCCCAGGCGCTGGCCTCATCGCTCGAAGGGGCCGTCCTCCTCGTCTTCTTCGTCCTCGCCGGCCCGCATGTGCTCGCAGCCCTGCGGCGGAGCTGGCGCAGACCCTTCGTGGTCCTGTGCGTCACCTACTCGCTGCTCTTCATCGTCGCCTTCTCGGCCATCGGCAACTTCGGCATCATCGCCCGCCAGCGCTCCCTCGTCTACCCCTTCATCATCGTGCTGCTGGCGCTGCCGGTGGGGCGACGGTCAACGCACCGAGACGAGGTGGCCGCCTCACCTGCTGCCCACGAGATCCCCTTTGGACCTACACCCGTTGCATCGCACGCATCGATCCGAGGTCGCCTATTGGTAAGGCGGACGACGTAGTCAACCTGGCCGTCGAATCGGGTCAACCCAGATGCCATCGCAAGCGTAGGTTGAGGAACGGTCAACCTATGACCAAGGCGGGCCGGATGACGCCCAAAAATCTCTCTGGACGTACAACCCTTGCTTGAGTAGGTTCAGCACGGTAGGGCGGGACCAAAGTGGCCACTTCTCCCGCTTCGAGACGAAAAAGACCAGGAGATCCCCCCATCGTGGCTCTTCCGCCCAGAGGAAGTCGGCGCCCCTCCGAAGCTCCCCCCCGGTTGCTGACGTGGCTGATGCCGTGGCTGGCCCAGCACCGGGTCGCCGTTCAGGTGGCGATCGACGCCTCAGCCTGGAGCGCCGCCTTAACCCTGGCCCTGGCGGTGCGCAACGACTTCGCCCCCAACCTCGGCGAACTCACCTCCTTCGCCACCTTCCTTCCAGCCGTGCTCCTCGTGGCACTGCTCATGGGGCTGTTGTGCGGCCTGTACAAGGGTCGCTGGCGAGTGGGCAGCTTCGATGAGGTGGCGGCGCTGGCCCGGGCGGCGGCAGTCACCACCCTGGTGGTCTTCCTGGCCAACCTGACCCTGGGGCGTCCCGTGCCCCTGAGCGTGCCCGTAGGGGGGGCGGGCATGGCTTTGGTTGGTATGGCGGGGGCCCGTTACGCCTGGCGCCTGCTGATCGAGCGCCACCGCCGGCCCAAGGGCGATCGCTGCACACCCATGGTGGTCTTCGGCGCCGGCGAGGGGGGCGCCCAGGTGCTCACCGCCATGCTGCGCCATCCCAACAGCAGCTACCTGCCGGTGGCCCTGCTCGACGACGACCCCCGCAAGCGCCACCTGCGCATCATGCAGGTGGCGGTGATGGGTACCCGAGCGCACCTACAGGAGGTGGCTGAGCGCACCGGCGCCGAGGCCCTGCTCATCGCCATCCCCAGCGCCGAGGCTGAGCTGATCCG